>NZ_MUND01000352.1 GCF_002154375.1 Streptomyces glaucescens | reverse complement strand
CGTCCCGCCGGGCGGCTACCGCGCCACCACCTACGCGATCGAGCCGGACGCCTCCACCGCCAGCTACTTCTTCGCCACCGCCGCGCTCACCGGCGGCGAGGTCACCGTCCCGGGCCTCGGCGAGGGCGCCCTCCAGGGCGACCTGGCCTTCGTGGACGTACTGCGCCGCATGGGCGCCCACGTGGAGATCGGCGCCGACCGCACGACCGTGCGCGGGACCGGCGAACTGCACGGCCTCACCGTCAACATGCGGGACATCTCCGACACCATGCCGACCCTCGCCGCGATCGCCCCGTACGCCTCCGGCCCGGTGCGCATCGAGGACGTCGCCAACACGCGGGTGAAGGAGTGCGACCGGCTGGAGGCCTGCGCGGAGAACCTGCGGCGGCTGGGTGTGGCGGTCGAGACGGGCCCGGACTGGATCGAGATCCAGCCCGGCACCCCGGCGTCCGGCGTCGAGATCAAGTCCTACGGCGACCACCGCATCGTGATGTCCTTCGCGGTGGCGGGCCTGCGCGCCCCCGGCATCTCCTTCGACGACCCCGGGTGCGTCCGCAAGACCTTCCCCGGCTTCCACGAGGAGTTCGCCGAGCTGCGCGCGGCCATCGGCTGACCTCGCCGGACATCCCGCGAGCGGTCCGGAGATCGTCCGCGGGCGGTCCCGGCACGCACGCTGTGCCGGGACCGGTCACACCGAACCCTCACGCCGAGCGGCTCACGCCGAATCGCTCACGCCGAATCGCTCACGCCGAATCGTTGAGCAGCCGCGCCAGATGGTCCCGGCCCGCGCCCAGCAGCTCCGGCAGCGGCGCCGCCGACTCGTACCACCGCTTCTCGTACTCCCAGCACAGCCAGCCGTCCCAGCCGTGCCGGGACAGCACCTCCACCACCTCGGCGACCGGCAGCACGCCCGCGCCGAGCGGCAGCGGGGCGGTGTCGTCGGCGGAGGCGATGTCCTTGACCTGGACATAGCCCAGGTGCGGGGAGAGGGCCGCGTAGGTCTCGGAGGGCTGCTCGCCACCCAGCCAGGTGTGCATCACGTCCCACAGCGCGCCCACGTGCCGGTGCCCGACCGGGCCCAGGATACGGATGGCGTCGGCGCCGGTGCGGTGCGAGTCGTGGGTCTCCAGCAGGATCCGTACGCCCGCGTCGGCGGCGAGTTCGGCGGCGACGCCCAGTCGGCGGGCGGCGACCGCGTCGGCCTCCTCCGGCGGCTGGCCCACCAGGTCCGCGCCGGGGAACACCCGCACGAACGGGGCGCCGAGATCGCGGGCCAGGTCCAGCAGGGCGCGGATGTCCGCCAGCACCGGCTCGTCGTCGCCGGGCGCGGCCACCCGCACGTATCCGGCGAGACCGAGGGGTTCGACACCGGCCGCCTTGAACTCGGCGGCCACCTGCGCGCGTTCGTCCGGGCCGAGGCCTGGGTGCACCGGTTCCTCCGGGTGCGCGCGCAGTTCGACCCCGTGGTAGCCGTGTTCCGCCGCGAGGCGGAGCACATCGGGGAGGGGGAGACCGGGGACGCCGAGAGTGGAGAACGCCAGCTTCATACTCAGCGACCCTACTCGTCACTCCGCCCGCGCGCGCAGATCCAGCCGCCAGTCCTGCCCGACGAGATCCTGACCGAAGGAGCGGTGCGGCTGCTCGGCGACGAGCACGAAGCCGTGCCGCTGGTAGATCCGGCGGGCGGTGGTGAGCACGTCGTTCGTCCACAGGACCAGCTCGCGGTAGCCGGCCCCCCGTGCGAAGCCGACGACCGCCGTGACCAGCCGGTCACCGATGCCGAGGCCACGCGCGCCGGGGTCGACCAGCAGCAGCCGCAGCCGGGCGGTGCCGGGCGCCTCGTCCCGTACGCACATCACACACCCCACCGGTGCCCCGTCCAGCTCGGCGATCCACACCCGCTCCGCACGCGGGTCGTGATCCTCCGCGAAGTCCGCGACGATCCGCGCGACCAGCCCCTCGTACTCGGCGTTCCAGCCGTACTCGGCGGCGTACAGCACGGCGTTGCGCTGGACGACCCAGCCCAGGTCGCCGGGGGCGGGCTCGCGCAGCACGACGTCCTCGGGGCGGGGCGCCCGGTCACCCGACAACAGGGTCCGCACCGTCCTCAGCGCCTCGGCCAGCCGCGGCCGGTCGTCCGGCGCCACCCCCGCCAGCAGCGTGCCGACCGTCTGCCGGGCCCGCTCGTCCAGCAGATCGGCGGTCTCCCGGCCCCGTGCGGTCAGCCGGATCCGCCGCCGCCGCGGATCCCGCTCCGACGGGCCGCGCTCGATCAGCCCCTCCGTCTCGAACCTGTTCAGGATGCGGGTCAGATAGCCCGCGTCCAGGTGCAGCCCGGTGCGCAGGTCGGCGACGTCGGTGCGGGGCGAGTGCGCCAGCTCGTAGAGCACCCGGGACTCGGTGAGGGTGTACGGGGCGTACAACTGGCGGCCGTAGTCCAGCGCGCCGATCAGGCGGGTGTAGAAGCGGTTGAAGGAGCGGATGTCTTCGACGGTCATGCTCGCCCCCGATGTCTCCCCGATGCCGGTCCAGCCGGGTGGGTCTTTGACTGGGTCAGAGATTCTCGGTTCGAGGTTAAGCGCGGGACCCGCTCCCGTCCACGGCTCTTCCGCCCACGGACCGCGTTACCCGGCGGCCCGCCGGTAGACGTTCACCAGCGTGCCGGCGTCCGACTTCGTCGTGGAGACCAGCTCGAACGGGAACTTCCCGCCCCCGTCGGGGAAGATCGACTTTCCGCCGCCGAGCACCACCGGCATCACGATCAGCCGCAGTTCGTCGACGAGCCCCTCGGCGATCAGCGTCCGGGCCAGCGTCGGGCTGCCCATCACCAGCAGACCGCCCTCGTCGCCCTCCCGCAGCTCGCGCAGCTCGGCGACGGCCTCCGACCTCGGGATCCGCACGGAGTTCTCCCAGGTCAGATCGGATTCGCCGAGCGAGTCGGAGACCACGTACTTCCGGATGGAGTTCATCCGGTCCGCGAACGGATCCCCGGCCCGCTCCGGCCACGCCGACGCCATCGTCTGCCAGGTCCGCCGCCCGAACAGCAGCGCGTCGGCGCCCTCCAGCGCCGCGTCGAAGGCCCCGCCGACGACCTCCGGGTCGAAGTACGGGTGCGTCCAGCCGCCGTGCGCGAATCCGCCGTCGGTGTCCTCGTCGGGGCCGCCGGGCGCCTGGACGACTCCGTCGAGGCTGATGAACTCGCTGATGACGATGCGCATGGTGGTGTCTCCCGGGTCGGTGGATGCCGTTCGGAAGACAGACGGCCGCCGGGGCGGAAAGTAATCGCTCGGCGGAGATCGAAGATGCGGGCCGCTCCCGTCGGCAGGCTCGAAGAGGTTTTCATGCCCCTGGTCCGTACGGGGACCGAGCCGCGCAACGTCTTCGTCACCCTCACGGAGAACGAGCCGATCGACTGGTCCCTCGGCGACGGGGAAGCCCAGTACGCACCTGGATCGGCTGGCTACATCTGACTGCGGGGGGCGGCTCCGCGGCCGAACTCGACGACGAGGACAGGGAGTCGCTGCGCGACGACCTCGAACGCCTCGCCGAGCTGAGGCTTGGCGGCACTCGGTGCCGTCACGAGCCCTGAGGTGCGGCCGCCCGGCCCGCAGGGCCGGCCTTCGCGGGGGACGCCGGAGTCACGGCCGGGTACCGCGCCGATCCGGCCGCCCCGCGGGCGACCCGACGGATGCCACCCCGCGGGGCAGCCGGAGCGCGCCGGTGCCGGACCTTCGGATCGGCGGCCTCCGCAGGACCCTTCAGCAGGTTCCCGTACGGCTGCCGGCGGCTCTGGTCATGCTGGGCGGCCCGGCGTTCACGGCGTGGCTCACCACGCGGTGAGCGGGCCGCCGCCTCAGGTCCGCGGCACTCCGGAGGACCCGCGCACCATCAGCTCCCCCCGCGCCGTGGCGACCCGGCCGGGCGGCGGCTCCTCGCGGCCCATCGCGATGCGGCCGGCCCGGGCCCCGGCCTCGGCGAGCGGCAGGCGCACCGTCGTCAGGGACGGCACCGCGTCGATGCTGAAGGGCAGGTCGTCGAAGCCGGCGACGGAGACGTCCTCGGGGATGCGCAGGCCGGACTCGCGCAGGGCGGCGCAGGCGCCGAGGGCGACGGAGTCGTTCGCGGCGACCACCGCGGTGATCGTGGGGTCGCGGCGCAGGAGTTCCAGTGTGGCCTCGTAGCCGGAGCGGCGGTCGTAACGGCCGTGGACCGTCCAGCGCGGGTCCTCCTCGATGCCGGCGGCGGCGAGCGCGGCGCGGTGGCCCTCCAGGCGGTGGCGGGTGGTGGTGCGCTCCTCGGGGCCGGCGATGTAGCCGAGCCGCCGGTGGCCGAGGCCGATCAGGTGCTCGGTCAGCTCCTTGCCGCCGCCCCGGTTGTCGAAGGTGAGGGCGACGGCGTCGGTGTCGGGCGCGGGCGGGCGCCCGCAGAGCACGACCCGGGTGCCTGCCTCGCTCAGCTTGCGCAGCTTCGCCGCGACGGCCGCGGCGTGCGGCGCGTTCTCCATGGCGCCGCCGGTGAGGACCACGGCGGCGGCCCGCTGCCGTTGCAGCAGGGTGAGGTAGGTGAGTTCGCGCTCGGGCGAGCCGCCGGTGTTGCAGACGACGGCCAGCCGTTCGCCGCCCGCGCGTCCGCCGGGGCCGCCGATCTCGGACTGGATGGCGCTCGCCATGATCCCGAAGAAGGGGTCGGCGATGTCGTTGACGAGGATGCCGACGAGGTCGGACGTCGCGGCGGCGAGTGCGCTCGCGGGGCCGTTGAGCACGTAGTCCAGTTCGTCGACCGCCTTCAGGACCCGCTCCCGGGTCGAGGCGGCCACGGGGTAGTTCCCGTTCAGCACGCGCGACACCGTCGCGGGCGAGACCTGGGCGCGGGCCGCCACGTCCGCCAGGGTCACCGTCATCTCGTCGTCCTCCGGTCGTGCGTCTCGCGCATCTGTCGTACCTCGTCGTACGTCGTCGGCGTTGCCGCCGTCGGCATGCGGGCGTGGCGGGGGAGGGTCTTCCCCGCCCGACCTCGTACACGGCCGCGCGGCCGCTCGCGGTTCCGTGCAGACCATAAGCCCGCGGGCCCCGCTTGTTCGCCCCCTCGAACAGGCCGAGTGTGCGCTGTGTCTTGTCCAGACCCCCGCCGAGAGGCTAGCTTCTCCTCGTATAGAAAGCGCTTGCTGTACCGCTCACCAGTCACCGCCCGGGGGCGTACGCGGCGCGCATCCACCGCGTACGACGCCTGGGAAGGGACCGACGTGACACGCAAGACGGTGCGTATCGCCATGAACGGTGTGACGGGGCGCATGGGCTACCGCCAGCACCTCGTCCGCTCCATCCTCGCCATCCGGGAGCAGGGTGGCCTCGACCTCGGCGACGGCACCGTGCTGTGGCCCGAGCCGATCCTCGTCGGCCGCCGCGAGCACGCGCTCAAGGCGCTCGCCGAGCAGCACGGCCTGGAGCACGTCTCCACCGACCTGGACGCCGTCCTCGCCGACCCCACCGTCGACATCTACTTCGACGCGCAGGTCACCTCCGCCCGCGAGGAGGCCATCCGCAAGGCGATCGCGGCCGGCAAGCACGTCTACACCGAGAAGCCCACCGCCACCGGCCTCGACGGCGCCCTCGAACTGGCCCGCCTCGCCCACGAGAAGGGCATCAAGCACGGTGTCGTCCAGGACAAGCTGTTCCTGCCGGGCCTGCTCAAGCTCAAGCGCCTCATCGACGGCGGCTTCTTCGGCCGGATCCTCTCCGTGCGCGGCGAGTTCGGCTACTGGGTCTTCGAGGGCGACTGGCAGGCCGCCCAGCGCCCGTCGTGGAACTACCGCGCCGAGGACGGCGGCGGCATCGTCGTCGACATGTTCCCGCACTGGGAGTACGTCCTGCACGAGCTGTTCGGCCGCGTGAAGTCCGTCCAGGCGCTCACCGCCACCCACATCCCGCAGCGCTGGGACGAGGACGGCAAGCCCTACGACGCCACCGCCGACGACGCCGCCTACGGCATCTTCGAAC
Source organism: Streptomyces glaucescens (assembly GCF_002154375.1). Classification (GTDB taxonomy): domain Bacteria; phylum Actinomycetota; class Actinomycetes; order Streptomycetales; family Streptomycetaceae; genus Streptomyces; species Streptomyces glaucescens. Next base: position 25 of record NZ_MUND01000352.1, on the reverse strand, counting down.
TCGAAGGCGGCGTCGTCGGCGGTGG
>NZ_MUND01000351.1 GCF_002154375.1 Streptomyces glaucescens | reverse complement strand
CCCGGGTTACCTGCCCGCCTCGCGCCTTTATCGATCGAAGGCTGTCACGCCCGGCTGTGGAGGCAGCGAAGACGGATGCGCGCTGTGTGGCCTGGCATGGCCGGGCCCGTGGCCGGGGGTGTTGCGCCTGAGCAGCGGTGTCCGCAAAGTGCCGGGCACAGCTCGGCGTGCAAGGCGAGGGATTCGTCGCGCGGTGGCGTGCGCGGCAGGTGCCGGGATCGGGGTGTGACCTTGGGGCGGCCGGTGGCAACGGTGGGTCGAGGGACGGGGGCCCCAGGTGCCGAGAGCCTGGCGGAGGTTGGCACGGCATTCGAGATCGGCGACGGCAGCACCTTCCCGACCGCCCGCCGTCGGTGGTGACAGCTTCGACTACGTCGGGGCCGTCAGCACCCTCCACTTGGGCGTCTCGACGCCATCAGGACATCACTGTCGGGATCACTGCGAACGTCGCGGTGGCCGCTTGCCGCAACGCCCGCCGCCAGGGCGCCTCGCTGGGCGAGACCAGTCGGCAGATGGAGAACACTCTGATCGAGCAGTTCGGTACCAGCCGCTACGGGGCACCCCGCCGGTACGACACCCACCACCGGGGGATCACCGCCCTCGAATACGGCCAGGCCGTGCCCGTCCTCGTCACCACCCTGGAACAGCTCCAGCAACACGGCGCGGACGCGGCGGTGTGGCGGCGGCTGGGACGGACGGGCGAGCAGACGCTGACCGCCGCGCTCGACAACCCCGACGGCGACGCCCTCTACCGCCGCCAGGCCGCCCGCGCCGATGCGGACGAGGAGCAGCGCCGGGCCGCTGAGCGGGAGCCCGGCGCCCGGTGTGCAAGCGGTGCGGGGCGAAGTTCCTCCCGCAGCGGGTATGTCTGCGAGCCGGAGATCGACCTCCCCGTCCCTGGCCCCGACTTCGCCCGCCGGATCACATGTTTGCTGGCTGCCGCAGTCCAGCGGACAGAAGCCCGCGACCGTGGGTCCCGCCCCACCACCAGATCCTCGGCCTCGCCGACAGTGCGGCCGTAGGTAGGAGATACCCTGCTGGCCTTCCTGCCGCGTCAGGGAGACGGCCTCGTTGAGCGGTCAGCGTGCTGCGGTGGTGAGCGTGCTCGCCATCTGCTGGCCTATGAGACAGCCTGGGCGCCGCGGTCGGTGGCGGCGTGGACCAGGATCCCATGGCAACCATCGTCGGAGAGAAAGAGGGACACGGCCTCGGCGACGGCGCTCTCGAACTGCTTCTCGTGGCCCGAGTGGATCTTGATCTGGGCGATCTCGGTGATCACAGCGGTGTTCCTGCTCCTGTGTCAGCCGTCTCGGTCGTAGTCGTAGCTCTCGGCGGTGGCCTGGCCTTGCTCGGCGTCGACGCGCGTGGTGATGCCCGACTCGACGAGGGTGCGGGTGGCGTCGACCGAGGCGTAGATCCAGAGGATGCGCATGGGTTCGGTGGCGGAGGCGTTGCGGAAGCGGTGGGGGGTGCCGACGGGGACGTAGGTGGTGTCGAACCGGGTGAGGTGGTGTTCGGTGCCGTCGATCTCCACGAACGCTTCGCCTTCGAGGATGGTCACGCTCTCGGGGCAGTTGTGAGTGTGCAGGGCGATACCGGCGCCGCCCTCGAAGAGGGTCTGCCCGGTGAGGAAGACCTCGGCGCCGACGGCCCGGGTGACCAGGGGGATGGTGCGGGCGCCACCGCCGCGACTGAAGGAGGTCAGTTCGGCCGGGCGCAGGACGGCGGGCGGGAAGGAGACGAAGCAGGGCTCGTCGGTGGGGTGGTTCACGGAGCCTCCATGAGGAGTGGGACAAGGGGAGCGCTCATGCGGTCGTTGCGGCCACCGCCCGGACCGTCCTCGGGATGACGAGTCTCGGCGCCCGGCCGGCCGCACCGATAGGCCTGCACCCGGCGGGCCGCAACGAGACGCCGTACGGCCCACCGGGCACTGGGAACCTCCGCGGCGTCGCGTGCCGCTCAGGTGACGCTGATGGCGCCGGTGACCACGGCGAACAGGATGTAAGCGGCGGAGACAAGGACGCCCCAGCGCAGGGCGTGCCTCTGGAAGTCGCCGAGTTCGGCCTTGACCAGTCCCAGTAGCACCCACAGGGGGCGCTGGTGGGGCCCATCATGTGGAGGACCTGGCCGATGCCTCCGGCGCGGGCGATCTCATTGGCGGGGATCCCGTAGTGCGCGGCGGATTCCGCGAGGACGGGCACGACGCCGAACCAGTAGGCGTCGTTCGACATGAAGAAGCCGAGCGGCAGGGCGAGGATGGCGGTGAACAGCGGGATGACGTTGCCCCAGCCGTCGGGGACGACGGCGAGGGCCGCGTCGGCCATGGCTTTGATCATGCCGGAGTCGGTCATGATGCCGGTGAAGACGCCCGCGGCCAGCACGAGGATCATCACGGGGACGGCGTTGGCGGCCTGGCGTTTGATGAGGTCCTGCTGGTCGCCGATGGAACGGATGTTGACGAGCAGGGCGATGACGAACGCCACCATGAACAGCACGAGCAGGTCGGCGACCTCGAGAATCAGCAGCACCATCAGCGGCAGGGTGAGGGCGGCGTTGAACCACATGCGCCAGTCCGCCTTGACCGGCTCGAAGGCCTCGCCGGAGGCGATCTCCAGCTTGTAGGCGGCGAGCTTCTCCGGCTCGATCTTGTGGCGCTCGCGCAGCCCGAGCCAGTAGGCGACGGCGATGATGGCCAGGCTGGTGAGGGCCATCGAAGCGGCGGTCACCCTGGCATCGTTTTGCTCTGGCGAGACACTGCGGGGGCGGCGTGCCGACGGTCTGCTGACGTCGGCACGCCGCCCCTGATCACCTGGAGGCCGTGGCAGTGCCCGTCAGAAGGCCAGGCTCCAGGAGTCGATGTAACCGGTGTCGCCCGAGTACAGGTCGGTCACCCGCAGCTGCCAGGTGCCGGACGCCGGGGACGAGGAGGCGCTGACCGTGTAGGTGGCCAGGACGTTGTCGGCGCTGTCTGAGGAGCTGGCGCTCTTCAGCAGGCGGACGGTGCCGTTCGGCGCGACCAGCTCGATCTTCAGGTCACCGCGGTAGGTGTGCTTGATGTCCACCGAGACCTTGAGGTCCGAGGGGGCGTAGCCGCTGATGCCGGTCACGACGATATTCGAGTAGACGTAGCGGCCGTCCCCATCGGGGATGGACCAGTTGTCGGGGTTGGTGAAGACCTGCTCGGCGGGGTCCGGGTCCGGCGTGGTGCCGCCGCCCATCGCGCTTAGTGTGCGCGCGGCGTCCGCGAGGCCGAAGCCGCAGCCGCCGGAACAGGTGCCGGGCAGGGTACGGGCGTTGTTCTTGATCAGGGACTCGGCCTGGGCCGGGGTGACGGCCGGGTTCTTCTCGTACATCAGTGCGGCGAGGCCGGCGACGTGCGGCGCGGCCATGCTGGTGCCCTGGTAGGCCCGGTAGGTCTCGGAACTGGGCGTGGTGGTGCTGCTGTTCACCGTGGAGAGGATGCCGTTGGCCGCGCTGACGGCGGTCTCACCGCCGGGAGCCGTGATGTCGACGACCGAGCCGTAGCTGGAGTAGCTCGCGCGGTTGCCTTCGCGGTCGCTCGCCGCGACGGTGACGACGTTGCCGCAGTTGGCCGGGGTGAAGTTGGAGGCGTTGACGTTGCTGTTGCCGGCGGCGACGACGACGGTCGTGCCACGGCCCACGGCACCGTTGATGGCGTTCTGGGTCACGGTCTGGCAGGCGCCGGAGCCGCCGAGGCTGAGGTTGATGACGTCGGCCGGGGTGGGGTTGGCGGGCACGCCGGGGACGGAGCCGCCGGATGCCCACACGATGGCGTCGGCTATGTCGGCGGTGCTGCCGCCGCAGCGGCCGAGGACGCGCACGGGCTGCACCTTCGCGTTGTACGCGACACCGGCGACGCCCTTGCCGTTGTTCGCGACGGCGGCGACGGTGCCGACAACGTGCGTGCCGTGCCACGAGGAATCGCTCGTCCGGGAACCTGAGGAGCACTCGTTCTCGAGGGTCCAGTCACCCTCGTCCAGGGGGTTGCCGTCCCGGCCGCCGCCGTCCCGTGCGACCCACGGGTCGGAGATGAAGTCGTACCCCGCCATGATGTTGGCGTCGAGGTCGGAGTGGTAGACGTAGCCGGTGTCGATGACGGCGATGTTGACGCCCCGCCCGGTGGCGCCGCCGGCCCAGGCGTTCTGGATGTTCATGCCCGCGGTCGCCTCGAAGAAGTCCCACTGGCTGGGGTAGGACGTGTCGTTGGGGCCGGCCATTGCGTACATGCGGGTGTCCCGGTCGACGTACGCGACGTCCGGGTCGGCCTCGAAGGCGTCGATGACGTCCTGGAGCGAGCTGCCTTTCAGCTCGTCCCCGAGGTCGACGAGCGCGGCGCCGGTGCCCAGCCGGCGCTCGAAGGCGAGGTCCTCGCCGGCCTTCCTGCCCTTGGACCTGGCGTCCTTCTTCGCCTCGGCGTCGGACTTGGCCTCTTGGGCCTTCTTCACGTACCCGACGATGAGGCGCTCGACGGGCGTCTCGGCGGCCTTCGTTCCCGCCGGGTCGGTGGGCGGGGCGCTCGGCGCCGCGATGACCGGGGTCATGCCCGCGCCGAGGAGCGCGGCCGTCGTCACCCCCAGCAGGGATATGCGCAGGCGTGTGGAACCGTTCAAGGTGGGGCTGCCTTTCGCGATCCGGCACCGGGGTGGGTGCGCGGCGAAATGGTTTGCTCATGACAATGCGTGCCGTCCGCGTCAGACCGTACGAAAAGTGGAGCCAGGGGAGAGGTGACGGCCTGGTGGGGGACGCGGGTGGCACGACCGGGGCACCAGGCGTGGTCTCGGTGAACTCCCCGCGATCAGCACCCGTCGAACCGGTGGCTGGAACCTACGGGTGTTCCCGGGCCGCCCACCATCCGGGGGGTGTCGGCTACGGATACGCAAAAATTCCCCGGGGCCGCTCCGACGGCCCTAGTGAGCAAGGTCGGAAGCAACACGAAATGCCTCATCAACGCGCTGAAGGCAGTTTTCCGCACACTGCGCGACCGCCCGAGACGGGACTTGCTGCCCGAGGAAGCCTCCTGCGCGCCACGGAATGGGAACGTGTTCGAAACCATGGCCGCGTGGCTGAGATCGACGCCCTGCGTGCCCGTTCGCCCGCGCCCGCGGTGAACACGCTGGAGGAAACCTCGGACTCACGGAGCACGCCTTGATCCGGCTGCTCCGTCCGCGCAGGTCGGCCGAACACCCGGTGGCCCGGCCGTGAGGGCCCGCATCGGCCCGATTCGCCGCTCAAGGCACTGCTCCGCTGAGCTGGAGGCGCCGAAGGGCGCTGGGCTGCACACGGTGCTCCAGTTCAAGCGCGTGGAGATCGGCCGCGACGGGCGGCTTGTCACTCGCGAAGCTCAGCACGTAATGCGCACCCACTGGGACGACGTCGACCGCACTGGCGATCCACTGCGGGGCGCCCTGATGCGACGAGGCTGCGGGCGCCGGCAGGACCGGGTAACACGATTGGAGATCGCCATGGACGTCTTCCACGGCTTCGGGGTGGAGCGCGAACTGATCGGCGGACGCGTCGCTGCGCGATTACCCTTCTCGGCGATGAGGCACGTCCCTGAGGAACACTGCCTCCAGAGGCGAAGATGGTGTGGCTGCGGCTGTTCGAGCCCATGACCCACGTCGTGACCGCTTATGTCATCCGGTGCGCTGCGACCGGCTGGGCCGTATCCATGGTTTTTCGAGAGATTCGCCCCCCTGCGAGTCATCACCCGCGAGGCGGGCAGGTGCCACCCCCGAGTTGTCTGCCAGCCCCCTGCCCTACTACTCGAGCTGAGCGGTCGGCTGTGAGTTGGGCGTGCGGGCATCCACCGGGTGATCTGCGGCTCCGAGCAGCAGCAGCGCGTGCGGCCACAACTCGTCGAGGACAGTGGGGTCGTTCTTGACCTTGGCGAACATGACCAGTCCTTCGAGGTGGGCGACTACGGCTCGCGCGGTGGTCGCTGTGGCTCGCTCGCGGGGGATGGTTCCCTCGTCGGCGGCGTCGTTGAGGGTCCCGACGACGAGTGCGATCTGTTCGTCGAAGACCTCTTCCAGGCGGGCCCGCACGGCGGGCTCCTGGGTGGACAGCTCCAGTGTGAGGTTGCCGAGGAGGCAGCCCTCGACTGTTCCCGAGGTCTCCTTCATCCGGCGCTGAAGCTGCGCCATGGTGTCCAATAGCCGCCGCAGGCGGTCGAGAGCGGGTCCGGTGGCGGCCAGCTCGGCGGTCCAACAGCCGCGCTCGGCCTCCCAGTAGGCGTTGACGGTCTCGATCGTCAAGGCCTGCTTGGATTCGAAGAAGTGGTAGAAGCTGCCCTTCTTCACCTCTGCCTTGGCGCAAATTTCAGCGACACCGAGGCTGCTGTAGCTGCGGCTCCGCATTAGTTCACCGGTGGCGTCAATGAGGCGCTCGCGTGCCGTACTGGTGCGACCCATGAGGCGAGTATACGTGCGGTCAACTATCAGACTGGTCCGGCTGGCTGATAGTTGACCGGTCGTCTAGTGTGGATGTTGATCCGCACACCGCATCGCAGAGAACGAAGGACCATCCATGCCCGCGCCACTTTCCATCGTCATTGCTCATCACAGCGGCTACGGCCACACCGGGCGCCAAGCTGCCGCCGTCGCGGCCGGCGTCGACTCGCTCCCCGGCGTGCGCGCCGATCTGCGAGACGTCACCACTCTGGACGACAGTCTCTGGGCGGCTCTTGAGACAGCTGACGCGATCATCTTCGGCTCGCCCACCTACATGGGGTCCACCTCCGCCGTCTTTCAGCGGTTTGCCGAGGCCAGCGGCAAGGTATGGACCGAGCAGGGCTGGCAGGGCAAGCTCGCGGCCGGCTTCACCAACTCAGCCGGCATCAACGGCAACAAGGACAACGCTCTGCTTTCCCTGGCCGTCCTCGCCGCGCAGCACGGCATGACATGGGTCTCGCTCGGCCTGCTCCCCGGCTGGGCCTACACCTCCACCGGCAGCCCGGACGACCTCAACCGTCTCGGCGGCTTCGTCGGCGCCATGGCTCAGTCCTCCTCCGATCTGGGCCCCGACCAAGCCCCCACCGACTCCGACCTGCGCACCGCCCACCACCTCGGCGCCCGCGTCGCCCGCACCGCACTCCAGTTCGCCCACGGCCGCGAGGCCGCTGCCCTGGCGATGACCGCATGAGCGGCCCGGGCCGACTCGGCGATCTGCTGGGCATCGACCACCCCATCGTTCAGGGCCCCTTCGGCGGCGGGCTTTCCTCCGTCGCCCTTGCCGCCGCGGTCAGCGAGAGCGGTGGCCTCGGTTCATACGGCGCGCACATCCTCACCCCTGATGCGATCACCGGACTCGTCACCGAACTCACAGCCGCCACGAGCCGGCCGTTCGCCGTGAACCTCTGGGTGCCCCTTGAGGGCGAGCGCTCCGCACTGCCGGACAACATCGCACTCACCGCCCACACCGAGCGGCTCCGTCCCTTCTACGACGAACTCGGCGCCGCCGCCCCCACCCACGAGGTCGTCGAAGCCCTGCCGGCCTTCGACGACCAGGTCGACGCGCTCCTCGCCGCCGCGCCACCGGCCATCAGCTTCGTCATGGGCATCCCGCCTCGCCGTATCATCGACGAGGCACACCGCCGGGGCATCACCTTGATCGGTACGGCGACGACTGTGGACGAGGCCGTCGCCCTCGACGACGCGGGCCTCGACGCGATCGTGGCCTCGGGCAGCGACGCCGGCGGGCACCGCGGGGCCTTCCTCGCGCCCATACGGGAGTCGCTGGTGGGCACCTTCTCGCTGGTGCCGCAGGTCGCCGACGCCGTGACCGTGCCCGTCATCGCCGCGGGCGGCATCGCCGACGGCCGCGGCATCCGAGCAGCTCTCACCCTCGGCGCCGACGCCGTGCAGATCGGCACCGCGTTCCTCGCCACCCGGGAATCCGGCGCGAGTGACGCCCACAAGCGTCAGCTCGGGACCCCAACGGCCCGTACGACTGTCCTCACCCGGCTCTTCTCCGGCCGCACCGCCCGCGGCATACCCAACCGTTTCGTTCAAGACATGGCGGCGTACGAGGACGCCGTGCCCCCATACCCCATCCAGAACGCCCTGATGCAGCCCATCCGACGGGCAGCGGCCGCCCAGGGGAGGCCGGAGTACATGAACCTGTGGGCCGGACAGGCGGCGGCGCTGGCCGACGATGACCTGAGCGCAACGGACTACATCGCCTACTTGGTGAAGGAGCTCCCGCCTCCGGGCGTTCCCTTCGGACCAGCTTGCGCCCGCTGAAGGAGCCCGTCGCGGAGTGCGGCCGGTGTCGCCTTGATCGAGTGCCAGTCCGAGTCACCGGCACTCGACCACGGTGCAGGCGCCAGGCGGTCTGGCCGACCGGCTTCCCGCACCGCGGGTCAGAGGGCGACGACCGCCCGCACCAGCGTCCCCTCAGCCGAGCGCCGCACGCAGGTGTCGACGGAGTACGCGTCGACCAGCGCGAGCCCGCGGCCATAATCGGCATCCATGTCCGCTGCCTCGCACCGCGGTGCGGGACGCTCCCGCCACCGCCCGCGGTCGTGCACCGTCACCGTCAGAGTGGCTTCGTCGGCTGCGAAGGCCACCGCCAGGTCCGCGCTGCCGCTGTGCAGGATGACGTTGGTCGCCAGCTCGCTCACTATCACGGTGAGCGCCTCCTCCGCCGCATCGGACAGTCGGCGACCGCGCGCCACCGCTCGCGCCAGCCAGCGCAGGCGAGGCACCGCGCCGGGAACCGCCGAGAGGTCCGCCACGGCCAGGACATGCCCGTTGGCGGGCGACGTCGACTCGCGGCGCCCCTCATGCCGCGGCGGTGGTCCACCCGTGAGGGGAAGAGCCCCACTGGGACGCTCGGTGATCATGTTGCTCACGCCGGACTCCTGCCTGACAGCCGACGGCGTCGGCGGCGGCGATCCCCGTCTGTCCAAAACCACGAGGCCTTACGGAGTCAACCCTCCACGCCATCCAGGTGCCCGGCAATCAGGGCAGACTGAGTACGGATACGCAAACAACAAAAGGCTGCGTCGAAAATGGGGTGACGTGCGATGCCGGACACTGGCGAGAGGCCGGAGGCGGCGCTGCTGAGACGACTCAGAGCGGCACTCGACCCCGAAGGCCCCGGCCGTCCAGTCCTGCTGCTGGTCGAGGGCGCCGCAGGTACGGGCAAGAGCCGCCTGCTGCACCGTCTGGCTGCGGCACTGCCCGAAGCCGTGCGGTGGGCCGCCCCCGGTAGTCCGCTGCCCGGCCAGGGACCCGTGCTTCTCCTCGTCGAGGACGTGCATCGCGCGTCGCCAGCCGGTGCCGCGAGCCTGCGCCGGCTGCTCGCCGCCCCGCCTGACCACCTCGCGTGTGCCCTGAGCTACCGTCCCGAGGAACTCGCCAAGCCGGGTTTGGTCCTCGGCCATGGAACAGAGTTCCCCGCCTCCCTCACCGTGGTACGGCACGTCCTCCGGCCGCTCGACGTCGCCGCCGTTCGCCACCTCGCCCAGCGCGCGCTCGGCGAGGACCGCTGCACGGACGCCTTGGCTGCCGCCCTGCACCGTGCGTCCGGTGGTGTCGCCCAGACCGTCATCGACCTTCTCGACGGGATGGCCACAGAGCCACCCACCGCCGGTCAGCCGTCGGCCGCCGACCTCGGCCTGCCGGACACGCCTCCCCGCCTCGAGGCGCTGGTGCTGCGACGCACCGCCGCAGTGCCCGAGGAACACCGGCAGATCATCTTCGCCGCCGCCGTCCTGGACGAGTCCGCCACGTCTCGCGACCTCGCGACCGTATCCGGCCTCACCGGCCGGGCCGCCGACAACGCTCTCACCGCCGCACTACGGGCCGCCGCCCTCGAGGACCGCGGCGAAGGCCGGTACGGCTTCACTTCGCCGCTCGCCGCCGCCACCGTCCGCCGCGCGGCGATCGGGCCGGCCCGCGAGATGCTGCACCGGCGGGCCGCGCAACTGCTCGCAAGGCGCCAGCCCGTCCCGTGGGAGCGCGTAGCCGAACACCGCCGCGCCTGCGGTGACGGACGGAACTGGCTGCGCGCCGTCGAACGAGCCGCCCACCAATACGAGGCCGCTGGCGAGCAGCAGCGTGCCGTGAGCCTGCTGGAATCGGCACTGGCCACCGGCCCGGTCCCCGAACAGGCCCGTTCACGGCTCGCCACGCGGCTGGCCCGCTGTGCCGTGGTGGGCCTGCGCTCCGACCAGACCCTGAAAGTCCTGCGGCACATCGTGGCCGACCCCCGTCTTCCCCCTGCCGTGCGCGGTGAGATCCGGCTGGACCTCGGGCTCCTGCAGTGCAACCAGATGGGACAGGTCATAGAGGGGCGAAACGCGCTCACCCGCGCCGTGGAGGAATTGCAGGACCGGCCGGCGCCGCTGGCCCGGGCGATGTCTGCACTCGCCATGCCCTATGGGCCGGACGCGTCCTTCGCCGAAAACGTCGCCTGGATCGAGCGCGCCGTGGCCGTGGCGGAGGCCTCGGGCAATCCAGTGGTGCAAGCCGCCGTCGCCGCCAACCGGGTGAGCGTCCTGCTCAACAGCGGCGACCCGGCCGCCTGGCCGTTCGTCGACCGCCTGCACCGTGACAGTGGCCTCGTCGCCTCCCGCCAGCAAACCGCCCGCGGCCTGTGCAACGCAGCGGACGCGGCGGTCTGGCTCGGCCACTACGAGAAATCGCGGGACCTGCTGGCCGAGGGCGTCGACCTGGCCTCACGCAGCGGCGCCGCCTACGCCGAACAGACCGGCCGTGGCTGCGCACTCGTCCTCGACTGGGCGACCGGGCACTGGGACGGGCTCGCCGACCGGGGCCGCGCCTTCGTGGAGGAAGCCGGCGACATGCCCTACCTGGCCTCCGACGCCCGGATGGTCCTGGGACTGCTCGCTCTGTCCCGCGGCGACTGGGCTGAGACAGCCACCCATCTGGTCGGCCCTGACGCGACCGACCTCGACACCGGCCCAGTGCCGATTTCGGCCACCATTTCCGGCGCCCTGATCCGGCTTGCCCTGGCACACGACGACATGCGGCAAGCGGTGGTCGAGGCGTCCGCGGCGTGGCGACGCCTGCACGCCAAGGGCATCTGGGCCTGGGCGGCCGAGCTCGCGCCCTGGGCGGTGGAAGCGACCGTGCGAGTCGGCGACCCGGCCACTGCGGAGGCCATGATCGAGGTGTTCACCGCCGGGCTCCGGGGCCGAGACGCGCCGTCGGCCGAGGCGGCTCTCATCTGGACCCGAGGCGTCCTGGCCGAACACTCGAACCGGACCGCCGAGGCCGCCACCCACTACGAGCGCAGCGCCGACGCGTACCGGGCCCTGTCACGCCCCTACCCCGAGGCGCTCACTGCCGCGGCGGGTGCACGCTGCCTCTTGGCCTTGAAAGGGGATGCGGACCCCGCCGCCGTGGTGCTCACCGAGCGCGCCCTGGTCTTCGACTCCCTCGGCGCGACGTGGGACGCCGCTCGCACCCGCGCCGACCTGCGACGCCTGCGACCTGCAGGGGAACGCCGGCCGCCCGGCCGCCCTCGGTTCGGCGACGTGCTCTCGCCGCGCGAGGAGGAGGTCGCGGAACTTGCTGCAGCGGGCATGTCCAACCGGGAGATAGCCGCCACACTGCACCTGTCCCCGCGCACCGTTGAGCAGCACGTGGCCCGGGCGCTGCAGAAGACTGGCGTGCGCTCCCGGCAACAGCTCGGCCAAGCGCTGGCCGAGGCCTCGAGTTGAATGGGTATCCGTGAGTGTCGGCCCCCGGATGGTGTGTGAACTGTGATCACGTCACGATCTCTTCCGGCGCCGCATCAATTCCTGATGAGGTGCCGCAGCGGGCCGCCTGCCACCGCTACGTCCCCCACACAGGCGTGTGCGACCCGACGGCATGCGCACCGGCCAGCACCGGGCCTCGCGGCGCCCGCCCCGTCTCCGGAAGGTCCCCACTCCTTCCGGAGACGGCTCTGGGAGGAGGGCGTGGCGGTACTGCCAAGGACATTCTCCCTACCTGGACACGTCGGACGCGCTGATGCACTGGGCGGCGGCCACCGCACTCGTCCGTCTGTCCGCTTTCGACCAGGCAGTTGTCAGCACCGCTTTGCTCACTCTGCTCGGCCGGGTCGCAAAGAGCTCAGCGTCGCAGCCCACAGCATTGACGCCTGCCTGCCCCACAGAGCCCGGGATCGTTCAGGGACCCGCACCCGCAAAGCCATCGAGCAGCTCTTTCCCGCCCCTCTGCCACCTCCCTCACCCGAGCGCACCGCACAGTCTGAAGCCTCACGCACTGCGGTGTGAGCGGAGTGGTTTTAGCAACGTGAAAGGCGTCTTCCGTCAAGGCGCCCACGCCCTGGCTTCGACCACCGGTGGATCTCCCGCCTGGGGGCGAAGGCCCTGCCGACGGTGACCCGCCGCGGGAACCTCAGCTGTTGAACGTGTTCAATAATGGGCGTGGGCTTGCGGTGCTCCGGTGCCGCAAGCCCACCTCCTTGGAGACTTCTGGTGAACGGACAGCCAATGAACCTCAGGCACCACTGCACGGCTCTTGCGGCTTGCTACATCGGGCTGGTTACCGCGGGCGCGACCGCCTACGGTGCCGCCCAAGCAGACGGTGGCTGGGCGGGGGAGGTGCTGCACACGGCCGTCTTTCCGGGATACGCGATCTTCGTCGTCTTGGTCATCTACCCGATCATGTGGCTCTCCGGCGCCGAATGGAACATGTCCGATGAGACCGTGCACCCCTTGAGTCACGTCCCCCCTTTCGTCGCGGGCGCGGTAGTGAACGCCTTGCTTGCGTGGGGCATGACCCGCTTCCTTCGACACTTTCGGCGCGAGAGCCGCCGTAGCGGCGGATCGCGGTGAGTACCGTTGCGGAGCCAACGTGCCGGTCGTGATGCCCGCGGTGGGGGTGTGATCGGCGTCGTGGACTCGCCGGTTGCGATGTGCCGGTTCGGTGTCAGTGGGTTGATGTCATGACGGAGCGTCTGGTCGCTGGCGGAATACTGACGACAGTGCGCTCACTGGCGTGCCGAATGCCTCTCCCTGTGCCTGTCGGATCACGAGCTCCATTTGTCGCAGTACTCGATGTGGATCTCGCGTGCGTCGCCGAGGACGCCGTCGTTGGAGTGGAGCTCCGTGCAGAAGTACGGATAGTTCGGGTGGACGGGGACGTAGCCGGGCCCGTTGCGGGCGATGTCGAGAAAGTGCCGGGCGGTCTCCCTGAACACCTTCGCGCTGCCGGTCATGAACAGGGTCTCGGCGTGGAGGTGCTGATGAAACAGGTCCCGGTTCTCCCGGTAGTGCCGTGCTTCGTAGTCGACCACGAGATCGCTTCCAGGTGCTGAGCCGGGCAAGGTCACAGTCTGCGGACGGCCTGGACCGAGGCGTCTGCGGATCTCTTTCCAGCGTGCTGGTGCGAACTGCAGCGAGTGATGCAGCAAGACGAGATCGAGCTGCCGTGTCGCGTCCTCCGGCAGTTCGCGGGAGGGCGGCTGGTTGCCGCGCATCGGCAGGTGGATCAGCGCGCGTGGTGACGTGGCCGCGAGTACCCATAGGCCACCGATCCGGCGTGCAGCGTCCTCGTCGAGGTAGGCGTCCAGGTGCCGGTCGTGATCGATGAGCACCGCGTGAGGCAGTGGCTGAGCGGGGCGGATGACCTTGTACTCCATTGCCCTGAACCGGGCGTGGTGAATGATGACTGGCAGTCTCATTGGTTCTCCTGGAGACGTTGGCTGACGTCGGCGGCGTAGGCCACCCAGTCGCTGGCCGATGCCTTCTGCCACTGGACGGCGACCTTGATGTGGACGCCGAGCACCGGGCGAGGATCGCGGCGGCAAGCTCCGCAGCGAGGGAGAACAGTGCGGTGGAGCGTTTGGGTCGAATTCCGATTGGCTCCCTCCCTGGCCCGCCCACTGCTGCATCTGCTGGCCCTGCTGGAAGCCGCCCCCAACCCCCGCGCTTCTGTCCGACGCCACCGGCCGCAACGTTACCGCCACCGCACTGGACGCCGCCCTGGCCCGAGCAGTGGCCCAGCCGGCGCGCCCGGCACGGACGATGCCGTCCACGGCCCGGGCGAGATGAGGAGGGCGATGCACCAAAGGGCGGGGTCGCTGCCGGGCAGACTGAGGGCCACGACCTCGCGGACCAGCTCGACGTCTTCGTCCTGCGCCGCATGTGCGGCATGCCCGCCCGGGACGTAGCCGACCTCCTTGGCGTCCCGCCAGCACTGTGCGCTCCGATGAACGCCACGCCGAACACTTCCTGTAAAGCGTCCTTTACCCACCGTCCGAAACACACGGAAAAAGACCTCGTGACCCGCCGCATCGACGACATCATGTCCAAGGCCATGCTGGTCCCGACCGTACCCATCACCCCCCATCACCCAGCCCGGGCCCACTACCCTTGGCAGCCCGCCGGCAAAGCAGAGCGCCGCGGTGGCCGCCGAAGACGCGGACTACCTGGCTGGCATCGACCGGGTCATGAGCCGCGTCGGACTCTCGGCTGGACAACCTGTGAGCGCTGGCCCGCCCCGCACCGTCAGCTGCCCGACCCCGCACATCTCCAGGACGCCGACTTCCTTCAGCCGTACGGGGATCGCCCCAGGATCGTGTCCGGGCGGTCCGGGGCGCCCACCGTTCCACGCGGTGGAACCGTCGTCTCAGGCCGTAACCGCCCCGCGAGTGGCGGAGGTGACCCGCCACCGGATGTCTCCCGTCCATGACACGAAGCGGACGACTGGTGGGCTGGCGGTGGGACGGGCGGTGGACGAAACGGCTGGCCGTAAGTTCCGCAAGGATGGCCCTCACGCCGCTGCCGCCGATCACTGCCGCCCGGAACACTGAAGACGCTCGCGCGCTCTGGTAACTCCCTGGGTTCGGCGGGGTGCAGTGGCGGCCACCAGACGTGGGGACGGCACCGGTATCCCAGCGGCGGCAGCCGATCGAAACGTCATACGGAGGAAGAATGCCTAAGTTGGTCAAAACCAGTGTCTCGCCGCCGGGGCCGTCGCACTCGTCGCCGGTACACCTACGGCAACGCCGAGTTCCAGAACCGCTCGGTCGGCATCTCCCGACGTCGAGTTGCACATCAGCGGCTGCCTTCAGGCCATCATCTACACCTACCCCTACAGCGGTACGACCGAGACCCGCACCGCATGGGACTGCGGCACCAAGACGTTCGGCTTCACCATGGAGGTGGACAAGCCCGGCGGCCCCTCCGAGGCCTACGTCACGCTCGCCGAGCTCAACAGCGACGGTTTCAGCACCTGGCTCGGGTCGAGGCTCCTGGTCCGCCCGTGACGGCACCAGTGACGACCTGAGCAGGCGACGCCCCGAGGCGCTGCCACGAAGGACGCGGGACCATCGATCGGCGTCGCGCCATCGCGGTCCGGGGACGCCGAGCCTGCCAGCCGGCGGAGCAGCGCAGTGGCCGTAGTAACGACAGTGCCCATGCGCTCGGTCGCGCGGAGCAGCCCTGCGAGTCTTCACACCCGGACGCCGTTGCCGCATAGGGGGGCGGGTGCAACGGGCCTTCGGACCGCCCAGAGCCGCGCAGTTGCGGCGATGCTACGCCACCACAGGGAGAGAGAATGAGGAAGATACTGCACCGGGCCGGTGTGCTCCTGGCTTCGGTCCTCGCGCCGCTCGTCGTGGCACCGACCACGCCGGCACACGCTGCCGACTCCGTCACGCCGTTCGTGATCAGTTACGGCAATTCCAAGCTGGAGGGCAAGCTGGAGTGGAACCAACGGTCCGTAACTTTCAGCGGCAACCAGGTCGTGGTCACCGGATCGGGCTGCCGACGGGCGGAGTTCAAGGCCACGAACGGCTCGATCAGTGACGTCGGGTCCACCAGCGAACGTTGCGCCGCTGGCGTATGGCCGTTCCGGGGAACACTCACCATCGACCAGGCAGGCGGTCCGAATCTGGTGAACGTGACCTGGGCGGGGACCGACGCGAACGACCCCCAGTGGTACACCATCTACCGGATGGAGTGCACCCGCACGGGATGCGTTATCCACTGAGCTGACTGCGGACGGCGTCCCACCGTGGATGCACCGCTCCGCACGGTAGCGACCGGACGGCAGGGCCGGGGATGAGCGTGAACGTCGTGCCGTCGGCGCGGCGAGTGGCCGGCGGGCCATCCACCGTCTGGCCGACGGGCGGGTGAATCGTATGCCGGTGGGGCGTCTTCGGTGGCTCCTTCCTACCGGTCACCCCTCATCCATCACTGCCGATCCAGCGATCCAGGACCGCTCCGGGCACCTGGCACCCGTGTGCCGTGAGCCGGGGCACGTTCGGCACCCACGAAAGGGAAGTAGGTCATGAAGAAGTTGTTGAGTCGGGCTGGTGTGCTGCTCGCATCGGTGCTGGGGGCGTTTGCCGTAATGCCTGCCGCACCGGCGCAGGCGGCTGACGCGGTGACGCCGTTTGTGCTCACCTACGGAAACTCCAAACTCGAAGGCAAGTTGGAGTGGAACCAGCGTTCCGTGACCTTCAGCGGTTACCAGACCGTCGCCTCGGGATCCGGTTGCCGACGGGCGGAGTTCAGGGCTTCCAACGGCATGGTCTTCGACTGGGGGTACGTCAGCCAAAGGTGCGTCGCGGGCAAATGGCCGTTCCAGGGAACCCTCACCGTCGACAAACCTGGTGGCCCTTCCTACGTGGACATCATGTGGTACGGAGCCGCCACGCAAGACGCAGAGTGGAATTCCATCGGACAGCTGTACTGCACCCGTACGGGCTGCTCCTACTGAGTCAGGCGGACCGCGGGCCGGCGCTGAGCGGAGCACCGGACAGTGTTCCCGCTGACCCGCGGCATGCCGACACCCAGAGAACATTTCGCCGGTCCGCCGCCGCGGCATGCCGGAGTGAGCCGGACACCGAGCGGGCCTCCACGGGAGGCAGCCGCGAGCCTGGCAGCCGAGTGCATATTGCCGCCATGGCCGAGCAGCCGGCAGCCGTCTCTGCGTCTGCCGGCAGCCGACAGTCGGCGAGCCAGAGCACAGTCCTAACGACCCGCGGTGATGACCCGCCAAGAGCTCACCCGATAACTCACTGGCCCAGTATTGTCCACCCTCAGACAGGATTACGGCGCCGCCCCACTCATTAAGGGCTGACCCGTAAACGGGTGCCCCCTTGCCGATCCCGGATCGGACCGTGTCGGTGGCTGCTGACAGGGTTCTGATCAAGGGTTACGATGTCGGCCCGTTGGTGCCGGGCGAGTCACTGCTGGCCCGCCCGGTCTTTTCGTCGAAGTGGCCGTTTCGGTTCTCGGATGTGATCGCTGGGGGTATGGTCCTTGCATGAATCCGAATCTGTCAGGGTGATTGTGGTGCTACCCACCGGGCGATCGGGTTACTTCGGCCCCGATGAGTACGGGATCACGTGGCAGGTCCGGCAGGCTATTCGTGTCGCCGGCCGCATCTCTCCGGGCGCGGGAGTCGATGTCGTCCTGTACGGGGAGCCAGCCGACGGCAGGAGTGCAGACGGCGGCATCGCCGTGCGTATGCGCGTGGAGCCGGAGTTCCTAGAAAAATGGGCTGGTGAATGGGGGACGATTTCGGACGCTGGAGGCCTCTCGTTCCTTGAGGACAGGCGTCCGGCTACTCGTGTTGAGAGGGTGTTCGCGGTGGGTAGCTCCTCGATGAGCCGCCCTCTCGTGGCACTGGGCGAGGTGACCGCGATACTGCGGGAGGCCCCGGGACCGACACTGGTGCTCTTTCAGTTGGACAGCCGGTTGCAGGAGGCGGAGGTAGTGCTGGCGATTCGTGCCGCGGGTCAGAAGGCCGTTTTCTGGCAGCTGTTCGGCTGGAGACATTCCATAGGTGAATCCTTCTGGATCCAAGGGGGGATGTATCGGGGGCGCGTACTGCCCAACCTCGCCGTGCACTTCAGTGCCAACTGGAGTGACCGCGCCGTGACCCGACGCTTCACCCGCTGGCGGAAGAAAGCACTCGTATGACCGAGGCGCCGGTTAGCCCGTTCATTTGATAACCCGCCAGCCTCAAATTGCTGACCCACCGTCGCACTTTGGGATGCCACCCACTAGTCTTCTGAGTGAGTTTCTGCTCAGATAACTGGCGAGGCGTTCGGGGATATCGTCTGCGTGCCCGGCTCGTGCACGTCGACCAGTACTACCTGCGCGCCGACACCTCCGCCGCGGCGAACGCGCGGCTCATCGCCACCCAGGCCGGCATCCCGATCGTGCGCTGCTGGGGTGACGGGCTCCTCGCCTCCGTGGACGGGCTTCGCTTCCAGGTACCGGTGCGCACCGTCAACGCCGCCCCGTCACCCTGCCGCTGGCGCCCGCAGTCCGGGCGGCACGCCCTCGCCGGCACGCGAGTGATTGATCCGCGCACCACCCGCGTGGGTAGACGGATGGACAGACGGTCAGCGACGCCCTGGCGGCGAGCACCATGACGAACGGACCGAGGAGGAGGAAAGCGGCTGGAACCGTCACCGAGGGTCAACCGCCTGTTCGGCCCGCCGCGTAACGCAAGCGCCGGACAGCACTGACCTGGACACCAACGTACCGCCGGGGCGTGCCGCCCGTCCCTCGGCCTGGAGCGCAACAGGAGGGCGCCAGTGACCGCCATACCCGAGGGCCGCGACTGGACCCGCATGAAGCGTGCCGACTTCGACGACTTTGCCCCGCTCGACCTGGTCGACGCGGCCGTGTGCCGGCCGGTACCCGCCGTGCCCGACGAATGCGGGACACAAGCGCTGTTCGGGGCGGATCCGGAGCCCGCGCGGCGCCGCCGCACCCGCACACCAGCCCAGGCGCAGACCGAAGACCCCGAGGACACCGACACCTTGTTCTGAGCCGGTTTCGGCATGCAGACGTGATGCTCTGGGTGGCGTGCCGGCGCCTTGCGCGGCTTCTGGGCGGCGGGAGCACGGGAACCGGCGACACGGCTGAACTACGGGTCCGGCACAGACTCGGCAGGGGGCCGAACCGCCGCGGACGGGCGGCCAACGGCAGGCCATTGCCTGCTTGAGGGCGGTTATGAGAGGCAGCGAGAGGCGATCGAAAGCGTACGCCTCGGCCGGTAGGGGCCTTCAGACCCGGCTGATACGACGTCGGGCGCCACTGCTGGCGGAACTGGGCCAGGATGCGGGCAGGTGGAAGAGGCCCTGGGCCGGTCCCAGCGTGTCGATGATGTGGAACAGGCAGTTGCCCCCTCGGCCTCCCCGTTGTCGATCACGTCGGATATCAGCTGGCCGGCGGTCGGTTCTCCGGCCTTGCTTGCGGCGCCTTCATCTCGGCCATGGCGGGGTGAGCGGGCTGCCGACCAGGAGTCCTGTGGCCCAGCATGCGCGCCACGGTCGTGTCCCTCCTCACCGTCCTCACCTCCGCGGCCCCGGGCACGGCAGGAATACTCCAAGCACGGCTGGGGCTGAGTCGATCATGAGTGAGATTCTCGTGACCGGCGCGACCGGCAATGTTGGTCGGCACGTTTCAGCTCTTGGCCGCGGGCACCGCTGCGCGGGCATTGGCGCGTGATCCCGACTCGGCCGGGCTACCAGAGGGAGTCAAGGTCGTAGGCGGCGATCTCTCCGAACCGGACACGCTGGACGGGGCGCTGGCAGGGAGCGACACAGTATCTCCACGCCGACATGGAGCGCCTGATCGAAGAATCCGGCCTGGAGTGGACCGTCCTGCGGTCGAACACCATCGCCTCCAACGCGCGCGGGTGGGCAGCGCAGATCCGCACCACGCGCGTCGTTCGCGGTCCCGACATCGCCGCCACGGCAGTGATCCACGAGCGCGATATCGCGGCTGTGGCGGTGCACGCGCTGACCGATGACGGGCATGCCGGTGCGAAGTACGTCCTGACCGGCCCGCAGATACTCAGCAGAGCCGAGCAGGTACGTACGATCGGCGAAGCGACCGGCCATTTCGTTGCGCTTCGAGAAAGTCCCCGTACAGGCCGCACGACAGCAGATGCTCGCCGACGGCAGGCCATCCGCTCTCGTCGAGGCCCTGTTGGCCAGCGCTGAAACGCGGCCCGAGTCGAACCTGATCACATCCACGGTGGAAGAGATCACCGGAGCGCGGGCGCGCACGTTCCGTTCGTGGGCGGAAGAGCACGCGGGCGAACTTTCGCTAGTTCGCGCACAGAGTCCGGACGCGCCGGGTTTTTGTGAGGCAGCATGGGCTGCCGGTGACTGGTCGCGGGTCACCGACTGCAATGTGGAGATCCGCAACCGCCACCGGGCGCGGAGGTGGCGATGACGCAGGCCGCGAACCGCCCGCCGCCAAGATGGCCGCGCAACTGCAAGACGGTATCCGGAGGAGCGGGCTGTGCGGCGGCCTGCGGTCTTGGAGTGCTTCGTCGGGGATCAGGCTCAGGTCCGCGAGCGGTACGGCGACGAGCACGGCGACCTTACACGTCGCGGCGAGCCCGCGCGCGGAGAGCCCCCTGCCGCCGACTGCCAAGGTCGACGCCCACCGGCGCATCGCGTGAGGGAGTCAGAGGGCTGTCTGCGGAGCACAGTTGGCGGCTCGTGCCGGAGTGAGTACGTGTACTCATGCCCTGGATCGCCGACGTCAGCATGATGCGTGCATGCGATCGAGATCTTTCCCGAAGTCCGTGCTGGTGGCCGCGCTGGGCTGCCTCGTCCTGTCCGCCTGCGGCACCCAGCGGGCCGCCTCCGACCACGCGGCCCCCGCGGGCAGCGCAGTGAAGGCGACCTCCTCCCCGAAGGCCCCGCCGAGCGCGGAGGACCAGGAGGTGCGGTTCATCGGGCTGGTGGGCCGGGCGATCGACGCCTGCTCCCCGGACCCCCCCAGCGACAAGAGCGGCGAGGGTGGTGAGGGTGTGCCCGTGCCCGGGGGCCTGGTGCGCGATTCTCCCGGAGACAGGCGCCGTTGTCCCGGATCCGGTCGGAGTGTTCACGGTTGGAACATGAAGAAGCGGCCCAGTGGATCCGGCTGGGCCGCTTCTCATCCTCTTAGTGACGGTTGATCAGACCAAAACGAGGAATAAATAGGGTCAAACTAGGTGTCACGTAGAGGTCTCGTCAGACCTCTCAGCAAGTGAACAGTTCTCGTCAACAGAATCAATTTGGCGAATCACATCGAAGCCGCAGAGTCCACCGCGGTCATGAATGTCTTCGATCGTGATAAGAGCACCACCAACAGCCTTTACAAGACTGAGAGTCAAGGTGGCCGCCACAACGACAGTTCCAATCTTCAATCTGCCAGACCGCTTGGGCCTACCACGCGGGTCTACTCGTCCGGTTTGAGCGTCATCACATCCTCCTTCCGCTTCCACAAAATGGTGACGTTGTCTCAGGGCACGTGCCCGCGAGAAAACTTCCGTAATCTTCATGCAAATGTCTCCTCATCTACTGAGCGACAGGCGTCGCACAGGAGAACCACCGGTGATGGCCCTCATGCGCGGCGACTGTCCCCGTTTGATGGGGAGTGGGTCAGCGCCAACAGCGCTGATACATGAGACCAGGTTAGGCAGCAGACCCCAAGTCCGCCATCACCCATACGGGTTACGGCCTACGCACTGCCCGTACGTCGTCTGCTGTAGGGGGTGTCTAAGGGGTGCCTATGCACCCTGGGATGGTCGGACCCCTCGCCGAGCGGACCCGCGATCTCTACGCCGACGCCGAGCTACGCCTAAAGGGTGTTGCAGAAGGCCGTGAACTGGGCATCTTCGTTGTATGGCTGGGGTGTTGAGGGCCGAGCGGGTGTGGGTGGAGACGTTCACCGGGCTGCGGGTCGATCAGTTCGGCCGGTTACTGAAAGCGGTCCGGGAACGTGGGGGCGAGGGGTGCGGCTGGGGTCGGCCGTGGCGGCTGCCGCTGGCCGAGCGGGTGCTGCTGGTGGCGGTGTACTACCGCACGAACCTCACCATGCGGCAGCTCGGCCCGCTGCTCGCGATCGAGCCGGCCCGCGCCTCCCAGGACGCAGTCGAGCGGCTGTGGATCGTGGACGGCACCCTGGTCCCGGTCCGCGACCGCAAGGTCGGAGCCTCGTCCCGCAACTACCGGTTCTCGGCGAACGTGCAGGTCATCGTGGACGCCGAGACGCGCCTGGTGGTAGCCACCGCCCGCCCGGTGCCCGGCAACACGGCGGACGCGAAAGCCTGGCGGGACTCCGGCCTGGCCGCACACTGCGAAGGTGTGACGGTCCTCGGGGACGGCGCCTACATAAACACCGGCCTGATCGTCCCGCACCGAAAACGACCCGGACGCCCGCTGTTGAAAGCCGAGGAAGAGGACAACGCCCAGCATCGCAGGGTCCGCGCCCGCGTCGAGCACACCTTCTCCCGCATGAAGAACTACAAGATCCTCCGCGACTGCCGGCAACGCGGCAACGGCCTCCACCACGCCGTCCAGGCCGTCGCCCGCATGCACAACCTCGCCCTCGCCGCATGACCGCACACGCCCAGACACCGCTTCAGCCTGAGTGATCACGGCCTTCTGCAACACCCTTTAGGCGGGTGAGTTCCGCGCTGAAGTCACGCAGTTCGGGCGACGGGCGCGAAGCGGACTTGACGAGCTGCGCTACGGAACGGGCCTGCTTGGATACACAACCGGGTTTCATCAGACCCGCCCCTCCCACCTGCTCGGGGTTCATGGCCTGTTCTGCCATCGCAAGGAACGCTGTGGCCATGTGGGTGGGAGCAAGGTAGGTGACCTCCGGCACTGTGACTGTGGAGCCGTCGTCCATGTGCAGCGAGATGGTGAAGGTGTAGATGAAGGGCATCGACCCCTCTCCGTACCTCTCGGGTCCCACAGTGAATGCCACCCGTTCCTGGGTGTGGGGCGGGAGGGTGTACTTCATCTTCCGGGGAATGACGGAACCAGCACCCGCCTCTTGCGGGATCTTGACGTTGTACTGAGCCTTGATGTCGGTTAGCCCGGCACCGTAGGTACAGCGAACCTCAGTAACGGAAGTAAAACGTACTTCAGCATGGGTGACGAGGACAGGATTGTCTGCGCTGTTCCTCAGCGTCACACTGACGACGGACGTGGGCACCTTGACCCGTTCGGTGACCTGGCCATCGGCGATCACATCCGCGGCGATGTTCTGCTCCCGGTCGACGTCGGAGTCGACCAGCTCGACTCGCGGCGGTGGCTCGGGGTCGGGCTTGGGCTGTGCATCGGGCCAGAACAAGAAGACCAGCCCCACGATCCCGGCGACCACTGTAAGGGCGGTGCCGATCATCTCGAGCTTTCTGTGCTGCCTGGACCAGAAGCCTCCTCCCTGCTGTTGCCCCTCATCCCGGGCCGCCGCCGCATCAGCCCCGCCCGCCGACGGCGCGGAACGCTCGCCGTCACCGTCGACGCTCTGAGCACGTGACTGTGACGGCACAGGGTTAGCACTTGTCGCTTCCCCTGAGGGGGTGCGCTGCTCCCCGTCACGTAACCCGTCCGTCTCTTCAGAACTCATGGCTGTCACCTCCCCGTCGTCACGGTCGCCTACCCCCACCCAGGTGACGTCTTGCTGACTATTGCCAGAACGAGTGCGGCTCAGTGCCTTGGTAGGCCCCTCCATCACGCTTTCGTCCGGCCTTGCCAGGGCACCGAGCTGCCACATCCACGTTACGGAGAGCTCTTCCGGCCCGGGTGAAGCCGGTGCTCAAGCCCCTCATCAGCGGTCCGTCGATGCCTCTGAACCCGGTGACACCACTCCCCGGATCATCAACAACAGGAGGGGGAAGTCATGCCGGACCCGAAGGCCGGAGGCCCCATTGCGGAGCCACGAAGACGGTGACGGGGGGCGTGCGTGGACGGCGCGCCGCCGTCTTGCAAAGGGCACCGGCACCCGGTCGAGGTGACCTCCCGCCAGGGACCCTCCGTGACGTCAACGGCCGGGTGGCCGGATACGGATTCAGTGGAACCGGGTGGTGTAGAGGCGGGCCTTGTAGATCTGCGCACCCGGTCGGGTGCGGTTGCCTCCGGCTGAGAAGTGGACGGTCGAACCAGCCCAGACCGAGTCGTTGATGTCAGGGTCTGCCGTCCACATGGCTTGGCCGCCGGCGTGCCGGACGTAGGACTTCACGTACGGCATCTTCGCCACCACGGTGACGGCCCGGGTCGCTTTGTCGACCGAGTAGACGCGGTGGCTGTCGGTGACCAGCAGGGTGCCCGGCCGGGCGTAGTCGGGCTGGATGTCGTGGCCGTTGCCGGCGATGGTGATGTCGGGCCCGTGCTTCTGCAACCGCGCCGCCCGCAGTGTGCCGTTGACGCGGTAGGTGCGGATGAGGGTGCCGCCGGTGACCCACAGCAGTCCGTTCTGCTCGTCCCACAGGACTGCGTGGGCCTTGGTGAAGGTGAGTGTCTGCACCTCCTTGAGGCTGGCGGGGTCGCTGCTGGAGGGGGCGAAGACGTGCAGCCGGTCACGGGAGCCGGCCACGACGACCGTTCCGGCGTGGGGCACCCGCTCGATGCTGTGCGGGTAACTGGTGATCCGGGCGGACCATATAAGGTCGGCCCGGGTGAGGTGGCTTTTGCTGGTGATGTTGACGATGCCGGCCCGGCCCTCGCCCGGTTTGCCGAACGTCATCAGCGCGATCGCTCCGTACCGCTGGGTGTCCCGGAAGCGGATCTCGAACGGGTGGCTCCAGCCGGGGGCGTTGCCTGTGCTGAAGCTCCACCGCACATTGGCGTCGGTGAACTGGGCGGTCCGGTCGAACAGCAGAACCTGACCCCGATTCTGCTCCGTGATGGCCACCTTGTAGTCCGAAGCGGCCTGCGCTGCGGATGCGTTCATCTGGCTGTCCTCTCTGCACTGTCCCGGTCTGCCGACGTCGGCTGGAAGCCGGGTTTCCCTGTGCTGGTGTGCTGGTCTTCCCGCACGTCTTGCGAGTCCACTACGCCTCCTTCGCTCGCTCAGACCGCGGTCATGGTCGCGGCCGCAGTCGTCCGGTCGCCTCGGGATGCCGGGCCCGGCGGGAGGGTCCGGACCCCGGCCGGGAACGTCTGGGCTCCGGCCGGGAGTGTTCGGACCCCGGCCGGGAGGCCTCCTCCGTGCCGGTCTTCCGGCCGGGGTCCGTGCCGTGGATCAGAAGGTGTTCGCGTTCAGTGCCTTCTGGAGCAGGCGGGTGGTGTCGGCGTCCCAGTCACCGCCGGCCGTGGCCCCGAGGCGGGTCCGCAGGGCGGCGACGGTCTTCGGGCCGACGATCCCGTCCGCCGTGACCTTCAGATAGCCCTGGAGAGCCTTGATGGTCAGCGGCCCGAAGGCGCCGTCCACCTCGAGTCCGGCCTGGGTACGGCTGTTGAGCGACCGCTGGAGCGCGGCGCACGTGGCCGGACCGAACACCCCGTCGACCTCCAGGGTGTCCACCTGCTGGACCAGGACCCTCGGCCGGATCGGCTTGTCACGGCCGGCGAGGACGGCCTTCATCATCGCCGCCGAGTTCGGACCGTACTGGCCGTCCACGGTCAGGCGGTACTTGGCCTGGAAGTCCTTGACCGCCTTCTCGGTGGCCGGCCCGAAGTCGCCGTCCACGACGAGCTTGGTCTTCAGTACCGTGTTCAGGTTCTTCTGGAGGGTCTTCACGGCGTTGCCCTTCGAGCCGCGCCGCAGGATACCGTCGCCGCTGGGCATGGGAGCGCTGCCGCCCTTGTAGGCGGGTCGGCCGTAGCCGACGATGCAGGCGGAGTTGCGGCGCCTGCGCCGGAAGGCGTCGGAGGTGTTGCCCTCCAGGGTCGTGATGGTGCGGTTGGAGTGCACCGCCTCGACGATGCCGACGTGGTCGATGGCACCGATGGAGCGGGAGCCGGACCAGTCGAAGAAGACGATGTCACCGGGACGGATTCCGCCGATGCCGTAGTGCCAGCGGCCCTTCTTCTGGAAGTAGCGGGCGTGGGCGACGGTGTAGGCGAACTTGCCGCCTATCGCCGCCAGGTTGTCGGAGTGGGCGGCTGCGTAGCTGACGGCCATGTTGCACCACGGGCCGCGCAGTCCGTACCACCGGGTGACGATGTTGTTGTTGGAGCCGGGCGGGTTCTCCCTGACGCCCAGCAGCTTGCGGGCTGCGGTGAGCATTCCCTGCACGTTGCCCATGTCAGATCTCCATGTCTTCCGGGAGGGCCTGGACGTCGCCGTCAACGGCGATCGCGGGGTCCTGGCTGACGCCGTCCTGGCTGGGGTCGACGTCGAAGACCCCCGCACCGCCGACGGGATACGGCGACTGCTGTTCCTGCGTGGGCTGTTCCTGCGTGGGCTCGGTCATGAGCCGTTCCTCTCTCGTGTCGGACCTCGCCGGCCGAGGACCCCCCAGGAGGTGCGGGGCCGGCGGTGGGCGGCGCCGTCGCGGTGCCGCTCGACATCGAGTTCAGCGGGCCCGGCGTTGATAAGCAGCCCGCATTTGTGCAGGTGAACAATTCCGCCGTGCGCAAGAGCGCCGCTTTGCCCACCGACGCGGGCGGGTTCTACGGTGTGTGCGTCAGCCTGTGTTGTCGGAGCACCATCAGCAGACGGGGCCGTCGGGGGAGTGGAGGGCACAGGGTGGGGCGCAAGGAGAAGCCGCTTGACCCGCACGCGGGTCCGGTACAGCGGTTCGCGGCCGACTTACGGGCGCTGCGCACGGAGGGGGGTGCGCCGACGTACCGGGCGATGGCACAGCGCAGTGGGTACTCGGCTCCCGCACTGTCGCAGGCGGCCGCGGGGGAGAAGCTGCCGACACTGGCGGTCACCCTCGCTTACGTGGCGGCGTGCGGCGGCGACGCCGACGGGTGGGAGAAACGCTGGCGGATCATCGCACAGGAGCTGGCGGCCACGCCGAGGCAGGATGCCGACGCCGAGGAGTCCCCGTACCGCGGTCTGACGCGGTTCGAACCCGCAGACGCCGACGTCTTCTTCGGACGCGACCAGCTCATCGAAAGCCTGCTCGATATGGTGCGAGCCCACCGCAGTGTGGTGGTGCTGGGCCCCTCCGGCAGCGGCAAGTCGTCCCTGCTGCGCGCCGGGCTGATCCCCCGCCTGAGCGAGGGCGCCGGACTGGACACGCCGCTCGCCGCGATCCGCATCCTGACGCCCGGTGCGCACCCGATGCGCACCCACACCGAGCGGCTGCGGCACGCCGACAAGCCCGGCGACACCCTCGTACTGGTCGACCAGTTCGAGGAGGTGTTCACCCTCTGCACGGACCCGGCCGAACGCGCCGAGTTCATCGAACTCCTGCTCACCTCCCTGGACCCGGCCGGCAGGCTGCGCGTCGTCCTCGGTGTCCGCGCGGATTTCTACGGCCGCTGCCTGGAACACCCCGAACTGGTCCGGGTGATAAGTGAAGCGGGCATACCGGTGGGGCCGCCGAGCCGCGAGGACTTGCGTGAGGTGATCGTACGGCCCGCCACCGTACGGGGACTGACCGTCGAGCGGGCGCTGACCGCCCGGCTGCTGGACGAGGTGGCGGGCGAGCCGGGCGCTCTGCCCCTGCTTTCGCACGCGCTGCTGGAGACCTGGTTCCGCCGGTCGGGCCGCATGCTGACGCTGCAGGCGTACGAGGCCGCGGGCGGCGTGCGCGGCGCGATCACCCAGACCGCCGAAGAGCTGTACGGCGAACTCTCCCCCGAGCAGGCCGCCTTGGTACGGCGCATCCTGCTGCGGCTGATCGCGCCCGGTGAGGGAACCGCGGACACCAGCCGTCCCGTGGAACGCGCGGAGCTGCGCACGGCGGGACCGCACTCCCCGGAGCAGACCGGCGCCGTCCTCGACCGGCTGGCACGGGCCCGGCTCGTCACGCTGGACGGCGACACCGTCCACCTCGCCCACGAGGCGCTCATCACCTCCTGGCCCCGGCTGCGCGGCTGGATCGACGACGACCGGCACCGGCTGCACGCCCTGCGACGGCTCACACAAGCAGCCCAGGCGTGGCAGGAGCTGAAAAGGGACAGCGGGGCCCTGTACCGGGGCGCGCGGCTGGCGGAGGCCGAGGAAACCTTCACCGGCACGGACGCCGCCGAGCTCACCGCGGTGGAACGCGAGTTCCTCGCAGCCAGCCGCTCCGCCCTCGCCCGCGAACGGCGGCGCCTGAAGGGATGGGTGGCCTCCGTCTCGGTGCTGCTCGTGCTGGCCCTGGTCGCGGGCGTGGTCGCCTGGCAGCAGAACCGCGCCTCCGACCGCCGCCAACTGCAGGCCGCCGCCGGCCGCGCCGCCACCGCCGCCGAGACCCTGCGTTCCTCCGACCCGGTGCTCGGGCTGCGGCTTGCCGCTGCGGCGTGGCGTCTGAACCCCGGACCGGAGACCCGCTCCGCCCTCCTCGGCGCCGTGGGCCAGAACGAACTTCCCCCCTTCGCCCCGAACCGTGCCGGCACGGTGGAGGGATACGTTCTCAGCCTCGACGGCCGCACGCTCACCAGCCTCGACGGTCCCGACGGCATCACCCGCTGGGACCTGCACACCCGCCGGCGGATCAGCAGCCACCGAGTGCCGCCCGGGGGGGTGTTCGAACCCACTGTGAATTACGATGGCTCGCCCCCCACGAGTCCCGACGGCCGCTATGTGGTTGTGCAGGACATACAGGCGGCACGTTTGCGTCTGTGGGACGTCCTGGCGGAGCGGTTCCGCGGTCCGTGGGTTCCCGACCTCAGATGGCACGAGACGGAGAAGCTACCTGCATCCGAGCAGGTGGACATCCATGGGGGCGCCGCGGGCTCCGCGGGTGACGTGTCGTCGTCGGCACATGGTTACCTCACCGGCATCGTGGTCTCCGACGACTTCAGCTCCAGCGGGCACGCATGGATCTCCCAGACCGGGGAGCGGCTACGGGGATGGGATACGAGTGATGGACGGCGCCTGTTCGACGGGCTTCTGCCCGACGGGGACACGACCGCCTACGACATCACCGCGGACAACCGGACCCTCGCCGCGTGCACGCCCAAGGGCTTGCGTCTGTGGGACCTGCGCTCCCAGCGCAGTCGC
>NZ_MUND01000350.1 GCF_002154375.1 Streptomyces glaucescens | reverse complement strand
GGCGGGGCCGGGGGCTCGCCCGCGGAGTCGTCGACGGTGATCGCGATACGGATCGGACGGCCGCACTCGCGGCTCAGCGTCTCGCTCACGATCGGCGCGAGGCGGCCTTCCAGCACACCCTTCGCGAACTCGTTCGGTACGGCGAGCAGCGCGGTGTCCGCGACCAGGGCCAGCGGCTGGCAGCGCCGGATCCAGTGCTCGTCCTTGGCCTCCACCCCCTGCCCGCGGCC
This sequence comes from Streptomyces glaucescens, assembly GCF_002154375.1. GTDB lineage: Bacteria > Actinomycetota > Actinomycetes > Streptomycetales > Streptomycetaceae > Streptomyces > Streptomyces glaucescens. The sequence goes on along the minus strand of NZ_MUND01000350.1, from coordinate 27,559 downwards.
CTCACCGAGAAGCTGCTCGAGTACGCGTGGCCACACTGCGGCAAGATCGGCAGGTACGTCAGCCACAGGGCACGCTCTCTCACAGGTCCCACGAACGTGTGGTTGTGGGACGGGTCGGGATGTAAATCGGGGTGGGTAGGGATAAGGGAACGAATCGGAGTCCAGCCACGGTAGTCAGGGCGACCGGTGCGGTTCAAGTTGTTGTCCCCAGCCTGTGGATAGTGTCCCTCACCCGCAGCCGGTTTGACCGGATGGCGTAGCCGCGCGTACCGTAACCAGGTCGAGTTGTCGATGGCTGCTGCCGCCTGCCTCCGATGGGCACAGGTCACGTCAGGTGATCGGGAAGCGGTGCACTCGGGCGTGACGCGAGCTACTCGTGGGCGCACGGTGACAGCCAGGACGGCACCCCGCCACCACCGATTCTTTCTGGAGCCCCCGAGTGAGCAAGCGCACCTTCCAGCCGAACAACCGTCGTCGCGCGAAGACCCACGGCTTCCGGCTGCGTATGCGCACCCGTGCCGGCCGCGCGATTCTTGCGTCCCGCCGTAGCAAGGGTCGCGCCCGTCTGTCCGCCTGATCCCGGTCAGGTCATGACATCGTGCTGCCCACCGAGAACCGGCTGAGGCGGCGCGAGGACTTCGCGACCGCGGTACGACGAGGACGCCGGGCCGGACGCCCACTCCTCGTCGTCCACCTTCGAAGCGGTGCCACGGACCCGCACGCGCCTGGGGAGAGCGCTCCCCCGACGCGTGCGGGTTTCGTCGTGAGCAAGGCGGTGGGCGGTGCGGTCGTGCGCAACAAGGTGAAGCGCAGGCTTCGCCATCTGATGCGCGATCGAGTCGCTCAGCTCCCCCCCGGTAGCCTGGTAGTCGTACGAGCGTTGCCCGGAGCGGGTGACGCCGACCACGCCCAACTGGCCCAAGACCTGGACGCCGCTCTGCAGCGGCTGCTGGGAGGGGGCGCGCGATGAAGTACCCGCTGCTGGCGCTGATCAAGCTCTACCAGTGGACCATCAGCCCGTTGCTCGGGCCGGTGTGCAAGTACTACCCGTCGTGTTCCCACTACGGCTACACGGCCATCGACCGGCACGGGGCTCTCAAAGGCACCGCACTCACGGCCTGGCGCATCCTGCGTTGCAATCCGTGGTCGCTGGGCGGCGTGGACCATGTCCCGCCGCGCAAGCGTCCACGGTGGCACGAGATGCTGCGCAACGCCTGGCGCGCACGCAAGGGCGGGCCCTCCGCCGCCGAAACGGCCACCGAAGAAAATGTCCCGACGAGTGACGGTTCTCCGAGGACCGGACCTCCGAGCGACATCCCTTCGAGCCCGGCCGCAGAGACCCCGTCCCATGCCCAAGGAGCATGATTAGTGGACACGATTGCCAGCCTCTTCAGCTTCATCACCACACCCGTCTCGTGGGTCATCGTCCAGTTCCACTCGCTGTACGGTGCGATCTTCGGCCCTGACACGGGCTGGGCCTGGGGCCTGTCCATCGTGTCCCTGGTGATCCTGATCCGTATCTGCCTGATCCCGCTCTTCGTGAAGCAGATCAAGGCGACCCGGGCCATGCAGACGCTCCAGCCGGAGATGAAGAAGATCCAGGAGCGCTACAAGAACGACCGGCAGCGCCAGTCCGAAGAGATGATGAAGCTGTACAAGGAGACGGGCACCAACCCGCTCTCCTCGTGCCTTCCCATCCTGGCGCAGTCGCCGTTCTTCTTCGCCCTGTACCACGTGCTCAACAGCATCGCGTCGAACGACACCATCGGCGTGATCAACGACCGGCTGCTGGAGAGCGCGCAGAAGGCGCACATCTTCGGCGCCCCGCTCGCGGCGAAGTTCACCGACAGCTCGGACAAGGTCGAGGCGCTCGGGTCGTCGATCACCGATGTGCGCGTCGTCACCGCCATCATGATCATCCTGATGTCGCTGTCGCAGTTCTACACGCAGCGCCAGCTGATGACGAAGAACGTCGACACCACGGTGAAGACGCCGTTCATGCAGCAGCAGAAGATGCTGATGTACGTCTTCCCGGTGATCTTCGCCGTCTTCGGCATCAACTTCCCGGTCGGTGTCCTCGTCTACTGGCTGACCACCAACGTGTGGACCATGGGCCAGCAGATGTACGTCATCCACAACAACCCGACCCCGGGTTCCAAGGCTCAGTCCGCCTACCTGGAGCGCCTGCACAAGCACGTCACGCACCGTGGCAAGGTCGGCCGGCGCCGGGACAGGGCCATCGTGAAGGCCATCGTCGCCAAGGGCCGCGACCGCAACGAGTACGAGCGAAAGTTCATCAACGGGCTCAGCAAGGCCGGGCTCGCGGCCCAGGCCGACGGCACCGTGGTGAAGAGCGAGGCCCCCGTCGTCGCCGAGTCCGAGGACGGCACCGCCACGACCACTGCCGCCAAGCGCCAGCAGCCCAAGCGGCAGCCCAAGGCGAAGCGCCAGGCCACCCCGCCCAAGCCGGCGGGCGGCGGTGAGAAGACTTCGCTGACCAAGTCCGACGAGCCGGAGGACAACACGTCCACGGGCTCCACCGGTAAGTCGGCGTCCAAGTCCGGAGGCGCCCGCAGCCGGGCCCAGTCCGGCCAGCGCAAGGGTCCGCAGCGGCCCAAGTCCCCGTCCAAGAAGTAAGAAGGAGTCCATCCCGTGACGGAAGGCACCACCTCCGCCGCTGCCGAGGGTGCAGACACCCTGACCCGCCTGGAGCAGGAGGGCGAGATCGCTGCGGACTACCTGGAGGGTCTGCTCGACATCGCCGACCTCGACGGCGACATCGACATGGACGTCGAGGGCGACCGCGCCTCTGTCTCGATCGTCAGCGACTCGGGCAGCCGCGACCTGCAGAAGCTGGTCGGCCGCGACGGCGAGGTCCTGGAGGCGCTCCAGGAGCTGACTCGGCTGGCCGTGCACCGGGAGACCGGGGACCGCAGCCGGCTGATGCTGGACATCGCGGGCTACCGTGCTCGGAAGCGCTCCGAGCTGTCCGAGCTGGGCGCCAAGGCCGCCGCTGAGGCGAAGAGCAGCGGTTCGCCCGTGAGGATGAAGCCGATGACCCCGTTCGAGCGCAAGGTCGTGCACGACGCGGTCAAGGCCGCCGGACTGCGCAGCGAGTCCGAGGGCGAGGAGCCGCAGCGCTTCGTCGTCGTGTTGCCCAACTGATTTCGGTACGTATGTGCCTCCGGCCCCGTCTGTTGCGCAGGCGGGGCCGAACTTTGTCAGCCTGTAGTTCTGGAGGTCGGCGCTCGACGCGCCGATGCGGTACGGAAGGACGGTCCCCGTGACGGAGGCAGCTGAGCTCCCCCCTGCTCCCGAGCATGCTCGTGACGTATTCGGCGATCGCTTCGCGGATGCGGTCCGGTACGCCGAGCTCCTGGCCGAGGCAGGAGTGCAGCGGGGGCTCATCGGCCCGCGTGAGGTGCCTCGCCTGTGGGAGAGGCACCTGCTGAACTGCGCGGTGCTCTCCGAGGTCGTGCCCGAGGGCGTGACGGTCTGCGACGTCGGTTCCGGCGCCGGTCTGCCCGGGATCCCGCTCGCCCTGGTCCGCGAGGACCTGAAGATCACCCTGCTGGAGCCGCTGCTGCGGCGGACGAACTTCCTCACGGAGGTCGTCGAACTGCTCGGCCTGGACCATGTGACCGTGGTCCGCGGCCGTGCCGAAGAGGTCATGGGCAAGCTGCCCCCGGTCCACGTGGTGACGGCCCGTGCCGTGGCACCGCTGGACCGGCTGGCCACCTGGGGCATCCCGCTGCTGCGTCCCTACGGCGAGATGCTGGCCCTCAAGGGCGACACCGCCGAGGAAGAGCTGAAGGCGGCCTCCACCGCCCTCAGCAAGCTGGGTGCCGTGGAGACCTCGATCCTGCATGTGGGCGAAGGGATCGTCGACCCGATGTCCACGGTCGTGCGGGTGGAGGTCGGGGAAAGCCCGGGTGGCGTGCGCTTCGCAGCCAAGCGGGCCAAGGCGGCCCGGACGGGTCGGACGCGCCGGCGTCGCTGATCCCCTCGGTCGACGACCCCTACTCCACACAAGCTGCCCAACCTACGCATCACGGAGTGTCGCGGCAGTTCGGCCCGAGCCGCTGTGCATCGTGTTTCACGTGAAACGTCGCTCACTGTTGCACGGCATCATCAGCCGCGGCCGGGCTGCGGCCGAACCCCGCGACCGCAAGCCTCTCGGTTCTCTCGACGAGGCTCCCCCTTCCTCCGATTCCCCGGCCCCCGCGAGGGGCACGGAGTTGTCCACAGAGGTGGATTTCTCCACAGAACACCAGGCCTCACTGGTTCACCACCCCGAAGACATGGGAGGCTCTGTTCATTGCGAGCCTGAAGTCGAGGAGAGTGAATCCTTGCGGTCCGACGCCAACATCGCGGGACCGATGACCGATCCGGTCCCCGGTCCCCGTACCGAGTCGACGGGAGCGGATGTTTCACGTGAAACGCCGCCCCCGATGGACGACACTCCCATCGGTCGTGCTGCCCAACTGGCGGTGGAGGCGCTGGGCCGCGCCGGCGAGGGCCTGCCGCGGCCCGAGCAGACCCGCGTCATCGTGGTCGCCAACCAGAAGGGCGGCGTCGGCAAGACGACGACAACCGTCAACCTTGCCGCTTCGCTGGCTCTGCACGGTGGCCGCGTCCTGGTGATCGACCTCGACCCGCAGGGCAATGCGTCCACCGCTCTGGGGATCGACCACCATGCGGAAGTCCCCTCCATCTACGACGTGCTGGTGGACAGCAAGCCGCTCTCGGACGTTGTCCAGCCGGTCGTCGACGTCGAGGGACTCTTCTGTGCTCCCGCCACGATTGATCTCGCCGGTGCGGAGATCGAGCTGGTGTCCCTGGTGGCTCGAGAGAGCCGGCTGCAGCGGGCGATCCAGGCCTACGAGCAGCCGCTGGACTACATCCTCATCGACTGCCCGCCCTCGCTCGGCCTGCTGACGGTCAACGCGCTGGTCGCGGGCCAGGAGGTCCTGATCCCGATTCAGTGCGAGTACTACGCGCTGGAGGGCTTGGGCCAGCTGCTGCGCAACGTCGACCTGGTGCGGGGGCACCTCAACCCCGGCCTGCATGTGTCGACGATCCTGCTCACCATGTACGACGGCCGGACGCGGCTTGCGTCCCAGGTCGCGGAAGAGGTGCGCACCCACTTCGGTGACGAGGTGCTGCGGACGAGCATTCCCCGCTCGGTCCGTATCTCCGAGGCTCCGAGCTATGGGCAGACGGTACTGACTTACGATCCCGGATCGAGCGGTGCCCTCTCCTATCTTGAGGCGGCACGGGAAATCGCGTTGAAGGGCGTCGGCGTCAGCTATGACGGCACGCACGCCCACCTTGGCGCTCAGAACGATCAGAGCATGGTGGAGGGGATCCAGTGAGCGAGCGACGGAGGGGACTGGGCCGTGGCCTCGGGGCACTGATCCCGGCGGCCCCGACTGAGAAGAACCCGGCGCAGGCCGCAGTGGGGGGCGCCGCGACGGGCACTGTAGGCGGTGGCGCTGCCACGTCCCCCACGGTGCCGTTGCTGACCGGCGACCGGGGGGTGGCTGCCGCGAAGGTGGCCACGCTGCCGCCTGTTTCACGTGAAACCGAGGAGCCGTCGGTCATCGGCGCCGTGGACGCGCCCGCTCCTCCCATGGGCGCCCACTTCGCCGAGATCCCGCTGGACGCCATCAAGCCGAACCCGCGACAGCCGCGTGAGGTCTTCGACGAGGACGCACTGGCCGAGCTGGTCACCTCCATCAAGGAGGTCGGCCTGCTCCAGCCGGTCGTCGTACGGCAGCTGGGCCCCGGCCGCTATGAGCTGATCATGGGCGAACGCCGCTGGCGGGCCTGCCGCGAGGCGGGGCTGGAGGCGATTCCGGCGATCGTGCGGGCGACGGAGGACGAGAAGCTTCTCCTGGACGCCCTCCTGGAGAACCTGCACCGTGCGCAGTTGAACCCGCTGGAAGAGGCGGCGGCCTACGACCAGCTGCTGAAGGACTTCAACTGCACGCACGACCAGCTGGCGGACCGTATCGGTCGGTCCCGCCCGCAGGTCTCCAACACCTTGCGTCTGCTGAAGCTCTCCCCGGCGGTTCAGCGCCGGGTGGCTGCCGGAGTGCTGTCCGCGGGTCACGCCCGCGCTCTGCTGTCCGTGGAGGACTCGGAGGAGCAGGACCGGCTTGCTCACCGGATCGTGGCCGAGGGGCTGTCCGTGCGGGCCGTCGAGGAGATCGTGACCTTGATGGGGTCGCGGCCCACGACGGCTCAGCGGACCAAGGGCCCCCGAGCCGGCTCGGTGGTCTCTCCGGCACTGAACGAGCTGGCCACCCGGCTCTCCGATCGCTTCGAGACGCGGGTGAAGGTCGACCTCGGTAAGCAGAAGGGCAAGATCACCGTCGAGTTCGCCTCGGTGGAGGACCTCGAGCGGATCCTCAGCACGCTTGCCCCTGGCGAGGGTCCGGTGCTGCAGAAGAGCCTGCTGGAGGACGACGGCGAGGAGACGGAAGCCTGAGCCTCCGGGCCAGGATGCCTGTCGCTCAAACCGCCTGTGCGGGTCGTGCCCGGTGTGTACCGGAACACGGCCCGCACTTTGCTTTTTGGCGGTATCGATGGAATCGCTTCGTGGATACGATCGAGGGAGTCAGGGGAGCGGAGAAGGAAGCGAGGAACATCCTTCATGGGGCGTCGGCTCGTACCGCTCACACTGGACAACCTTCGGGACCTCCCGGAGCGCTGCCGCTCATGTGTCTTCTGGGAGCTCGACCCCGTCAGCGGTGAGGCCGCTGTCAAGGAGGGCATCGCCGCGCTGGAGAAGGAATCCTGGATTTCGGCCGTGCTGCTGGACTGGGGTTCCTGCGGGAGGGTCGTCTACGTCGACGACGTGCCGGTGGGATTCGTGCTCTACGCACCTCCGGCCTATGTGCCGCGCTCGGCGGCATTCCCCACGAGCCCGGTCTCGCCCGACGCGGTGCAGCTCATCACGGGGTTCATCATGCCGGGTTACCAGGGACAGGGACTGGGCCGGGTCATGGTGCAGACGGTCGCCAAGGATCTGCTGCGGCGGGGTTTCAAGGCGATCGAAGCGTTCGGCGACGCGCGGTGGAAGGAGCCGGCCTGTGTCCTGCCGGCCGACCATCTTCTGGCCGTGGGCTTCAAAACGGTCCGGCAGCACCCCACCCATCCACGGATGCGGCTGGAGCTGAGGACGACGGTTTCCTGGAAGGAAGACGTCGAGATGGCGTTGGACCGGCTGCTGGGGGCCGTGCAGAAGGAACCGGCTCTGCGGCCGCTCTGATCCATTCCCCGCGGATCACGTTCGTCCGCCGGGCATCATGTGAATGGGCCGACCCGTCCGGGTCGGCCCATTCGTGTTTCACGTGAAACGTCAATCGTTCCCGCGCGAGGTCACTCGGCGATGAAGTCCTCAAGGTCGCGGAGGATCGCGGCCTTCGGCTTGGCGCCCACGATGGTCTTGGCGACCTCGCCGCCCTGGTAGACATTCAGGGTCGGGATCGACATGACGCCGTACTTGGCCGCCGTACCCGGGTTCTCGTCGATGTTCAGCTTGACGATCTCGATCTTGTCGCCGTGCTCGGCGGCGATCGCCTCGAGGGACGGCGCGATCTGGCGGCACGGACCGCACCAGGCGGCCCAGAAGTCCACCAGGACAGGCTTGTCGCTCTTCAGGACGTCCTGCTCGAAGGAATCGTCGGTCACGTTCTTGAGGGTGCCGGCCACGGCGGGCTCCTTAACTGATGATGCGTGGGGCGGATGGGGTCTCAGACAGTGGTCTTCTCGGGCTCGGCCTTCTGCTCGTTGTCCGCGATGGCAGCGAGGAAGCGCTCGGCGTCGAGAGCGGCGGAGCAGCCGGTGCCGGCTGCGGTGATCGCCTGACGGTAGGTGTGGTCCACCACGTCACCGGCGCCGAAGACACCGGTCACGTTCGTCCGGGTGGAGGGGGCGTCCACCTTCAGGTAGCCCTCCTCGTCCAGCTCGAGCTGGCCCTTGAACAGCTCGGTGCGCGGGTCGTGGCCGATCGCGATGAACAGGCCGGTCACCGGCAGATCCGAGAGCTCGCCGGTCTTGAGGTTGCGCAGCTTCAGCCCGGCCAGCTTCTGGTCGCCCTGGATCTCGGCGACCTCGCTGTCCCAGACGAACTTGATCTTCGGGTCGGCGAAGGCGCGCTCCTGCATGGCCTTGGAGGCTCGCAGGGTGTCCCGGCGGTGGACGATCGTCACGGACTTGGCGAAGCGCGAGAGGAAGGTGGCCTCCTCCATCGCGGTGTCGCCGCCGCCGATCACGGCGATGTCCTGGTCCTTGAAGAAGAAGCCGTCGCAGGTGGCACACCAGGAGACACCGCGGCCGGACAGGGCGTCCTCGTTGGGCAGGCCGAGCTTGCGGTGCTGGGAGCCGGTGGTGACGATGACGGCCTTGGCCCGGTGGACGGTGCCGGCGGTGTCGGTGACGGTCTTGATCTCACCGGTCAGGTCGACGGAGACGATGTCGTCGGGCACCAGCTCGGCGCCGAAGCGCTCGGCCTGGGCGCGCATGTTGTCCATGAGCTCGGGGCCCATGATGCCGTCCTGGAAGCCCGGGAAGTTCTCCACCTCCGTGGTGTTCATCAGCGCACCGCCGGCGGTGACGGCGCCCTCGAAGACCAGTGGCTTCAGCGACGCGCGCGCGGTGTAGAGCGCCGCCGTGTACCCGGCGGGCCCGGAGCCGATGATGATCACGTTACGGACGTCGCTCACGGCTTGTTTCCTCGTCTCTGGACGGCGTCGTTTGACCGGTGGGAGCCCCTTTCAGAACTCTCACCCCACCCAACGGATCCTAAGGGGCGCGCATTCCCGCTGTGGCCGGGCACACGGGCGGGTGACCGCTCTATGAGACGGCCGTCCGATACCGGGCCACGCGCGGAGGGACGCCTCAGCGCTCGTAGGTCTGCTCCAGCAGCACCTTTGCCGCGCCCGCCGAGGGTTGGTCCACACACGTCGACTGGACGATGTAGGCGGTCACACGTGCGGGGTCTGAGGCCTCGGGCAGGACGACGAGGAGGACATCCGTTCCCTCGTAGACGCCTTCCTCGGTCGCGAGGGCGTCCTCGTCGCGTCCGATGCCCTGCTGGACGCACTCGGGGATCTCGGCGGCGGGCTGTTGCAGGACCCGGGGTCCGCCCGAGGCAGGGGCGGACTCGACACCCCCTCCCGGGGTGCGGGAGCCCTTCCTGGTGTGCTGCCTCTGGGCGAGAAGATCCGCGACCTGCGCTTCCAGCCGTGTCTCGGAGAAGGTGTCCACCGCGGTGTTCTGCTGCTCCTGTGCTGGGGTGTCCGGTTGCGTGCCGGTCAGGGACGTCCATAGGACGGAGCCCAGTCCCAGGGCAGCGGCCGAGAGGACGGCGCCCAGGACGGCGGCTCGGCGGCGGCCACCGTGCTTGCGGCCCTTGCGGCCCGGTCCGGTGGAGGAGGCACGGGCTCGCCCGGCGGGGCGGTCGGCAGCGGTCGATGTTTCACGTGAAACATGAGTACCGGTGCCGGTGCCGGGCGCGTGGGAGGTGGCTGGGCTCGCGGCCACCGGCTCACCCACGTCGCTCCCCTCCCCCTCCGCGCTCTCCTCGGACGGTTCGGACAGCTCGGACGCCGAGGCGTTCAGCAGCGCCTCCGCAGCCAGGGCGGCATCGATCCGGCCCGCGACATCGGCCGGCATCCGCGGAGGTCCCGGCAGTGTGCCCAGCAGGCTCCGGATCTCCTCCAGCGAGGCATGGACGTCCGCGCACACCGCGCACTCGTCCAGATGCCGTCGTACGTCGGTGGAGCGGGCCGGGGGAAGCAGGCCTTCGGTGAAGTCGGAGATCTCGGTGACGTCCGGGTGCCCGGCCGTGTCCGTCGTGGATGTCACGCTCGCCCACCTCCGCCCTTCACAGCAGCTGAATCGCTTGGCCCGGCATCCTGCGGGGCCGCATCGAGCGGTCCCGCTGCCGGTGGGACGGATGTCCCCTGAGTCCGGTTCCGCCCTTCACCCGGTGGGGTGCCGGAACCGGCGTTCTCCGGCCGGAGATGGGTGAGCAGTGGCAGGAGTTTCGCTCTGCCGCGCGCACAGCGGCTCTTCACCGTTCCCGTCGGCACGTCGAGGATGCGGGCGGCCTCGGCGACGGGGTAGCCCTGCATGTCGACCAGGACGAGCGCCGCCCGCTGGTCGGGCGGGAGGGTGCCGAGCGCCTCCACGAGCTGGCGGTGCAGATCGTTGCGCTCCGCGGGCGCCGACGCCGACTCATGCGGCTCCAGCAGCTGCTCCAGGCGCTCGGTGTCGTCGACCGGCGCGGTCTTGCGGGAGGCGGCCTTGCGGACGCGGTCCAGGCAGGCGTTCACCGTGATCCGGTGCAGCCAGGTCGTGACCGCCGACTTGCCCTGGAAGGTGTGGGCGGCGCGGAAGGCCGAGACGAGAGCGTCCTGCACCGCGTCGGCCGCCTCCTCGCGGTCACCGAGGGTGCGAAGGGCGACGGCCCACAGCCGGTCGCGGTGCCGGCGGACCAGTTCGCCGAAGGCGTTCGGGTCGCCGGCGACGTGTCGGGCCAGAAGAGCCTCGTCCGTAGCCGAATGACTGTCGTCAGCCGCAGACGGCACGATTCCCCTCCCCGTCAACTTTCCTTGAGGCATTCAAGCTGGTCGCGCCCAGCCTCTCACCGGTGGACCGGTGCGGCTACGTGCTGGTGCCGAGGAATGACACGTCCGTTATCGCCTGCTTGTATCCGGATCCGCTGAACTGGTCGCCGTCGGCGTAGGGCGCTGCCGTGAGCCAGATCAATACGTAGCGCGTCTTGACCGGCTTCTTGGCCTGCAGTTTCGCCACGGGGCCCGAGGCTTCCGCCGTGACGATCTTCTTCATGGACTCCAGAGGGGCGGAAGAAGAAAGCGCATCCGCTGCGTACATCGTGAGGGTGGTGTGGTCACCGGTGTGCCGCAGGGAGATGGAGACGCTGGAGACGTCCTCGTCCGCGCCCAGGTCGTACATGATGCCGACGCCCTGCTTGAAGGGCGCGAGTTCTGGCCCTTCGTAGTAGCTCTTGGTGCGCCAGTACGACGTGCTGTCCTCGTCGTACGTGTTCGCGACGCCATCGGCGTCCTGAGGAGACCCGTCCGGGTAGTACTCCACGGCCCCCTGGACCGTGAGCTTCTTGGGAGCCGCCGGCTTCTCGTCGCCGACGGCGGAGGGGGAGGGGGCCGGGGTCTTCGGCTCGCTCCCCTGGTCCATCAGGGCGTCCGCGAGCTGCCAGCTGCCCAGGCCCAGGGCCGCGATCAACAGTGTCGAGACAGCCCACTTCAGGGCCTTGCCGGTTCGGCTCTGCAGCGGGGGCGGCGGGGCCGGCACCGGCTGGGTGACGCCGGGGTGCGCGGGAGCGCGGCCGTACGAACCCTGCTGGTAGGTCGTGCGCTGGTACTCCGGCGGGGCGGTGAACGCCGGCTCCGGCGGGCGGATGCGGGGCATCTCGCTGATCGCCTTGACCAGTTCCTCCGGCGTGGTGCAGGGGGACTCGTGGCGGGAGGCGGTCGCGCCGTCGTTGGCGAGCGCGCGCATGGCGAGCTCGGACAGACCGCGGTGGACACCGGCGCGCACCTGGTCCGGGGCGATCAGCCCGATGTCCTTGGGCAGCCCGGACAGGCCGTGGGCGTCGTTCTCGTACGGCCAGCGCTGGGTGAGGGCGGCGTACAGCAGAGCGCCGATGGCCTCCGTGTCGGCGCGCTGCGGGGTCTCCGAAGCGATGCCGCGCAGGGCGGCGTTCACGGCGAGGCCGCGGATGCGCCACTGCCCGGTGGAGGTGCGCAGCACGGCGTTGGGGTTCAGGCGCAGATGGGCCAGGCCCTCGCGATGCGCGGCGGCCATGGCGGAGGAGAGCTGGCTGACCATCTGGTACGCGTCGTGCGGCTCCAGGGGCCCGGCGGAGAGCAGGGTGGTCAGCTCGGTGGCGTCGGGCAGCCACTCGTGGACGACGTACACGAGGTCGTTCTCCTCGACGGCGTCGAGGACCTGAACGAAGCGGGGGTCGCCGAGCAGCGCGGAGGAGCGGGCCGCGGCGAGGACGGCACGGGCGCGGGTGTGGTCGGCGGGCAGGACGTGGACGCCGACGGCACGGCGGAGTTTCTCGTCGACCGCGCGCCAGCTGCTGAAACCGTCCAGGCGGGTGACGCAGTCCTCCAGCCGGTAGCGTCTGGCGAGCTTGTGACCGCTGTGCAGCTCAGGCGCCGAGGCCTTGTTCCCGGGACCCTCCGTCCCGCCACTCCCCTGTGCCTCGTCGTGTTCCGTGTCCCGCTCCCGCTTCTGGGCCACCCCGTCGGCCGTGGACTGGTCCGCCTGGTCCGCCTTGGCGGTCAGCGGCTCCTCGCCGCTGTTGTCTGCCACGTCGACGGCAGCTGTGCTTCGTTCCGCCACCGTCGTTCCTGCCTCCCCATCCATTGCGCGCCGTACGACCCCGTGCGCGCCGTCCGACGCCGAGAACCAATTGTGCCCACAGTCCGCCGCTATGCACGACACACGATGGCGGACGAAGGTTGTGCGCCTGCCCCCCGTTTCAGCGGCCCAGTCGGCCGCGGACCATGCCGACCAGCGAGTTCAGCTCCTCGATCCGCATCCGGCGGGCCGCGAAGTAGAAGATCCCCAGCAGGACGGCCCCGCCGGCCAGCAGCGCCGCGAACGAGCCGACGACCCCCTGGCCGAGGGCCTGGGTGATGCCGTAGCAGGCCGCGCCGCTCAGCAGTGCCGCAGGCACCGAGGCGATGCTCAGCCGGGCGTAGGTCCGCAGCACGCGCGAGCCGTCCAGGTCGCCGCCCAGCCGCTTGCGCAGCCGGCGCCAGGCGACGCCGACGCCGGTGACGTAGGCCAGGCCGTACGAGGCGGCCATGCCGACGACCGCCCAGCGGGCGGGCAGCAGCAGGAAGCAGAGCGCGGACGCGCCCGCGTTGACCGCGGCCACGATGACCGTGTTGTAGAAGGGGGTGCGGGTGTCCTCGTAGGCGTAGAAGGCGCGCAGCACGACGTACTGCACGGAGTACGGGATCAGGCCGAGGCCGAAGGCCATCAGCATGTAGCCCATGTTCGTGGCGGCCGTGGTGCCGGAGGAGCCGAAGATCAGGGTGCACATCGGGACGCCGAGGGCGACGAAGCCGAAGGCGAGCGGGACGATCGCGACGGCGGTCGTGCGCAGGCCCTGGGAGATGTCGTCGCGGACGGCGCCGGTGTCGTCCTCGGCGGCCGAGCGGGAGATGCGCGGCAGCAGCGCGGCCATGAGGGAGACGGTGATGATGGCCTGGGGCAGACCCCAGATGAGCTGGGCGTTGGCGTAGGCGCTGAAGCCGGTGCCGTCGATCTTGGTGTCCACGACCGAGGCGGTGGCCAGCTGGGTGACGACCAGGGCGCCCGCCTGGTTGGCGAGGACGAACAGGATGGTCCACTTGGCGAGCATCGCGGCCTTGCCGAGACCGTGGCCCTTCCAGTCGAACCGCAGCCGCAGCCTGAAGCCGGTCTCGCGCAGGTACGGGATCATCGCGAGGGCCTGGACGACGAGGCCGAGCAGGATGCCGATGCCCAGCAGGCGGACGCCCTCCTGCGGGATGTTCTCGACGGTCATGCCGGAGTGCTCGGCGGTGCCGTACACCCACAGGAACAGGCCCAGCGTCACGATGATGACGACGTTGTTCAGGACCGGCGTCCACATCATCGCGCCGAAGCGGCCGCGCGCGTTGAGGATCTGGCCCATCACCACGTGGATGCCCATGAAGAAGATCGAGGGCAGGAAGTAGCGGGTGAAGGTGACGGCGACATCGAACGCGGCGGGGTCCGAGGCCAGCGGGTTCGACAGGGCACGCACCAGGAGCGGAGCGCCGAGCATGGCGACGACGGTCAGGACGCCGAGCGCCACCATGACCAGGGTCAGCAGCCGGTTGGCGTAGGCCTCGCCGCCGTCCTCGTCGTCCTTCATAGCCCGCACGAGCTGCGGGACGAAGACCGAGTTGAGGCCGCCGCCGACCGTCAGGATGTAGATCATGGTCGGCAGCTGGTAGGCCACCTGGAAGGACTCGCCGAGGAGCATCAGGCCCAGCGCCGAGACGATCATCGCGGAGCGGATGAAACCGGTGATGCGGGAGACCATCGTGCCCGCCGCCATCACGGCGCTCGACTTCAGCAGCCCGGCGGCGCGGCCGCCCTTCTTCTGGGCGGGCACGGCGGGCGCCGGAGCCGGGGGCTCGGGCTCCTGCTGCTCGGGCACCTGGTAGTGCTCGGGTGAGCCGTACTGCGGGACCGGACCCTGCCCGTGGCCGGGTGCTGCGGCCGGTCCCGGCACCCCGGGGTGGTCCATCGGCGGGCGGAGGCCGGCCTGCTGCTGGTCGCGGAAGAGATGGGCGAAGGCGTCGTGCTCGGGGCGCTCCTCGGCGGCCTGGGTGACCAGGTCGTCGACGCCCACGTACTGCGTGGTGCGCGGGTCGTCGCCGTACGGCAGGTACTGGGTGGCCCCGTCCGGCTCGGGCGCCGGCGTCTGCGCCCACACGGTGGGGTCGGGGGCGTACGGCGACTGCGGCGGCTGGGCGTACAGCGGCTCCGGCGGCGGATACGTGCCCGGGGGCGGCGGAGGGTGCGCGGCACGGTCGTAGAGCGCCTCGCCGACCGGGTCCTGGGCGGTGAGGTCCTGCGCCCGGTACGGGTCCTGGTCGTAGGCGTCCTGGAGATACATGTCCGCCGGGTGCTGCGGCGGCACCTGGCCGTGCTCGGGCGGCGGGCCCTCGGGGTAGCCCGAGCTGCCCGCGGCCTGGCCGCGGTCACCGTCGTACGGCGCGTTCATGCTTGCCCCACCTCATCGTCCCGGGCCCACCGGCCACGACATCCTCAACGGTCCACTCTCTCACCCGTGCCGGACGGGTCGGCGCTTTCCGCTGCGGTGTCCGGTGTCGGGTCACTCGGCTGCTCCGGGTCGCCTGCCCCGGCCCGAGTGGCGGACTCCTCCCCGGGACGCTCCCCGGGGTCGTCCGGGTTCTCCGGCATGTCGGCGGGCTGGTCGGCGTCCGCCGCGGCGTCGGCCCGGTCCTGGCCCTCCGCCTCGGTCTCCCGGGCGGCTGCCCGCTTGCGCTGGGTGTACATGCGGAAGCCGGCGAGGACCAGCAGGAGGACACCGCCGCCGATCACCAGCATCACGGTGGCGGTGATCTCGGTGACCTTCACATCGAACTGGACGGCCTCCCCGTACGGCTTGCCGTCCTGGGTGAAGAGCTGGGCGACCACGGCCACCCGGCCGTTGGCGTTGGCGGACGTGGTGAACTTCACCGACTGGCTGTGTCCGCCGGAGACGGTGACGGGCTGCTCGTAGTAGGCCTTGCCGCCGATCTCCAGTCGGGTGGGGCTGGTGGAGGTGAGCCGCAGGACCAGGTGGTCGACGCCCTGCACCAGGTTGTTCTGCACGGACACCGGGATGGTGGCGCTGCGGCCGGAGAGCTTGGTCTCGGACTTCTGGATCAGCTTGACCTGTTCGGTCAGATCCTTGAGATAGCCCTCCACCCCGTCGCGGTAGCTGCGTGCCTCGGCAGGGCGGCCGTGCCAGGACGTGGACATCTCACGGTTTATGGCCCGTCCGAACGGGGTCACCACGCGCGACGGGAAGGTGAGGATGACCTTGAAGTCGTCGAGCTTGGCCTGCGTGCGCGCGATCTGCTCGAAGGCCTCGCGGGGCAGCTCCTGCTTGCGCAGCGCGCGCGGGTAGGACGAGGCCGACGGGACCTTCGTGGTGGCCTCGGGGTCCGGCTTCGCCTCGGCGGCGGTGGTCAGCTCCTGGGTCTCCGTCCAGGTGCCGCCCTGGAGGGCCGTGACTGCTTCCGCCATCGCCCGGGCCTGGCTCGCGGTCGGCATCCGCTGCGGCGCGACGACGATGCTGCGCTGTTTGCCCGTCTGGAGGTTCAGCGCGAGGCTCTGGGCGAGGAACCGCTGCACGGCGAGCGTGCCGGCGGACGCCTTGGTCAGGTCCCCCTCGAAGGCCCTGGAGAGCCGGGCGTCCGCGACGACCGCGGTGGTGCCGCCGCCGATGGGGCGGGCCGCGGACGGCGTGTACGACAACCCGCTGGTCTCCTGGAGGCTGTCGCTGCGCGCGATCACCCGGTCGGCCCCCGCGGAGGTGGCGACCTTCACGATCGACGGGTCGACCGCACCGTCGACGGGCCAGGCGAAGTCGGTGCTCGGCTTCACGTGGAGGATCGACTCCACGGTGAGGGCCGCGACATCCGTGGCCGCCTTGTACTGGCTGAGCGAGCCGGTGACGTCCGTGCCGTTGTGGGCGAGGGAGGCGAGGTCGGGGTCGGCGAAGGGCAGCGCGACCACCTCCTTGTCGGCCACCGCCTTCTGCAGCTCGGCGAGCCACTGCTTCGCGACCGCCTGCTGGCGCCCCGGCCTGGTGTCGTCGCCGTCCTGCACCTCGTAGCCGCGTGTCATCGCGTCGACGGAGGCCAGCAGGTCCGGGTCGATCACCCAGGTGACGTCGAGGTTCTTGCCGAGTGCCAGCATCTGCGCCAGCCGGCCGCCCGGGGCGATCTCCTCGGCGAGGTCGTCGTTGAGGAAGACCGGCGTCTGCTGCTCGTTCGAACCCGTCTCCGCCGTCACGCGGGCCGTGGAGATCAGCGGCCACAGGAACGTCGTCTTCGTCCTCGGCTCCGCCTCGTCGGGCTGCCAGGGCAGGAACGTCCGCTGGAAGCCCAGCACCCGACCCCACGGCTGCGCGGCGGTCTCACCGGTCAGGGAGACACCGAACTGGTAGACGCCGTCGTCGCCGAGATCCAGCTCGTCGACCGGGACGGAGATGCTGAAGCGCTCGGAGACGCCCGGGGTGAGCTTGGAGAACTCCTGGGTGTAGTCCCCGCCGACCTCGGTGCCGTCGGCTCCCGGGACGTAGCCGGTGTTCTTGGCGGCGGTGTCGATGTCCGAGCGGGCGGTCAGCTCGGGGCCGACGCTCAGGTCCACCTGGGCGTCGGTGATCGTCTCCTTGCCGTTGTTGGTCACCGTGCCCGAGACGGTCAGGGTGTCGCCGTCCGTGGGGACGGCGGGGCTGAGCGAGTCGAGGGCGACGGCCACCGTGCGGGAGTCCGAGGCGGCCTTCGCGGAGGTCCGGCCCACGGCGTCCGCGGTCGGTGCGGTGGGCAGCTGGAAGAGGCCGGCCAGCAGGGGTGCCCCCGCCAGCAGTGCTCCGGTGCGCAGCAGCCACCGGCGGGCAGGTGAGGGACACGTCCCCTGGATGTCTGCCGCCTCGGCCACGCGCTCGCCCGTCCCTCGTCGTCGTCAGTGGTCGTCGGAATGTGCGTCCACGCATGGTAACGATGCGCGCTGAGAGGAAGTGCCGCGGACTGCTCCACAAGATCGGGGGACCGTGGGCGCCAGCCTCTCCATGGCGTCGGCCGGGCGGGCTCAATTCGGGCGCCTGGGGTCGTCCCGGCCACGTACCCTCTTCTGTTGTGCCGAACGCCAACGAAGAAACCCCCAGCGCCCTCGCCCAGGAGCACCGCACGGTGACCGAACCGCTGCGCGTCGCCCCTGTCGCCGACGACCTCGCACGCCGCTTCCAGGAGGCCGGGTTCTCACTCGCCCTGGTCGGTGGCTCGGTGCGGGACGCGCTGCTCGGCCGGCTCGGCAACGACTTGGACTTCACGACCGATGCCCGCCCCGAGGACGTCCTGAAGATCGTGCGGCCCTGGGCGGACGCCGTCTGGGACGTCGGCATCGCGTTCGGCACGGTCGGAGCGCAGAAGGACGGTTACCAGATCGAGGTGACCACCTACCGGTCGGAGGCCTATGACCGGACCTCGCGCAAGCCGGAGGTCTCGTACGGCGACTCCATCGAGGAAGACCTCGTCCGGCGTGACTTCACCGTGAACGCGATGGCGGTGGCGCTGCCGGAGAACGAGTTCATCGATCCGTACGGCGGTCTCGACGATCTCGCGGCGCGGGTGCTGCGCACCCCGGGCACCCCCGAGGAGTCCTTCTCGGACGATCCGCTGCGGATGATGCGAGCCGCCCGGTTCGCGGCCCAGCTCGATTTCGAGGTGGCCCCCGAGGTCGTCACGGCGATGACGGAGATGGCCGAGCGGATCGAGATCGTCTCGGCCGAGCGGGTGCGGGACGAGCTGAACAAGCTGATCCTCTCCGCCCACCCCCGCGAGGGGCTGACGCTGCTGGTCGACACCGGGCTGGCCCAGCGTGTGCTGCCCGAGTTGCCGGCCCTGCGCCTGGAGAGCGACGAGCACCACCGGCACAAGGACGTCTACGAGCACACCCTGATCGTCCTGGAGCAGGCGATCGCGCTGGAGCACGACGGCCCGGACCTGACCCTCCGGCTGGCCGCGCTGCTGCACGACATCGGCAAGCCGCGCACCCGTCGCTTCGAGAAGGACGGCAGGGTCTCGTTCCACCACCACGAGGTGGTCGGGGCGAAGATGACCAAGAAGCGCATGACCGCGCTGAAGTACTCCAATGAGCTGGTCAAGGACGTTTCCCGGCTGGTCGAGCTGCATCTGCGTTTCCACGGCTACGGCACCGGCGAGTGGACCGACTCCGCGGTGCGCCGCTATGTCCGGGACGCGGGTCCTCTCCTCGACCGGCTGCACAAGCTGACCCGTTCCGACTGCACGACGCGGAACAAGCGCAAGGCGGCCGCGCTGTCCCGGGCGTACGACGGTCTGGAGGAACGCATCGCCCAGCTGAAGGAGCAGGAGGAGCTGGACTCCATCCGCCCCGACCTCGACGGCAACCAGATCATGGAGATCCTGGACATCAAGCCGGGCCCCGAGGTGGGGCAGGCCTACAAGCACATGCTGGAGCTCCGGCTCGAGAACGGGCCGATGGAGCATGACGAGGCGGTCGCGGCACTCAAGGAGTGGTGGGCCGCGCAGAGCTGAGCGCTGGGACGCGGTCGTGTTTCACGTGAAACACGACCTTCGCACAAGGCGCACCGGACCTCCCGGATGTGAAGAGGGGCGATGTTTCACGTGGAACATCGCCCCTCTCTCTGTCTGCCCTACTTGGTGTAGTCCTTCAGGCAGAGCAGGAAGTCGCTGCCGTCGCCGGACTCGGTGTACGAGTACTGGAAGTCCTTGGCTTCTGCGGCGCACTTGGACTCGGCGGTGAGCGCGGAGAAGGACCCCTCGACCTTGGCCAGCACGACGTACTCGGCCTTGGAGTCCTTGCAGTCGACGACCTCCAGGTCCGGGTTGTTGTCGTCGCTGTTGCCCCGGTGCATGCAGTCGCCGACGGCCGCGGTGTTGGCGTCGTCCCGGCTGGCTATGAAACCGCCGATGACCGCGGTGCCCACCGCGATCACGATGACGATGTTCTTGATCATCTTGAAGCTGAGCTTGCGTCGCGGCGCCGGGGCGGGGGCGAAGGGCGCGCCACCCTGCTGCGGGAAGCCGGGCTGCTGGCCGTAGGGGGCCTGCGGCTGCCCCTGTGCGAAGGGGTTCTGCCCCTGCGGCTGGCCCTGCGCGAACGGGTTGCCCTGGGGCGGCGGAGTGGTCACTTGGGGGTCCCCCTAGAAACTGGGTGCGTGACGCGGTGGAACGACGCACATAAAGACTGAATAAGACCCACGTAAGTTATCGGGCCGCACTGACAGCACAGCGCCCGGGAGCGGGTCTGTGTCATTGATGTGACACTCGCCGAGACTCAAAGCGGGCCATAGTCACCGCAACCGCCCCGTAGATTCCGGCCACCCCGAGCACCAGCGCCGGGGAGCGGCCGTCGGGCGGCAGGATCAGTGCGGCCACCCCGGCCGCGGCCACGAAGGCGACGTTGAACAGAACGTCGTAGACGGAGAACGTCCGGCCGCGGAAACCGTCCTCGACGGAGGACTGCACGACGGTGTCCGTCGCGATCTTCGCGCCCTGGGTGGTCAGCCCCAGCACGAAGGCGGCCACGAGCAGTGGCCCGGTGGTGAAGGGCAGCCCCAGGGCCGGTTCGAGTACGGCCGCCACTCCGGCGCACACCGCGATCCAGCGGCCGGGGCCGAGCCGTCCGGCCGTCCAGGGCGTCACCACGGCCGCGACGAAGAATCCGGCCCCGGACACTCCCAGCGCGAGCCCCAGCAGGGCGAGGCCGTCGTCCGGCTCCGAGGCCAACGCGTACCGGCAGAGCATCAGCAGCATGACCATGAGGGCGCCGTAGCAGAACCGCATCAGCGTCATCGACGCGAGCGCCCAGGCGGCCTCCCGGCGGGCGGGCGCGGCGAGATGGCGTACGCCCGCCGTCAGGTCCTGGAGGGCCCCGGAAAACGCCGCGGCCAACCGCGGCCGTACCAGGGCCGGATCCGGGCCGAGCAGACCCCGGGGCATCCGCAGGGCCGCCGCGGCCCCGCACAGGTACAGCACGGCTCCCAGCAGCACCACCGCGGCGTCGGAGTCGGACACGGCCAGCCGCACGACGAAGGCGAGGCCGCCACCGGCGGTCGCGGCCAGTGTCCCGGCGGTCGGGGAGAGAGAGTTGGCGACCACCAGCCGCTCGGCGTCGACCACGCGCGGCAGCGAAGCGGACAGGCCGGAGAGCACGAAGCGGTTGACCGCGGTGACACAGAGGGCGGAGACGTAGAAGAGCCAGTCCGGAACGTGACTGATCATCAGCAGCGCTGTCGCCGTGGCCAGCAGGGCACGCAGCCCGTTGCCGTGGACGAAGACCTGCCGGCGGCGCCAGCGGTCGAGCAGCACGCCGGCGACGGGGCCCACCAGGGAGTACGGCAGCAGCAGGACCGCCATGGCGGAGGCGATCGCGGCGGGCGAGGTCTGCTTCTCCGGGGAGAAGACGACGTAGGTGGCGAGGCCGACCTGGTAGACGCCGTCGGCGCCCTGGGAGAGCAGTCGTACGGCGAGCAGCCGCCGGAAGTTCCGGAATCGGAGCAGGACCCGCAGATCGCGTACGACGGCCATGGGGCCAGCCTCACATACGGGGAAGGTCCCCGACGGCAATGCCCTCGGGGACCCTCGACGACCCACAGGAAGGGGAGCGTCAGCGCACAGCGTCTGTCTCGCTCAGCGCACAGCGCCCTGTCTCGCTCAGCGCTCGACTTCGCCCTTGATGAACTTCTCGACGCTCTCGCGGGCCACGTCGTCGAAGTACTGGACCGGCGGGGACTTCATGAAGTACGACGACGCCGACAGGATCGGGCCGCCGATGCCGCGGTCCTTGGCGATCTTCGCGGCGCGCAGGGCGTCGATGATGACACCCGCGGAGTTCGGGGAGTCCCAGACCTCGAGCTTGTACTCGAGGTTCAGCGGAACGTCACCGAAGGCGCGGCCCTCGAGGCGGACGTAGGCCCACTTGCGGTCGTCGAGCCACGCGACGTAGTCGGACGGGCCGATGTGGACGTTCTTCTCGCCGAGGTCCCGGTCGGGGATCTGCGAGGTCACGGCCTGCGTCTTGGAGATCTTCT
Organism: Streptomyces glaucescens; assembly: GCF_002154375.1. Taxonomy (GTDB): domain Bacteria; phylum Actinomycetota; class Actinomycetes; order Streptomycetales; family Streptomycetaceae; genus Streptomyces; species Streptomyces glaucescens. The sequence continues at coordinate 6,144 of NZ_MUND01000350.1, read as the reverse complement.
TGGACTCCAGGCGCTCGCGCTCGAGCATGTTCTTGAAGTCCATGTTGCCGCCGACGTTCAGCTGCATCGTGCGGTCCAGGATGACACCGCGGTCCTCGAACAGCTTCGCCATGACGCGGTGCGTGATGGTGGCGCCGACCTGGGACTTGATGTCGTCGCCGACGATCGGGACGCCCGCCTCGGTGAACTTGTCCGCCCACTCCTTGGTGCCGGCGATGAAGACCGGGAGGGCGTTGACGAAGGCGACCTTGGCGTCGATGGCGCACTGGGCGTAGAACTTCGCCGCGTCCTCGGAGCCGACGGGCAGGTAGCAGACGAGGACGTCGACCTGCTTGTCCTTGAGGACCTGGACGACGTCGACCGGCTCCTCGGCGGACTCCTCGATGGTCTCGCGGTAGTACTTGCCGAGGCCGTCGAGGGTGTGGCCGCGCTGAACGGTCACGCCCGTGTTCGGCACGTCGCAGATCTTGATGGTGTTGTTCTCGGAGGCGCCGATGGCGTCCGCGAGGTCGAGGCCGACCTTCTTCGCGTCGACATCGAACGCGGCGACGAACTCCACGTCACGGACGTGGTAGTCGCCGAACTGCACGTGCATCAGGCCGGGGACCTTGGACGCCGGGTCGGCGTCCTTGTAGTACTCGACTCCCTGCACCAGCGACGCGGCGCAGTTGCCGACGCCGACGATGGCTACGCGAACCGAACCCATTCCGGTTGCTCCCTGTGTGTACTCGGTGAGGCCCTGACGGGGGTCTCACGTGGCGGTGTCGTCGGGCGTATCCGGCCGGGTGTCGTCCCCGGGCCGGGGCAGGCCGCCCGTCGCTCCAGATGTGGTGTCCTGCTGAGCGGGCTCCCCGGAGGCGGAACCGTGAAGGTCCCGCCCGGCCCGCTCGCTCTCGATGAGCTCGTTCAGCCAGCGCACTTCGCGCTCCACGGACTCCATTCCGTGGCGCTGGAGCTCGAGGGTGTAGTCGTCGAGGCGCTCTCGGGTGCGCGCCAGGGAGGCGCGCATCTTCTCCAGACGCTCCTCCAGCCGGCTGCGACGGCCTTCCAGCACACGCATGCGTACGTCGCGCGAGGTCTGACCGAAGAAGGCGAACCGCGCGGCGAAGCTCTCGTCCTCGTACGCGTCCGGGCCGGTCTGCGAGAGCAGCTGTTCGAAGTGCTCCTTACCTTCTGCCGTCAACCGGTAGACGATCTTGGCGCGTCGGCCCGCGAGCGGGGCGGCCGGCGCCTCCTCGGCTGTATGGCCCGGTTCTTCGATCAACCAGCCGTTTGCGACCAGCGTCTTGAGGCAGGGGTAGAGGGTCCCGTAGCTGAACGCGCGGAACACACCCAGTGACGTATTGAGTCGTTTGCGCAGCTCATAGCCGTGCATGGGGGATTCGCGGAGCAGGCCGAGTACGGCGAACTCAAGGATCCCGGAACGCCGGCTCATGGTCGCCTCCCCTCTTCCGCGGTCGTGCCTGTCACGGTCTTTATGTCGTGCTGATGTATCGACTCGATACATCAGCACGATAGAACGGCCCCCCTCCCGCGACAAGAGGGGGAATCGTGAACGGCGTCACATCACCGATTCGTGGGAAGCGAGTTGCCTGGTTTGGGGTGAACTTCGGAGCTAGGCGGGTTTTGGCGCTGCGTAGTCTGTGCGGCATGCACACCACCGGGAACCGAGTTGCGTCCGGGGGCGTCCTTGTCCCTGGTGCAGTACGGGTGAATGCGGGACCGACCGCGTCCGTACTTCGGGGGGACCGGAAACCAGCCGCCGTTTCCAGGCGCGCAAGGGTGCGCCTGCCCGAGGAGTAGTCGTTCGATGAGCGAGCACCGTCGCAAACCGCCGCAGCCGCAGGGAGGCGGACGTGCCGCGGCCCGACGCGGCCAGTCCGGCTCTGCCTCCGGCCGCCGAGCGGCACCGCGAGGCGCCACCGGGTCCCCTGCCGACACCTATGGGTCGGGATCCGCCGTGCCGGGAGGGGAGGAGCGGCCGTACGGCGGCCGCGCCGAGGCCCGACGCGCGGCTCAGCGGAACAGCGCGGGCCGCCGTCGAGCGCCCGAGAACGGGCGGCGTGGTCCCGGCGGACCGCCCGGACCCGGGCGAGGCCGGGGGCGGACCACCGCCTCCGACCGCCAGCGGATCATCGACTACCCGCGCGCCGGCAAGTACGGCTGGCAGCGCTGGGTGCCCTCGTGGAAGCTGGTCTCCGGTCTCTTCCTGGGCTTCCTCGGCAGCCTGGTCGCCATCGCGGGCATCGGCTACGCGATGGTGAGCGTCCCCAGCGAGGAGAACGCCGCCGCGCTGTCGCAGAACAACGTCTACTACTGGGCGGACGGCACCCAGATGGTGGCGACCGGTTCCGGCGAGAACCGGCAGAACGTCACCATCGAGCAGATCCCCAAGGACATGCAGTGGGCGGTGATCTCCGCTGAGAACAAGACGTTCTACGAGGACTCCGGCGTCGACCCCATGGGCATCGCCCGCGCCCTGGCCAACATGGCGACCGGGGGTGACACGCAGGGCGGTTCGACGATCACCCAGCAGTTCGTCAAGAACACCTACCTGAGCCAGGAGCAGACCGTCTCCCGGAAGTTCAAGGAGATGTTCATCTCGATCAAGGTGGGGACGAAGCTCGACAAGAGCGAGATCCTGCAGGGTTACCTCAACACCTCGTACTACGGCCGGGGCGCGTACGGCATCCAGGCCGCCGCCCAGACCTACTACGGCAAGGACGCGGAGGACCTCGACGCGAGCGAGTGCGCCTTCCTCGCGGCGCTGCTGAAGGGCCCGACGTACTACGACCCGGCCGGTAACGAGAACCTCGACAAGTCGGCGACCCCGGCCGCCAACCGCGAGCGTTCCGAGAAGCGGTGGCGCTGGATCCTCGGCGAGATGAACAAGGACGGCCACCTTTCGGACGCCGACTACCAGAAGGCCGTCAGCGAGTACCCCGAGCCCCAGGGCCGCAAGGCGATCAAGGGCATGACCGGCCAGGTCAGCTACCTGGTCGACACCGCCAAGAAGTACGTGCTGGCCCACTCCGAGATCACGGAGGCCCAGTTCGACCAGGGCGGTTACCAGATCTACACGACCTTCGAGAAGGACAAGGTCGACGCCCTCGCCAAGGCCGTCAAGAAGATCGAGAAGGAGCGCCTCGACCCCAAGCGGGAGCTGGACCAGCACGTCCAGTTCGGCGCCGCGTCGGTCAAGCCCAATGACGGCGCGATCGTCGCCCTCTACGGCGGCGCGGGCTACGAGAACGGCCACTTCAACAACAACGCCGACACCGCCGGTGTGCCCGTCGGTTCGACGTGGAAGCCGTACGTGCTCGCCGCGGCCATGCAGTACGGCACGTACAAGAGCGACGGCGTCGGCGTCTCGCCGATGAGCAAGTACAACGGCAACGACCACCTCAAGGTCCAGAAGCCGGACGGCAGCTATTACCTCAAGAAGGACAACTCGCTCTTCTACCAGGAGAACGAGAGCGACTTCCCCTGGGGCTACATCACCCTGCACAAGGCGATGGAGCAGTCCGTGAACACGCCGTTCGTGCAGCTCGGTGTCGATGTCGGCATGGAGAAGGTGGCGCAGGTCGCCGAGGGCACCGGCATCCTCAAGCAGAGCTTCTCCGACATCAACCCGTCGTTCGCGCTCGGCACCTCGACGCCCAGCGCGATCCGCATGGCCGACTCCTACGCGACCTTCGCGGCATCCGGCAAGCAGGCCGATCCGTACTCGGTGAAGGAGGTCAAGCACAGCGGCCAGCCCGTGCCCGGCTTCGAGAAGCCGAAGACCGCGCAGGCGATGCCCGAGAACGTGGCCAACAACGTCACGAAGGTTCTCGAGAACGTCATCGAGAACGGTACGGGTAAGAACGCCAAGGCCCTGGGACGGACGGCGGCCGGCAAGACCGGTACCACCGACGAGAACAAGTCCGCGTGGTTCGTGGGCTACACCCAGCAGCTGTCCACCGCGGTCGCGATGTTCCGCGAGAACCCCAAGAGCCACGAGCTGCTCTCCATGAACGGCACGGCCGGTGACGACTCCATCCACGGTGGTGACATCCCGACCTCGGTGTGGACCGAGTACATGAAGGTGGCGCTCAAGGGGAAGCCCGACCCCGGGTTCCCGGAGCCCACCCCGATCGGTGAGGTCTTCGACCAGGTCGGCGCCCCGTCCCCGACGCCTTCGGTGACCGTGAAGCCCACCGAGACCGAGACCGAGGAGCCCAGCCCGACGCCGAGCACGTCAGAGCCCGAGCCCACGCCCAGCCCGTCGGTGAGCGAGAGCTGTGCCTTCGGCTGGTGCAACGAGAACGGCGGTGGTGAAAACGGCGGTGGTGACGGCGGTGAGGACGAGGTGAGCCCCTCGCCCAGCACTTCCGAGTCCTCCGACAACGGGAACGGCAATGGCGGAAATGGCAGCGGCGGCTTCTTCGGAGGCACCGACGGCGAGTGACGCCGACCGTCACGGCTCGTCCTGAGCGTGGCGGGAATGCCCCTGTTTCACGTGAAACGAAGTGTTTCACGTGAAACAGGGGCACTTTCGTTTTCGGAGCCCTCTCCTGGGCCGACGACACCGTGGACTCTCAGGCGCGTACGGCAGGATGTGCCCCATGCCCAGTGCAGAAACGACGCGGACGAGCGCGCACGAGCCGGACCCGGTACGGCCGACGAAGGCCGACGAGGTCGCTGCGGCCGGCAGTGAGCTGATCGGCGGCCCCCTCGGGCGGCGCGCCCTTCTCGGGACGTCCTGGTGGACTCCCGCACGGGTGATCGCGCTGGTGGCGATCGGGGTGTTCGCTCTCGGGCTGGTCCAGAAGGCGCCCTGCTACAACGGCGCCTGGTTCTTCGGCGCCAGCTCGCAGTACACGCACGCGTGCTACTCGGACATCCCGCACCTCTACCAGGGCCGTGGCTTCGCCGACGGTCTCGTGCCGTACTTCGACCGGCTCCCCGGGGACATGGAGTTCCTGGAGTATCCGGTGCTGACCGGCGTCTTCATGGAGGTCGCCGCCTGGCTCACCCCGGGCAGCGGCAGCATCCAGCACCAGGAGCAGTGGTACTGGATGGTCAATGCCGGGATGCTGATGGTCTGCGCGGCCGTCATCGCCGTCTGTGTGACCCGCACTCATGCCCGGCGCCCCTGGGACGGTCTGCTCGTCGCCCTGGCGCCCGCCTTCGCGCTGACCGCCACCATCAACTGGGACCTGCTGGCCGTCGCCCTGACGGCCGCCGCCATGCTGATGTGGGCGCGGGGCCGCTCCCTCGCCTTCGGTGTCCTTCTCGGGCTCGCCACGGCCGCCAAGCTCTATCCCGTCTTCCTCCTCGGCCCGTTGTTCGTGCTGTGCTGGCGGGCGGGCAAGTGGCGGGACTTCGGCAAGGCGCTGGCAGGCGCGGTCATCGCCTGGGTGGTGGTGAACGGGCCGGTGATGCTGTTCGCCTTCGAAGGGTGGTCGAAGTTCTACCGGTTCAGCCAGGAACGCGGTGTGGACTTCGGGTCCTTCTGGCTGATCATGGCGCAGAACTCCAGCGACCCGCTCGGCACCGAGACCGTCAACACCTTCGCCACGCTGCTGATGCTGCTGTGCTGCGTGGGTGTCGCGGCGCTCACCCTCACCGCCCCGCGCCGTCCCCGCTTCGCCCAGCTGGCGTTCCTGATCGTCGCCGCGTTCATCGTCACCAACAAGGTCTACTCGCCGCAGTACGTGCTGTGGCTGGTGCCGCTCGCCGCGCTGGCCCGGCCCCGGTGGCGGGACTTCCTCGTCTGGCAGGCCTGCGAGGTCATGTACTTCCTGGGCATCTGGATGTACCTCGCGTACACGACCAGCGGGGACGCGCACAAGGGACTGCCGACAGAGGGCTACCACTGGGCGATCGGTGTGCATCTGCTGGGCACGCTGTACCTGTGTGCCGTCGTCGTGCGCGACATCCTCATGCCCGAGCGCGACGTGGTGCGCCGGGACGGCGACGACGACCCCTCCGGAGGGGTGCTCGACGGAGCCGAGGACGTCTTCGTGGTGGGCGCAGCGGCCCGGCCACCGCGCCACGCCGCGCACTTCGGGGTACCGCAGGGGCCCCAGGTCGAATGGGGCACGTCGAAGGCGGCCGACAGCCCTCCCGGCCCGCCCGGTTCGCTCTGAGCGAACATCT
>NZ_MUND01000035.1 GCF_002154375.1 Streptomyces glaucescens | reverse complement strand
GTTCGCCGAGCAGCGCCTCGGTGTCGACGACGGGTCCGCGGGCGACGTTGACGAGCAGCGCGCCGTCCTTCATCCGCGCCAGGAAGTCGGCGTCCACGAGGCCCCGGGTGGCCTCGGTGAGCGGGGTGGAGACCACGACGACGTCCGCTTCCGGGAGCAGGGCGGGCAGCTCGGTGAGCGGATGCACGGGACCGCGCGCCNNGTGAGCGTCAGCTCCGCGGTGCTTGCCTCGTGCACCCCGCGCGCGTTGCACAGCCGCACCCCCGCGCGGACCCGGTGCAGCCCGGGCTCCACGTGGTCGGTACCGGCCGACAGCGTCTGCACCACCTCCAGGGACGTCATCTCCGGCAGGGGACGCTGCCCCAGTCCGGCCGGCTTCATGTAGGGGACGACGTAGAAGGCGCAGTCGGCGGGGTCCGAGGGAAAGGTTTCCGCACCGTCCCAGAAGCGGTACGTCGGCCCCTTCGGAAGGCCCTCGATCTCCTCCGGCGGAATGGGCAGCCACACATCAGCAGTCATGGTCCGGAGGCTATGTCAGGGGCGCTCGGGCGCAGAGGTTAGGTTGGGGTGCCAGGAGAGGGAGGGTCACGACCACGTGGAGCGCAGGACGATCGGGGCGGGGGCACTCGCGGT
>NZ_MUND01000349.1 GCF_002154375.1 Streptomyces glaucescens | reverse complement strand
GCGGGCAGACACAGCGCGGCCACCGCCCAGAAGGCCGCGCGCCAGCCCGCCCGCTCCCCGAGCAGCGCGCCCGCGGGCACCCCGGCGACGCACGCCAGCGTGACCCCGGACAGCAGGACGGCGGTCGCCCGCGCCTGCTTCTCCGGGGTGGCGAGCGAGGTCGCCACGGACATGGCGACGGCGAGAAAACCGGCGTTGACGACCGCGGCGACGATCCGGGTGCCGAACAGCACCGCGAAGTCATGGGTGACCGCGCCGGCCACATGCACGGCGACGAACGCCGCGAGGAGTCCCGCCAGCGCCCTGCGGCGCGGCCACCGCGCGCTCCAGGCGGCCATCAGCGGGGCGCCGACGACCATCCCGACCGCGTACGCGGACGTCAGGCTCGCGGCGGCGGCCACCGGCACGGACAGATCACGGGCGATGCCCGGCACGAGCCCGGACAGCATGAACTCGGAAGTCCCCTGGGCGAAGACGGCAAGACCCAGGACATGGATGAACACAGGCAAGGAGTCGACTCCGGCGTGAGATGCGGGCAGGAGCATCCGCGCGCCGGAGGAGGAAGAACCGACCAGGGCACGCGGAGCGCGTGTCCGGTCGCCGAAGGCGGGGGCGGCTCGGGGAGCCGTACGAGGATCAGCCTGCGGCCCGCCGCCGGGCGACCGGCGGCTCCGCTCTGTCGGACTCGGGGTTCGTCACGCGAGGCACGCTAGCGGTGCTCTCGCGGGCCATCAACCGAATTGATGTCGTTAAGGTGTCGGGCTGGTGGGCGCAGGCGACCCGGGACGGTTCGGGGCTCCCCGGAGTCCGGGGCAGGGAGGGGAAGCGTGGCAAGGCCGCGAAGCAGGAAGGCAGACGTCAACGCGTCACTGCGCCGGGCCAGGCGGGTTCCGACGCCGCGGGCGACCCCGGTGGAGCGCTCAAGTGTCTTTCGCAGCAGGACTTTCTGGGCCGGTGTCGTCGGTGCGCTGGTGTCCGGTGCCGGTGTCGTGGTGTGGCAGTCCGGGTGGGGATGGTTCCAGGAGGAGATCACGGGCCCGCCGGAGCTCAAGGTGTACGCGAGTGACGTGCTCGGCTGCCATCCGGGGTACTTCGACGAGCCGCTCGAGGCGCTGCGGGGACGAGCGGAGGACGTCGCCTCCGAGGGCGGTGTGCGCATAGCGGCCGAGGACGAACCCGTGACGATCCATGTCACGCTGCAAGGGAAGACGGGCCAGGCGATCGTCGTGACCGGGGCCGAGGTGACGGTGCTTTCCAGCGATCCGCTCCCCACCAAGGGGTCGGTCATCGACGGGGAGTGCGGGGGCGGCGTCGACGAGCGGGCGTTCGACGTGGACTTCGGGCAGCGCCCGGTGACGGTGGGACCGCAGATCCGCCGCACGGCGCAGGGGACTCAGGCGGGCCGGGACTTCCCGTTCAAGGTGTCGTCGGGGGACCCTGAACAGTTCGTCTTCCATCTGAGGAACGTCGGACGAGATGTCCGGTTCGCGATCACGCTGACCTGGGTGTCGGACGGGGAGCCGGGAACCACCAGGCTCGACAACGAGGGGCGCGGGTACCGCGTGATGGGCGTGCCCACCGGCGTTCCTCGGTACCCGCTCCGTTCTCTGTACGCGGACACCCCCTAGTAGTACTTC
>NZ_MUND01000348.1 GCF_002154375.1 Streptomyces glaucescens | reverse complement strand
GACGATCCGGCCCCACTCCGTCAGCAGTCGCCCGAACGCGTCGAAGTCACCGGCCCAGCCATCGGCGACGGCGGCGTGTTCGGTGAAGGGTCCTCGCAGCTCGGCGAGGCCGGACCGGATCCGCTCCCAGGCCGCGGCCAGTTCCCGCACGCCTGCCGGTGACCGGGCGAGCAGGACGCCGTAGGCAGCGGGACCGTCACCGAGGAGACCCGGCTCGCAGCGTCGGACCTCACCGTCCGGGCCGTCCCGGATCAGCCCGTGCAGGAAGCCGTCCAGCTCGGTCCGCAGCGTGCGTTCGACGTGGTCGCGTACGGCTTCCCAGCGCTGCCCGGCCCAGAAGTGCGCCTTGAACGAGCCGCAGGTGTGCAGGAACTCGTACACGGCGAAGTGGGCGCCGTGGGGTCCCCGCGGCCACACCCAGTCCCCCTCGACCGCGGGCGCGTCGTGGTCCCACAGCCCCGTCTCGTCGTCGTACCAGGCGTCCCTCAGCCGTGACAGCCGCTCGGGGGGCGGAACCTCCGCCAGCCACCTCCAGTCGGCGATCATGACGGTGATGTCCAGCCCCATGCGGGCACCCTACCGGCCGTGGCCGCCCTGGCGGTCCGATCCCCGGGCGGTACCGGTCAGCGGGCGTGCTGTCACACCCTTGGGGCATGCAGCACGCGTATGGATCCACGGAGGCGCAGGGGCGGTCGGCCCGCGTTCTGGTGGTCGACGACGACCCGACCGTCGCGGAGGTCGTCGCCGCTTACCTCGACCGCGCCGGCCATGTCGTCGACCGGGCCGGTGACGGACCCTCCGCCCTCGCCCGCCTCGCGGCGCACCGGCCGGACCTGGTGGTGCTCGACCTGATGCTGCCCGGCATGGACGGCATCGAGGTGTGCCGCCGGATGCGCGCCGGCGGGCCCGTGCCGGTCATCATGCTCACCGCCCGCGGGGACGAGGAGGACCGCATCCTGGGCCTGGAGGTCGGCGCGGACGACTACGTCACCAAGCCCTTCAGCCCCCGGGAACTGGTCCTGCGCGTGGAGTCGGTACTGCGGCGCAGCCGGCCGCCCGCCACCCCCGGGCACCGGATGGCGGCGGCCGGTCTGACGATCGACCCCACCGGCCGCAGGGCCACCAAGCACGGCGTCGAACTGGCCCTGACCCTGCGAGAGTTCGACCTGCTCCGCTTCTTCCTGCGCCATCCGGGGCGCGCCTTCAGCCGGGAGGACCTGATGCGGGAGGTGTGGGGCTGGGACTTCGGGGACCTGTCGACCGTCACGGTCCATGTGCGCCGCCTGCGCGGCAAGATCGAGGACGATCCGGCCCGGCCCCGGCTGATCCGGACGGTCTGGGGCGTGGGCTACCGCTTCGAGCCCGGCGGGGAGGCGGACTGATCGTGCGCGACACCCTTCTCATCGCCCTGTACGCCTTCGCGGGCGCCGCAGCCACCGGCCTGGCCGGAGCGGGAGTCCTGTGGCGGATCCGGCGGCGCTCCCTCACCGCGTCGCTCGCCGTGGTCGCGGGGGTCGGCGTAGTCGCGATGCTCGCGGGCACGCTGGCCGTCGCCCGGGCGATGTTCCTCTCCCCGCACGATCTGACGGTCGTCACGACGGTCGTCGCGATGGCGGCCGCGGTCTCCCTGGCGACCGCGCTGCTGCTGGGCCGCTGGGTGGTCGCCCGCAGTCGCGAACTCGCCGTCGCCGCCCGCCTGTTCGGCGACGGCGGGGACTTCGCCGCTCCGGACGGCCCGACCACCGCCGAACTCCAGGCCGTGAGCCGCGAGCTGGCCATCACCAGTGCCCGGCTCGCCGAGTCCAGGGAGCGGGAACGCGCCCTGGAGGCGTCGCGGCGGGAACTCGTCGCCTGGATCTCGCACGACCTGCGGACCCCGCTGGCCGGTCTGCGCGCCATGTCGGAGGCCCTGGAGGACGGCGTCGCCACCGACCCCGACCGCTACCTCCGGCAGATCCGCACCGAGGTCGAACGCCTCGACGGCATGGTCGGCGACCTCTTCGAACTCTCCCGCATCCACGCCGGCGCCCTCGCCCTGGCCCCCGCCCGGCTGTCCGTCCGCGAACTGGTCGGCGACGCGCTGGCGGGAGCCGGCCCGCTCGCCCGGGAACAGGGTGTGCGGCTGGTGGACGATCGGGTCGAGCCGGTGCCGGTGGAGGTGGACGGCAAGGAGATGAGCCGCGTGCTGGGCAACCTGCTGGTGAACGCCATCCGCCGCACTCCGGCCGACGGCACCGTGGCGGTCGCCGCGGAACGCGGGCCGGACGGCGCCGTGGTGCTGTCGGTGACCGACGGCTGCGGCGGCATCCCCGACGACGAGCTGACCCGGGTCTTCGACACCGGGTGGCGTGGCAGCGACGCCCGGACACCTCCGGCCGGCGCGGGGCTGGGCCTCGCCATCGTGCGGGGCATCGTGGAGGCCCACCAGGGCCGTGCCACTGTACGCAACATCCCCGGCGGCTGCCGTTTCGAGGTGACGCTGCCCGCGGCGCCGTAAGGATTTCGTCATCTGTCCCACGGCCCCGTACGGCCGGTCCGCGCGTTGAATGGGGAGCGACGAGCGTACGACCTCCACGGCGCGTACGGCGTCGGACATGGACGTACCTTCAGGAGGGGCGCGATGGGGCGGGTGCGGAGTGTACTGGTCAGGCCATGGGCGATCGGTGTGCTGATGGTGGCGGTCACCGGGGCCGCGTTCGGGCTGTACTGGTTCCAGCCGTGGAAGCTGTGGCAGGAGGAGACGGTCCACGAGGCGCTGCCGGAGGTCGCGGCTCCCTCCGCGCCGCCCGCCGCGTCGCCGTCCGGGCAGTCCGCCGCGCCGGCCCCGGCCGGGCCGGTGACGCTGGCGAGCGGGGAGCTGATCAGCCATGAGCACACGACGTCGGGCACGGTGAAGCTGGTGCGGCTGGCCGACGGCTCCCGCATCGTGCGGCTGGAGAACCTCGACACCAGCAACGGCCCCGACCTGCGCGTGTGGCTGAGCGACGCGGAGGTGAAGGAGGGGCCGGAGGGCTGGCACCTGTTCGACGACGGCGAGTACGTCAGCCTCGGCAAGCTCAAGGGGAACAAGGGCAGCCAGAACTACACCGTGCCGGTGGGAATCGACCTGTCCCGCTACAGCAGCGTGAGCATCTGGTGCGACCGCTTCGACGTCTCCTTCGGCGCCGCGGAACTGGCCGACGCCTGAGGACGCCGGGACCTCCTGACGGGCGGCGCGATGAGTTCTTGTCGCCGCGGCAGTCCCATGGTCATCGATCGGTCGATCACAGGAGGAACCGCGTGACTCAGCTGCTGAGGGTGCAGAACTTCAATGTCTCGAGCGACGGCTACGGCGCCGGCGCCGTAGAGCACCAGACACTGGAGCAGCCGTTCGGCCACCCCCGCCCCGGCGACCTGTTCTCCTGGGCCGGTGCCACGGCGAGCTGGCCGATGCGCACCGACCCCGGAGGGACCCGGGGCCTCGACGACTATTTCACCCGGGACTACGCCCGCAACATCGGCGCCGAGATCATGGGGCGCCACAAGTTCGGTCCCCAGCGTGGTCCCTGGCAGGACCACGAGTGGCAGGGGTGGTGGGGCGACGAGCCTCCGTTCCGTACGCCGGTGTTCGTCATGACCCACCACAAGCGCCCCTCGTTCACCCTCTCCGACACCACGTTCCACTTCGTCGACGGCGATCCGGCCACGGTTCTCGCCCTGGCGCGGGAGGCGGCGGCGGGCAAGGACGTCCGCCTCGGCGGCGGGGCCACGACCATCCGGCAGTTCCTCGACGCCGGTCTCGTCGACACCCTGCACGTCGCGGTGTCGCCCGTGAAGCTGGGCTCCGGGGTGCGGCTCTGGGAGTCTCCCGACGAACTGCTCGACCGCTACCACCTGGATGTGGTGCCCAGTCCGAGCGGGGTGACGCACCACCTGTTCTGGCGGAAGTGACCCCGCGGACGGGACGGGGTGCGAGGCGCGGCGGCTTGGCCGATTCCCGTCTTGCACCCCCCTCTTTGCGTGCTACTTAGGTTAGGCTAACCTCTGTCGCGTGCATGTTGGTGAAGAGACCGCCGCGGCCGGGCGCCCCCGTGGTCATGAACTGTCGGCCACGGGTGTCACCGTGGCCTACGACGGCGTCGACGTCGTCCACGACGCCTCGATGACCCTGCGAGCGGGCGAAGTCACCGTACTGGTGGGCCCGAACGGCAGCGGGAAGTCGACGCTGCTGCGCACGCTCGCGCGGCTGCAGCGGCCCCGCGCCGCGACACTCCTCATCGACGGCGACACCGACGGCCTCGCGCTGAGCCCCCGTGAGTTCTCGCGCAGGGTCGCCCTGCTGACCCAGGGACGGCCCACGCCCAGCGGGCTGACCGTACGGGACGTCGTGGAGTTCGGCCGCTACCCGTACCGGGGGCGCTGGGGCGGGACCGATCCCGGCGGCCGGGCCGCCGTCGACCGCGCCCTCGCCCTGACCGGCGTAGCCGACCTCGCGGAGCGCGGCGTCGAGCACCTCTCCGGAGGCCAGCTCCAGCGGGTCTGGCTCGCGGGCTGCCTCGCCCAGCAGACGGGTGTGCTGCTCCTCGACGAGCCGACGACCTACCTCGACCTCCGCTACCAGGTCGAACTCCTCGACCTCATGCGGGATCTGGCCGACGACCACGGGATCGCCGTCGGCGCCGTCCTGCACGACCTCGACCAGGCCGCGGCCGTGGCCGACCGGATCGTCCTGCTCCACGCCGGGCGCGTCGTCGCCGACGGTGACCCCCCGGACGTACTGACACCCCAGCGGCTGACCGACACCTACGGCATCCGCATCGAGGTCGACACCGACCCCCTCACCGGCCGCCTGCGCACCCGGGCCGTCGGCCGGCACCACACGCGAACCGAAAGGCTCAGCACCACCTCATGAGACGCCTCCTCCTCACCGCGGCAGCCGCCACCGCCGCGGCCCTCACCCTGGCCGCCTGCGGCACCACCGAGCCCGCGACGAACGACGACGCGGCGAAGAAGACCACCGAGCGCATCGCCCTCACCGACGCCTCCGGCACCCAGGTGCAGCTCGACGGGCCGGCCCGGAAGGTCGTCGGGGCGGAGTGGGACGCCGTCGAGATGCTGGTATCGCTGGGCGTCGACCCGGTCGGCGTCGCCGACGTCAAGGGGTACAGGACCTGGGACACCGCCGTCCCGCTGAAGAACGAGCCCAAGGACATCGGCACCCGCGGCGAACCCAGCATGGACACCGTCGCCGCCCTGGCCCCCGACCTCGTCATCGCCAGTTCCGACCTCCCCGACGCCGCCGTGAAGCAACTGCGCGAGATCGCCCCCGTCCTGGAGATCCGCTCCGCCGACGCCTCCGACCCGATCGGCCGGATGACCGGCAACCTCGACCTCATCGCCAAGGCCACCGGCACCACCGAACAGGCCGAGAAGCTCACCGAGGACTTCGAGGCGAAGCTCGCCGAAGGGAAGAAGGCCCTCGCCGACGCCGGTCACGCCGGCACGAGGTACGCCTTCGCCGACGGCTACGTCATCTCCAACCAGGTCTCGATCCGCCCCTTCACCAGCGGCTCGCTCATCGGCGCGGTCAACGAGCGGCTCGGCCTGAAGAACGCCTGGACCGTCAAGGGCGACGAGAGCTACGGCCTCGGCTCCACCGACGTCGAAGGGCTCACCGCGCTCGGCGACGTGCAGTTCGCCTACATCGGCAGCGACGGCGACAAGAACAGCACGCCGTTCACCGGTGTGCTGGCCGAGGACAAGGTGTGGACCTCGCTGCCGTTCGTGAAGAACGGCAACGTCCACCGGCTGGACGACGGCATCTGGATGTTCGGCGGTACCGGCTCGATGAGCCAGTACGTCGACTCCGTCGTCACCGCCCTGACGAAGTAACCGCATGGCCGTCACCGCAACCACTCCCGCCACGCGTCCGTCGGCGGCCACGTCCCGGACCGGTGCGGCCGCGGTGACGGCCGCACTGGTCCTCCTCGTCGCGGTCCTCGCGGTCGTGGACCTCACACAAGGCACGGCCGCGGTCGGCGCCTTCGAGGTGTGGAAGGCGCTCACCGGCCGGGCCGACCCGGCCGACGCGTCCGTCGTCATCGCCTCCCGGCTGCCGCGGATGACCGCCGGGCTGCTCGTCGGCGCCCTCCTCGGCATGGCGGGCGCCGCCCTCCAGGCGGTCAGCCGCAACGTCATCGCCTCGCCCGACACCCTCGCCGTCAACGCCGGCTCCTACCTCGCCCTCGGACTGGCCGCCGCCGGCGGGCTCTCGCTCCCGCTGCTCGCCTCCTCCGGCATCGCCTTCGCCGGCGGCCTCGCGGCGGCGGCCGTCGTCCTCGGCCTCTCCGGCCTGGGCGCCGGCACCGTCCGGCTCGTCCTCGCGGGCAGCGCCCTCACCCTCGGCCTCACCGCCGTCACCGAGGGCCTGCTCCTGCTGTTCCCCCAGCAGACCGAGGGCCTCTACCAGTGGAACCAGGGCAGCATCGCCCAGAGCGGCTTCGACGGCGTCCTGCAGATCGCCCCCATCGGCATCGCGGGCCTGGCCGGACTGCTGCTCCTCGCCCGCCGCGTCGACGCGCTCGCCCTCGGCGACGACGCCGCCCGCGGACTCGGCGTCCCCGTCCGCACCACCCGCGTCACGGCCGTCGTCCTGGCCGCCCTGCTCTCCACGGCCGCCGTCACCCTCGCCGGACCCATCGGCTTCGTCGGCCTGTGCGCCCCGGCCCTCGTCCGCCCGCTCGCCCGCACCTTCCGCGGATTCACCCGTACCCGCGGGAGCCTGCCGGCCGTGGGTCTGGTCGGTGCGGCGCTGGTGCTCGGCTCCGACGTGCTGCTGCGCGCGCTCGTCCCGGCGGACGTGGCGGTGGCCGTACCCACCGGTGTCGTCACCAGCCTCGTGGGCGCCGTCTTCCTCGTCGTCCTGGCCACCCGGGTCCGCGACACCGCGGCGCCCGCCGCGCCCGACCGGCTGCGCATCAGAAGCCGGGCCGTCTTCCTGACCACCACGGCCGTTCTCGTGGTCCTGCTCGTCGGCGTCGCCCTCGCCGCGGTCCTGCTGGGAGATGCCAAACTGCTGCTCGGTGACGTGGCGAACTGGCTCCAGGGGCGGGCCGGGCAGACCGTCACCTTCGTCCTCGACACCCGCGTGCCCCGCGTCCTCGCCGCGCTCCTCGCGGGAGCGGCGCTCGCCCTGGCCGGGACCCTGGTCCAGGCGGTGACCCGCAACGCGCTCGCGGAGCCGGGCATCCTGGGCGTCTCCGGCGGCGCCGCGGTCGGTGCGGTGCTCCTCGTGACGACGGTTCCGTCCGCCGGGTCGTGGGGTGTGGCCGGAGCGGCCTTCGCGGGCGCCGCGGTCAGTTCCGCCCTCGTCTTCGGGCTGGCGGCCGGCGGCGGATTCCGGCAGAACCGGCTCGTCCTCGTCGGATTCGGTGTCGCCACCGGCGCGTCCGCGCTGATCAGCCTGCTCATCATCCTGACCGATCCGTTCAACGCGACGAAGGCGCTCACCTGGCTGTCGGGCTCCACCTACGGGCGGAGCATGCCCGACGTGCTGCCCCTCGCCGTGGTCCTCGCCGTGGGCGTGGCCGTCGCGGCAGCGCGCCGTACCGAACTCGACCTGGTCTCCCTCGACGAGGACACCCCGCGGCTGCTCGGCCTGGACCTGGCACGCGGACGCCTCGGCTTCCTCGTGCTGAGCGTTCTGCTCAGCGCCACCGCCGTCGCCGCCGCGGGCACGATCGGCTTCGTGGGACTCGTCGCACCGCACGCGGCCCGCGCCCTCGTCGGCCGGCAGCACGCCCGGGTCGTCCCGGTCGCCGTGCTCCTGGGCGCCGTACTCGTCTGCACCGCGGACCTGGTGGGCCGCACCGTCATCGCACCGGCCCAGCTCGGCGCCGGCCTGATGACGGCCCTCATCGGCACGCCGTACTTCCTCCACCTGCTGGTCCGCAGCCGACGGTAGCCGCCGCGCCGGTCAGCCGAGGCAGACCACCAGCAGGCAGAGTTCCGCGGGCGAGGTGTCGGCGGGGGAGGAGCCGGGCTGGGACGTGCCGGAGCCGCCGGTGCTCCCGGTGCCGCCCGCGCCGTCAGTGCCGCCCGTGCCGTCGCCGTCGTCGGTGCTGCCGGCGGGCGGCGGTGCGGCCGGTCCCGGTGCCGTGGCGCCGCTCTCCGCCGCCGTGTCGGTACGGCCGGGGCCGGGTCCTGTGGGACCGGCGGACGGTGCCGAGGCCCGCGGCGGCGAGGCAGGCGCC
>NZ_MUND01000347.1 GCF_002154375.1 Streptomyces glaucescens | reverse complement strand
CCCCTGTTCCCCCCGGCCGAGGTGCCGCGGAGCACGGAACTCCCGGCCCGCCTGACCACGCTGACGAAGGCCGCGGAGCTGACCGGCCTGGCGCCCGAGCGGCTGCGGTCCGACCCTGCCGCCAACATCGCGGGCGGTGCCGCGCTGCTCGCCGCCGCCCAGCGGGAGCTGGGGGCGCCACTCAGCGCGGACCCGGCGGACTGGTACGGGGCGGTGGCCCGGTTCTCCGGCGCGGACGACCGGGCGACGGCGGCGGCGTACGCGAACGACGTCTACGACGTGCTGCGCACCGGCGAGGAGCGGTTGACCGACGCCGGGCAGCGGGTCGCCCTGCCCGCGCGGCCGGACCTCGTTCCCGACACCGGCCGGCTGCGGCAGGCGGGGCTGCGCACCGCCGACGCCGAGGGCACCGAGTGCCCGCCGACGGTGTCGTGCGAGTGGATCCCCGCACCGTACGAGGAGTTCGGCGACGGTGACTACGGCAACCACGACCTGGCCGACCGGCCCCGCTCCCAGGACATCGACTACATCGTCGTGCACGACACGGAGGGCCGCTGGGAGGGTGTCCTGAAGATGGTCCAGGACCCCACCTATGTGTCCTGGCACTACAGTCTGCGCTCCACCGACGGTCATGTCGCCCAGCACGTGAAGGCGAAGGACGTGGCCTGGCACGCGGGCAACTGGTTCGTGAACGCGAAGTCGATCGGCCTGGAGCACGAAGGCTTCCTCGCCTCGCCGGACGCCTGGTACACGGAGGCGATGTACCGCTCGTCGGCCCGGCTGGTGAAGTACCTGGCCAGGAAGTACGGCGTTCCGCTGGACCGGCAGCACATCCTCGGCCACGACAACGTCCCGGGCCCGACCGCGTCGAGCGTCCCCGGAATGCACACCGACCCCGGACCGTACTGGGACTGGCAGCACTACTTCACGCTGCTCGGCCGCCCGTTCCGGCCGACCGCGGGCAGCGGCTCGGACGTCGTGACGATCCGCCCCGACTACGCCGCCAACCGCCCCGAGTTCACGGGGTGCGCCGCCAAGGGCGAGCCCTGCCCGGTGCACGGGTCGAGCGCGGTGCGGCTGTACGCCGGTCCGGGCAAGCACTACCCACTGATCAAGGACATCGGCCTGCGGCCGGGCGGCGGCGACTCGACGACCGGGGTCAACGACATCGGCTCCCGGGTCTCCACCGGCCAGCGGTACGCGGTGGCGGACCGGGACGGCGACTGGACGGCGATCTGGTACCTCGGGCAGAAGGCCTGGTTCGAGAACCCGCGGAAGTCCCCGGCCGCCGTCCCGGCCCGAGGGCTTGTGGTCACCCCGAGGGACGGCCTGACCAGCGTCCCCGTCTACGGCCGCGCCTACCCGGAGGCCTCCGCCTACCCGGCGGGCGTACCCGTCCAGCCGGTGACCGCGCTGCCGTACCGGCTGCCGGCGGGGCAACGGTACGTGGCGGGTGACCGGCTGTCCGGCCAGTACTACTACGCGGTCACCTTCGACACCGCCTCCCACCGGGTGGTGACCGGAGAGGATCTCTACTACGAGATCCAGTACGGCCACCGGGTGGCGTTCGTCCGCGCGGCCGATGTCGAGGTGGTGCGGGGCGGGTAGCGCCGGGTCTCAGCCCTGCTGGAACAGTTCCGCCGGGAGCGGCTTCAGCAGGGCGTACAGGTCGTCGGTGATGGGGCGGTCCCAGGCGGCGATGGTCACCAGCACGTTGTCGCTGCGGTCGAACTGCACGCAGGAGATCCGGCTCTCGGAGAGCTTGATCCGGCGCACGATGAGCAGGTTGTCGCCCTGCATCACCGGCACGTCCTCGGTGCCGACGACGGTCACCTCCTCGTCGTTCTCCAGCGCCAGCAGCAGCTGGGCCACCTCGAAGGGGACCTCGCCCTCGGCGACCTCGCGGGCCGGGGAGCCCTCGGGGAGATTGCCGATGATCATCGCGGGGCCACGGCCGCCGAACAGGTCGTAACGGAGGAAGACACCCTGGCAGCTGCCGTCGGGGGCGGGCAGCAGGCCCGCGCCCAGGTTCCCGGGCCAGTCGCCCGGGTCCATGGCCAGTACGTCGAAGTCGGGCCCTGCGGGAGTGGCGCTGCGGCGGCGGAGGAACGACATGTCGCCATGGTACGTGGCCGGGGGCCGTGAACGCCGGGCGGGCGGCGGCTCGGGCGCCCGGATTTCCCGCCGGACGGTGGCACCGCTTCACAGCCGGCCGGCCGTCCCGGCGTCCCGCGTACGGCGGACCCGCGGCCGTCGTCCCTACGGCCGGGAGAGAACGGCGGATCCCGCCCCGCCCGTTCCGTGTCCGGTGGGGGACGGCCGCCGGCCGGCGTGTCGCCGGGCCTGCCGGCGCAGGACGCATTCGGCCGGTGCGGGGCGGGCCCGGTCCCGGTGCGGGTGCCCGCCCGGGACGTCGGTCCGGCGGGGCGGGTCCCCGACGGACCGACGTCC
>NZ_MUND01000346.1:227-12657 GCF_002154375.1 Streptomyces glaucescens | reverse complement strand
CGGCGGCCTCCTCGGCCTGCCCCGCGCCGCCGAGCACCTCGGCGAGCTGGAGGTGCAGCTGTGCCCGTCCGACGGGCTCCAGCTCGGCTCCGCCGTGCGCCAGTGCCGCGCGCAGCGCCCGTGCCGCCTCCGCACTGTCACCGAGCCGGTGGGCCAGCACGGCGAGCCGGGCCTCGTACTCCACGGCGAACCACGGCAGGCCCGCCGCCACGTACTCCCCGGCGGCCCGCGCGAACAGTGCCGCCGCCGTCCGTGCGTCGCCCGCCCGGACCGCCAGCTCCGCGAGCATCGCCCGCGCCTCGGCGGCCCGCGAGGCCAGTTGGACATCGCCCCCGCAGTGTCCGTCCACCAGCGCCAGCACCTCCCGGACGGCGGTCTCCGCCGTGGCCAGGACGGGGTGCGCCCGGCGGGGCGCCCGCACGGCGGGGAACGGCTCGTCGGGCCCGTCCGGCCCGGCGTCGTCCGCGCCGGACGCGCCCTCCGCCGGGAAGGGCTCCTGAGCCTGCGCGGTGCCGCCCTGGGCCGTGCACGGTTCCTGGGTCCGCCCCGTCACGTCCTCGTCCCCGGTGAGCCCCGGCGCCTCCGCCTCGGCCCCCTCGCCCTCCGCGGCGTCTTCCCCGGCGTCCCACGGGGGTTCCTCCACCCCGTACGCCCGCTGCATCAGGATCCGCGCCCGGGCCATCAGCACCGACGCGGTCTGGGGTATGCCCGTGCCCTCCTCGGCGAAGAGGGCGAGGACCCGGTCGTACGGCTCGGCGACGGCGGCCTCGGCCTCGTCCACGGCGCCCGCGAGCGCGCGCACGTAGGCGGCACGCGCGTGCGCGGCCAGGGCCTCGCCGGGGTCACCCGCCTCCGCGTACAGCTCCGCGGCGCGCTCGAACAGGGGGGCGCCCTCCGGGCCGAGGCCCATCGCCTGGTGGTCGGCGAGTTCCGCGCGGGCGCGTACGTCGAGCCCGGCGCCCCCGGTCGCCTCGGCGGCGCGCGCCACCGCCGCCCATGCCTCGACGGCGCCCGGCTGGAGCGCGTCCGACAGACGCCGTGCCTCGGCCAGCAGGGCGTCCAGGCCGGCCTGCCCGCCCAAGTCCGCGCCGTCCGTGCCGTGCGCGCCGTCCGTGCCGTCAGCGCCGTGCGCGCCGTTCACGCCGGGCAGGACCGCGGGTGGTGTGACCGGCGCAGGCGAAGGCGCTGAAGCGTGCGCCGTGTGTGCCGGGCGCGGATTGCGCACGCCCAGCGGCAGCCGGTCCACGAGCGCCGGCTGATCCATACGGGCCCGGACGCGGTCACTGACGTACGTCGTGCCGTTGCGCTCGTCGAACCGCGCCGCCAGTGCCAGCGCCTCCGCGCGCGCGTGCACCCCGAGTTCGCGTGCCGTCCACTCCCGGCCGGCCGGTCCCGGCACCTGCCGGCCGCCCAGCCCCAGCCCGGTCAGCCGGTCCATCAGCAGCGCCACCACGCTCAGGAACTCCATCCCGCTGCGCGGCTGCCCGCTGTCCGTGAAGTACGCCGGCCGCTCCGCCAGCAGCTCCAGCGCGCGCGCCTCGTTGCCCGTCAGCGCGCAGAACTCCACGTGCTCGGCGTACGCGCTGCGCATGCTCTCCGTGGACCGCACCAGCCGCAAGCCCCGCAGATGGTGGGCGCGCGCCTCGTCCGGCCGGCCCAGCCGCACCAGCGGCAGCAGCGAGGAGGCGAGCACCGCGTGCGGCTCGTGGGCGCAGGAGAACTCGCCGTCCAGGACGGGCCCCCAGATCCGCAGCGCCTCCTCGTCCCGGCCCCGCTCCGCCTGCCACCAGCCCTGCCCGTCCAGCTCGCAGGCGTGGCAGTCGGCCATGGAGTCCCGGTCGGCGGCCAGCCACGCCGCGTAGGCCCGCTCCGCGCGGGGCACGTCCCCGACGTGCGCGGCGACATGGAACTCGGCGCTGCGCACCGCCCGCTCGGAGTGCCCGGCCAGCCGGTAGCGCCGCTCCATCTCGCCGAGCCACTTCTCGACGGAGGCCAGCGGGATGTGCGGCTGGTCGAGCATGCCGGTCGTCATCCACTTGAAGACCCAGTGCAGCGAGTGGGCCTCCTGCTCGTCGAAGTCCTCGGGGCGCTCGTCCCACATGCGCAGCAGCCGCGCGAACGGGACGAACATCTTGGCCTTCTCGGAGCTGTAGTTGTAGACCGTGAGCTGGTGGCCCAGCGCCTCGATCACGGCCAGCGGGATCTCCAGCCGCTCCGCCGCGGCCAGCAACTGCTCCGCGCGCGCGTTGCGGGCCGGTCCCTCCGGCCGCGCCGCGTTCTCCGCCAGCGCTTCGCGCAGGGAGCCGAAGTCCGTGATCTCGCTCATCAGTGCTCGTCCTCGCGGTGAGTGGCCCATTCCAGAAGACCGAGGAACGCCCGGTTCAGCAGCGCCGAGTCGGCGGGCCGCAGCGGGCGCTGCGCCATCAGCAGGGCCTGGCCGTACAGCGACTCCGTGGCCGTGCCGATCAGTTCCCGCTCGGGCAGCGAACTGATCCGCCGGACCAGCGGATTGAGGTGGTTCAGCACCAGCCGCGCGCGCGGGGCGCCGCCGCGCAGCGAACCGAGGATGCCCGCCCACAGTTCGTCGGCATGTTCCTCGGCCTCCGCGCGGGCCTGCTCGTGGCGGGCGGCCCGGTCGTCCAGGTGCAGCGCGGGCACCGACAGCGGGTGGAAGGCGCGCAGCACGACGTCGCAGCCCAACGGGTCGAGGGTGGCCCGGGCGGTGGCCAGGAAGTCGGCGAGGGCCAGCTCCGCAGCGGGCTCGACCGGGTCCAGATGCGCGGTCACCGTGTCCGCGTCCAGCTCGGCGACCGCCGTTCCCGGGCGGACCGAGGGCAGTGCCTCGATCAGGTCGCTGTCGTAGGTGTAGCCGCCGTTGACGACGCCGATGCCCTGCGCGGAGGCGATCGGGGCGACCTGCCGGAACTCCTCGACGGTCCGCGTGTAGTGCACCACCGCGTGCCGCTGCGCGAACTCCTCCAGGGACAGCTGCCCGTCGGTCGTCTCGAACGGCAGCCACGGCAGCATCGTCCGCAGCATCTCCCGGTCGTGCCGGGCGAGGGACTTCACGCCGAGGTGGTGCACGGAGAGGAAGGCCGTCAGCCGCTGTGGATCGCCGGCCGCGAGCCCGGTCAGCCAGGACCGGATCCGCTCGCCCAGCGCCTCCCGCACGGCGGCCAGTGTCTCGTCCTCGTACAGCGCCTCCCGCGAGGCGGTGGGCCGCAGGCTGTCGGTGTCGAGGACGCAGCGCACGAAGAACGCCCAGTCGGGCAGCAGCTGCTCGGCCCGCTCGGTCAGCAGCATGCCCTTCAGGTGCACCCGGTGCCGGGCCCGCTGTGCGGGACTGACCGCGGAGGGCAGGACGTACGCCACCCCGCGTATGCCCGCGAGCGGCACGTCGAGGCCGATCGAGTCCAGCGGGGTGAAGCCGAACTGCTCGTGGCAGTGGCGCGCGAGCGCCACCCGGCGGGCGGCGGGGGAGGGATACGGCCGGTCCCAGGGCGCGGGCAGGTCGGTGACCGCCTCCTCGCCCACCCGTACGTCGTACGGCAGCAGCGCGCCGAAGTCCCGCGCCAGCGCCAGGACCCGCTCCCGCGACAGCCACTCGCCGGCGCCGGCCCGCGCCACCAGGTGCACGGTGGTGCCGGGTTCGGGCCGGGCATCGTCGGACAGGGTCCGCACGGTGTACGACCCGTCGTCCGACGCCGTCCACTCCACGGGCCGGGCATCCGGCGTACGGGCGCTGCGACTGACGACCCGGATCCGCTCGGCGACCACGAAACACGCCAGCAGCCCGATGCCGAACTGCCCGAGGAAGTCGGCCCGCGCCTCCTGGAGGCCGTCGGCCCGCTTGGAGCTGCGGCCGATGGTCGCCAGCAGGCTGTGCACGTCGGACTCGGTGAGCCCGACGCCCGAGTCCTCCACGCGCAGCGTGCCGCCCTCCGCGTACAGCCGTACCCGGGCCGGGGCGCCGGGCTGCTCGGCGCGCCGGGCCGTGATGGCGTCGACCGCGTTCTGCAGCAGTTCCCGCAGGTAGACCTTGGGACTGGAGTAGAGGTGATGGGAGAGCAGGTCCACCAGACCGCGGAGGTCGACCTGGAACGTGTGAGGCGGGGAAGACGCCTGGGATGCCTGTGATGACTGTGAGGTCTGGGAGTCCATCGTCACGGCGCCGGTGGGGGGAGGGGCGACGGCGCGGGGTCGGGCGGCCCCGGTGTGGCGGTGACCGCGAAAGGATGGCCGGAGGCGCGCCATCCTAGAGCCGGAGGGAACCGCCTGACCAGGGGTTTCCCGAGACGGATCCGGCAGCGGAGGCCAGGTCGCCCAGCGCGTTGTCAGTGCCGTGGTGTGCAATGGATCTCGTGCCCGCACTGGACGAACCCCTGAAGAAGGTGCTCGGCCCCGCCACCGCGAAGGTGATGGCCGAGCATCTCGGCCTGCACACCGTCGGCGACCTCCTGCACCACTACCCGCGCAGATACGAGGAACGGGGCCAGCTCACCCACCTCGCCGACCTCCCCATGGACGAGCACGTCACGGTGGTCGCCCGGGTCGCCGACGCCCGGCTGCACACCTTCGCCTCCGCCCGGGCGCCCCGCGGCAAGGGCCAGCGCCTGGAGGTGACCATCACCGACGGCAGCGGCCGGCTCCAGCTGGTCTTCTTCGGCAACGGGGTGCACAAGCCCCTCAAGGAACTCCTGCCGGGCACCCCCGCGATGTTCGCGGGCAAGGTCTCGCTGTTCAACCGCCGCCTCCAGCTCGCCCACCCGGCGTACGAACTGCTGCGCGGCGACGGCGAGGAGACGGTGGAGACCTGGGCCGGCGCCCTGATCCCCATCTATCCGGCGACCGCCAAGCTGGAGTCCTGGAAGATCGGCAAGGCGGTCCAGACCGTGCTGCCCAGCGCCCAGGAGGCCGTCGACCCGCTGCCACGCGCCCTGCGCGAGGGCCGCGACCTGCTGCCGCTCCCGGAAGCCCTGCTGAAGATCCACCGCCCGCACACCAAGGCGGACATCGCCGCCGCCCGCGACCGCCTCAAGTGGGACGAGGCCTTCGTCCTCCAGGTCGCCCTGGCCCGCCGCCGTCACGCCGACGCCCAGCTCCCGGCCGTCCCCCGCAGGCCCCGGCCGGACGGCCTCCTCGCCGCCTTCGACGACCGCCTCCCCTTCACCCTCACCGAGGGCCAGCGCAAGGTCTCCCGGGAGATCTTCGACGACCTGGCCACCGAGCACCCGATGCACCGCCTGCTCCAGGGTGAGGTGGGGTCCGGAAAGACGATGGTCGCCCTGCGCGCCATGCTCGCCGTCGTCGACGCGGGCGGCCAGGCCGCGATGCTCGCGCCCACCGAGGTGCTCGCCCAGCAGCACCACCGGTCGATCGTGGAGATGATGGGCGAGCTGGCCCAGGGCGGGATGCTCGGCGGTGCCGAGCACGCCACCAAGGTCGTGCTGCTCACCGGCTCGATGAGCGCCACGGCCCGCCGGCAGGCCCTGCTCGACCTGGTCACCGGCGAGGCCGGGATCGTGATCGGCACGCACGCGCTGATCGAGGACAAGGTCCAGTTCCACGACCTGGGTCTGGTCGTGGTCGACGAACAGCACCGCTTCGGCGTCGAACAGCGCGACGCCCTGCGCGGCAAGGGCAAGCAGCCCCCGCACCTGCTCGTCATGACGGCCACGCCCATCCCGCGCACGGTCGCCATGACCGTCTTCGGTGACCTGGAGACCTCCGTCCTCGACCAGCTCCCGGCCGGCCGCTCCCCGATCGCCAGCCATGTCGTGCCCGCCGCCGACAAGCCCCGCTTCCTCGCCCGCGCCTGGGAACGGGTCCGCGAGGAGGTGGCGAACGGCCATCAGGCGTACGTCGTGTGTCCCCGCATCGGCGACGAGGAGTCGGACCCCAGGAGCGCGACGAAGAAGCCGTCCCCCGAGGACGAGGCCGAGAAGCGTCCCCCGCTCGCCGTCCTGGACGTCGCCGACGAGCTGGCCAAGGGCCCCTTGCGGGGCCTGCGGATCGAGGTCCTGCACGGTCGCATGCACCCCGACGACAAGGACGCCGTCATGCGCCGCTTCGCCGCCGGCGAGACGGACGTGCTGGTCGCCACGACCGTCATCGAGGTCGGTGTGAACGTCCCGAACGCCACCGTCATGGTCATCATGGACGCCGACCGCTTCGGCGTCTCCCAGCTGCACCAGCTGCGCGGCCGGGTCGGCCGGGGCTCGGCGCCCGGCCTGTGCCTCCTCGTCACCGAGATGCCCGAGGCGAGCCCCGCCCGCCAGCGTCTGAACGCGGTCGCCGCCACCCTCGACGGCTTCGAACTGTCCCGCATCGACCTGGAACAACGCCGCGAGGGTGACGTCCTGGGCCAGGCCCAGTCCGGTGCCCGCACCAGCCTCAAGGTCCTCGCCGTCATCGAGGACGAGGAGATCATCGCGGAGGCCAGGGACGAGGCCGCCAAGGTGGTGGCGGCCGACCCCGAGCTGGCCTCCCTCCCGGGTCTGCGCACCGCCCTCGACGCCCTTCTGGACGAGGAGCGGGAGCAGTACCTGGAGAAGGGCTGAGGAGGACCCGGCCAGGGGCGCGGGGCCGTGTCGATGTGCGGCTCCGCGGCGGGAGCGCGACCGGCCACCAGCCACCCGGCTCCCGCACCCGCCCACGGCGATCGCGCAGCCCCGCCGCCGCCTGCCAGACTGAACCGGTAAGACACCCACGAACAAGGACCCCAGATGACCCGCGTGATCGCCGGCAAGGCCGGCGGACGCCGCTTGGCCGTCCCGCCAGGGACCGGCACCCGTCCCACCTCCGACCGCGCGCGCGAGGGCCTCTTCTCCACCTGGCAGTCCCTGCTCGGCGGCCCCCTGGACGGCGAGCGGGTCCTCGACCTGTACGCCGGGTCGGGCGCCGTCGGTCTGGAGGCCCTGTCGCGTGGCGCGGGCCACACCCTGCTGGTCGAGGCCGACGCCCGGGCCGCCCGGATCGTCCGGGAGAACGTCCGGAGCCTGGGCCTGCCCGGTGCCGAGGTCAGAGCGGGCAAAGCGGAACAGATCATCCGTACGGCCCCGCCGGAGCAGCCGTACGACATCGTCTTCCTGGACCCGCCGTACCGAGTCACAGATCACGATCTTCGCGAGATCCTGCTCACACTCCGCTCGGAGGGGTGGCTCGCGGAGGACGCCCTCGTCACCGTGGAGCGCAGCACCAGAGGCGGTGAATTCCGGTGGCCGGACGGCTTCGAGCCGCTGAGGGCCCGTCGCTACGGAGAGGGAACGTTTTGGTACGGTCGCGCCGCCTCTACGTGCGAAGACGCACCATGACCGGACCGGAGAGCGAGGGATCTCAAGTGCGCCGTGCCGTCTGTCCCGGGTCGTTCGACCCGATCACCAACGGACACCTCGACATCATTGCCCGCGCCTCCCGTCTCTACGACGAGGTCTATGTCGCGGTCATGATCAACAAGTCCAAGAAGGGCCTGTTCGAGATCGACGAGCGGATCGATCTGATCCGCCAGGTCACCTCCGAGTACGCCAACGTCCGCGTCGAGGCCTTCCACGGCCTCCTCGTCGACTTCTGCAAGGAGCGGGACATCCCCGCCATCGTCAAGGGTCTCCGTGCCGTCAGCGACTTCGACTACGAGCTGCAGATGGCCCAGATGAACAACGGCCTCACGGGCGTCGAGACCCTCTTCGTGCCCACCAACCCCACCTACAGCTTCCTGTCGTCCTCCCTGGTCAAGGAGGTCGCGGCCTGGGGCGGGGACGTCTCCCACCTGGTGCCGCCGGTGGTCCTCGACGCCCTCACCGGACGGTTGCGCCAGGACTGACCGCCTGACGGGGCGTCACCCGGTGTCCACCGGACGCCCGAGGGCCGTACAGTCGTCCCGTCCGTCTCCAACACAGCTGTAGAGAGTGGCGAGCACACGGTGGACGTGCAGAAGAAGCTCGACGAGATCGTCGCGGCGGTCTCCAGTGCCCGGTCGATGCCGATGTCGGCCTCGTGCGTGGTCAACCGCGCCGACCTGCTCTCGATGCTCGAAGAAGTGCGCGCGGCGCTGCCCGACTCGCTCGCCCAGGCCCGGGAACTGATCGGCGACCGCGAGCAGATGGTCGAGCAGGCCCGCCAGGAGGCCGAGCGGATCATCGCCGAGGCGCACGCCCAGCGCGGTTCGCTGATCTCCGACACCGAGGTCGCCCGCCGCTCCCAGGCCGAGGCCGACCGGATCCTCGCCGAGGCCCGCAAGGAGGCCGAGGAGATCCGCGCCGAGGCCGACGACTACGTCGACTCCAAGCTCGCCAACTTCGAGGTCGTCCTCACCAAGACGCTCGGCTCGGTCGGCCGCGGCCGCGAGAAGCTGCTGGGCACCGGCCCGGGCCTCGACGAGCAGGGCTACGCCGACGAGGACGCCCCCGAGCGCAGCCACGACCCGGAGACCCTGCGCCGTACCGCCGACGAGTACGTGGACGTCAAGCTCGGCGCCTTCGAGGCGGTCCTCGCCAAGACCCTGGAGGCCGTCGGGCGCGGCCGGCAGAAGCTGCACGGCCGGATCGCCAGCGACGACCTCGGCGCGCTCGCCGACGACACCAGCACCGTCCAGCACTCCAGCGACGCCGACTATCTGGCCGACCTCGCCGCGCTCGCGGAGCAGGACGCCCGCACGGAACAGCCCCGCCCGCAGCAGCAGCCGGAGCCGGCGTACGGCTACCAGCAGCAGCCCGACCCCTACGGCGGCTACCAGCAGGGGTACGCCCCCCAGGACCCGTACGGCTACCAGCAGGCCGACCCCTACGCCTATCAGGGGGGCTACGACCCTCAGCAGGCCGCCTACGACGCGCAGCAGCCTGCCCAGCAGGTCCCGCCGCAGCCCGCGCAGCCCCCGCAGGCCCACCAGGGATACGCCCTGGACGAGACCAGCCTCTTCGACACCAGCATGATCAGCGCGGAGCAGCTGCGGGCGTACGAACAGGGGCGCGGCAACGGCTGACCCCGCGGATTGGGCCGAGAGCGAAAGGTCAAGTATCCTGGCTCTTCGGTCGCGCGTACGTTCGCGATCAGCGCTGCCCGGGAACACCGAGGGCGGCGTCCGTCCGAGCTTGGAAGATCGAAAGCAGGAATGGCCTCTCACGCCCGCCTAGACCACCGCAACCCTCTCGTGTTCGACACGCACGAGCTGGGGCGGCGTCCTGGCGCGCTGCAGCGCCTGACCCGCACGATCGACGCTCCCCGGGACCTCGGTATCCAGGGAGTCATCGGAGTGCCGGAAGGCAAGCCGGTGGAGCTCGAACTCCGACTCGAGTCGGTCATGGAAGGTGTGCTCGTCACAGGCACCGCCCGTGCAACGGCCGAGGGGGAGTGCGTAAGGTGTCTGGAGCCGCTGGAGCAGGAGCTCGAAGCGGACTTCCAGGAGATGTTCTCGTACCCTGACGCCGACGACCGGGGCCGTGTCAAAGCGGAACCGGCCGACGACGCCGAGGACGACGAGGACAGGCTCTTCCTCGAGGACGGACTCTTCGACCTCGAACCTGTGCTGCGCGATGCGGTGGTGCTCGCACTGCCGATGCAGCCGGTGTGCCAGGAAGACTGCCCGGGCCTGTGCTCCCAGTGCGGGGCACGCCTCGCGGACGACCCGGACCACCACCATGACGCCGTCGACATCCGTTGGGCGGCATTGCAGGGAATCGCCGGTTCGCTCGAATCCGGCGATAAGGACGAGATGAGCGGCGCCGAAGCGGGCGTCGACGAGAAGCAGGAGAAGTAGCCGTGGCTGTTCCGAAGCGGAAGATGTCGCGCAGCAACACGCGCCACCGCCGGTCGCAGTGGAAGGCTGCGGTCCCCACCCTGGTTGCGTGCGAGCGCTGCCACGAGCCCAAGCAGCAGCACATCGCGTGCCCGTCGTGCGGCACCTACAACAAGCGCCAGGTCCTCGAGGTCTGAGCGGCTGGTGAGAGGCACTGTGTCCACGCCGAAGAAAAACTCTGCGGACAACCAGGCCTCGTCCCACACGCTTCTGGAAGGGCGGCTCGGCTACAAGGTCGAGTCCGCCCTTCTGGTGCGAGCGCTGACCCACCGTTCCTACGCGTACGAGAACGGCGGTCTGCCGACGAACGAGCGGCTGGAGTTCCTGGGGGACTCCGTCCTCGGCCTCGTCGTCACGGACACGCTGTACCGCACCCACCCCGACCTGCCCGAAGGCCAGCTGGCCAAGCTGCGGGCCGCGGTGGTCAACTCGCGTGCGCTGGCGGAAGTGGGACGAACGCTGGACCTCGGCTCCTTCATCCGGCTCGGCCGGGGTGAAGAGGGCACGGGCGGCCGGGACAAGGCGTCCATCCTCGCCGACACCCTCGAAGCGGTGATCGGCGCCGTCTATCTCGACCAGGGCCTGGACTCGGCGGCGGAGCTGGTGCACCGCCTGTTCGACCCCCTGATCGAGAAGTCCTCCAACCTGGGCGCCGGCCTGGACTGGAAGACATCGCTCCAGGAGCTGACCGCGACCGAAGGACTCGGTGTCCCCGAGTACCTGGTCACGGAGACCGGCCCCGACCACGAGAAGACCTTCACTGCTGCCGCCCGCGTCGGAGGCGTCTCGTACGGCACCGGCACCGGCCGCAGCAAGAAGGAGGCCGAGCAGCAGGCCGCGGAGTCCGCCTGGCGGGCCATCCGGGCCGCCGCGGACGAGCGGGCCAAGGCGGCGGCAGTCGCGGCCGCGACCGCCGTCGACGCCGCTCCGGCCACGGAAGGCAGCGCGACCGACACCTCGTCGGCGACCGCCTGACCCACCCGACCGAGCGCCTGCCCCGCCTGCCGGGGCGGGCGCTCGGTCCTTCCCTCTCCTTCGCTCTCCCGGGGGTCCCCATGCCCGAGTTGCCCGAGGTCGAGGTCGTCCGGCGCGGCCTGGAACGGTGGGTCGCCCACCGGACCGTCGCCGACGCCGAGGTGCTGCACCCGCGCGCCGTACGCCGGCACACCGCCGGACCCGACGACTTCGCGCACCGTCTCGAGGGCCACCGGATCGGCACCCCCAGCCGCCGCGGCAAGTATCTGTGGCTCCCCCTGGAGGACAGCGGCCAGGCCGTCCTCGCCCACCTCGGCATGAGCGGCCAGCTGCTCGTCCAGCCGCACGAGGCGCCCGACGAGAAGCACCTGCGCATCCGCGTCCGGTTCACCGACGAGCTGGGCACCGAACTGCGCTTCGTCGACCAGCGCACCTTCGGCGGTCTGTCGCTGCACGACACCGGCCCCGGCGGCCTGCCCGACGTCATCGCGCACATCGCCCGTGACCCCCTCGACCCGCTGTTCGACGAGGAGGCCTTCCACCAGGCGCTGCGCCGCAAGCGCACCACCATCAAGCGGGCCCTGCTCGACCAGTCGCTGATCAGCGGCGTCGGCAACATCTACGCGGACGAGGCACTGTGGCGGGCCCGCCTCCACTACGACCGCCCGACCTCCACCTTCACCCGTCCCCGCACCCGGGAGCTGCTCGGCCACGTCCGGGACGTCATGAACGCGGCCCTCGCGGTCGGCGGCACCAGCTTCGACAGCCTCTACGTCAACGTCAACGGCGAGTCCGGCTACTTCGACCGCTCACTCGACGCGTACGGCCGTGAAGGACAGCCCTGCAAGCGGTGCGGCACGCCGATGCGCCGCCGCCCGTGGATGAACCGCTCCAGTTACCACTGCCCGCGCTGCCAGCGCCCGCCGCGGATCTCGGCGTAGGGCGGCGGGTCAGCGGGGGGCGCGTGCCGAGTCGTACCGCTCCCGTGCGGCCAGGACGTCGTCCATGCGGCCCTCCACGAACTGGATCAGGCTCATCAGACGCTCGGTGACCTCACGGCCGAGAGGCGTCAGTTCGTAGTCGACCCGGGGCGGGTTGGTGGGCTGCGCCTCGCGGTGCACCAGGCCGTCGCGCTCCAGCGCGTGCAGCGTCTGGGACAGCATCTTCTCGCTGACCCCGTCGACCCGGCGGCGCAGCTCGTTGAACCGGAACGAGCCCTCGTACAACGCCCCGAGCGTGAGCGCCCCCCAGCGCCCCGTGACATGCTCCAGCGTCCCGCGCGACGGACACGCCTTGGAGAACACGTTGTAGGGCAGCTCCTGCTCGGCGAAGCGCTCCTGGGCGGTGGTCATACGTCCAGCTTAGGTGATGACAGCGCGAACCGAGGGGTAGCGCTTACCGGGAGTCAGCGGCTCAGTACCCGAAGTCCTGGGTCCACCACGGGCCGTCCTGGCCGAAGTGGACTCCGACGCCCAGGGTGGTGAACTCGCAGTTCAGGATGTTGGCGCGGTGGCCGGGGCTGTTCATCCAGGCATCCATGACGGCTGCCGCGTCGGCCTGGCCGCGGGCTATGTTCTCGCCGCCGAGGTCGCTTATGCCGGCCTTCTCGGCCCGGTCCCAGGGGGTTGCCCCGCTGGGGTCGGTGTGGTCGAAGAAGCCGCGCGC
>NZ_MUND01000346.1:0-185 GCF_002154375.1 Streptomyces glaucescens | reverse complement strand
AGCACCTGCGCCTCGGCGGCGGCCGCCTCCGAGACGGTCACCGGAGCCGTGGTCCGCGGCGGCTCCGCGGTCGCCGTGCGGGACGGGGTGGGGGTGGGCCTCGGCTGCTGCTGCTTCGGTGGCGTGGCCGACGGCTTCTCCGAGGGCTTCGCCGAAGGCTTCTGGGTGGTCGGCGACGCCGAGGG
>NZ_MUND01000345.1 GCF_002154375.1 Streptomyces glaucescens | reverse complement strand
GGGGGGGGGGGGGGGGGGGGGGGGGGGGGGGGGGGGGGGGGGGGGGGGGGGGGGGGGGGGGGGGGGGGGGGGGGGGGGGGGGGGGGGGGGGGGGGGGGGGGGGGGGGGGGGGGGGGGGGGGGGGGGGGGGGGGGGGGGGGGGGGGGGGGGGGGGGGGGGGGGGGGGGGGGGGGGGGGGGGGGGGGGGGGGGGGGGGGGGGGGGGGGGGGGGGGGGGGGGGGGGGGGGGGGGGGGGGGGGGCGGGGGGGGGGGGGGGCGTCACCTCGGTCATGGTGTGCGTTTCCTCCATCCCGTTCGGCTCCGGTGGATGAAACGTACACTTCGCAGTCTCTTTTCGGCCACCTAGGGTCGGTCGGGACCGGTGGCCGCGGGTACGGGCGGATGTCCCCGCGAGCAGCCACCGCGGATCGCATCTGCACGACACGCCACCGAGAGTGCGCGAAGGAGGCCCCATGGCCGTCGACTACATCGTGATCGTCGTCTATCTGGCCGGGATGCTGGCCATGGGCTGGTGGGGCATGCGCCGCGCCCGGTCCAAGAGCGAGTTCCTGGTGGCGGGCCGCAGGCTCGGCCCGGCCATGTACTCGGGCACCATGGCGGCGATCGTGCTCGGCGGCGCGTCCACCATCGGCGGCGTCGGCCTCGGCTACCAGTACGGGCTCTCCGGCGCGTGGATGGTCTTCACCATCGGGCTGGGCCTGCTCGCCCTCTCCGTCTTCTTCTCGGCCCGGATCGCCCGTCTCAAGGTCTACACCGTCTCCGAGATGCTGGACCTGCGCTACGGCGGCCGGGCCGGGGTGATCTCCGGCGTCGTGATGTGGGCGTACACGCTCATGCTCGCGGTCACCTCCACCATCGCCTACGCCACGATCTTCGACGTCCTCTTCGACATCAACCGCACCCTCGCGATCGTCCTCGGCGGCTCGATCGTCGTGGCGTACTCCACCCTCGGCGGCATGTGGTCCATCACCCTCACCGACATGGTGCAGTTCGTGGTGAAGACCATCGGCGTGCTGCTCCTGCTCCTGCCCATCGCCGTCGTCAAGGCGGGCGGCTTCGGCGAGATGAAGGCGCAGCTGCCCACCGAGTACTTCGACCCGCTGGGCATCGGCGGCGAGACGATCTTCACCTACGTGCTGATCTACACCTTCGGCATGCTCATCGGGCAGGACATCTGGCAGCGCGTCTTCACCGCCCGCAGCGACAGGACCGCCCGGTGGGGCGGCACCGTCGCCGGCACCTACTGCCTGGCGTACGCCGTGGGCGGCGCGGTCATCGGCACCGCCGCCAAGGTGCTCTACCCGAACCTCGACAGCGCCGACGACGCCTTCGCCACCATCGTCAAGGACGAGCTGCCGACGGGGGTGCGCGGGCTGGTGCTCGCCGCCGCCCTCGCCGCCGTGATGTCGACCTCCTCCGGCGCCCTCATCGCCTGCGCCACCGTCGCCAACAACGACATCTGGTCCCGGCTGCGGGGTGTGATGCGTCCCTCGGACGAGGAACGCGACGAGGTCAAGGGCAACCGGGCCTTCATCCTGCTGATGGGCGTCGCGGTGATCCTCACCGCCATCGTCCTCAACGACGTCGTCGAGGCGCTGACCGTGGCGTACAACCTGCTCGTGGGCGGGCTGCTGGTGCCGATCCTCGGCGGGCTGCTGTGGCGGCGCGGCACCGCCGCGGGCGCGCTGGCCTCGGTCGCCGTCGGCGGCCTCGCGGTGATCGGCCTGATGGCGGCCTACGGCATCCTCGCCAACGAGCCGGTCTACTTCGGCCTCCTGGCCTCTCTCGCCGCCTATCTCGTCGTCTCCCTGGCGACGAAGCCGACCGACGAGGCGGTGCTCGCCGCCTGGCGCGAGCGGCTCGCCGGCCGGGCGGCACCCGAACCCGTGTCCGAAGCGGTGGCGGCTCCGCAGTAGAGTCGTATACCGGTCAGTAGTAGTGCATACGCGATGAAGCGTAGGAAAGAAGGCAAACTCCCATGAGCAGCAACGAGACGCCCCGCGGCCCGGTCGACTCCTCCCGCATCCCGCGGTACGCCGGTCCCGCGACCTTCGCCCGGCTGCCGCGCCTCGACGAGGTCGGCACAGCCGATGTCGCCGTGATCGGCGTGCCGTTCGACTCGGGCGTCTCGTACCGGCCGGGCGCCCGCTTCGGCGGCAACGCCATCCGCGAGGCCTCCCGCCTCCTGCGCCCCTACAACCCGGCCCAGGACGCCTCCCCCTTCGCCCTCGCCCAGGTCGCGGACGGCGGCGACATCGCCGTCAACCCCTTCAACATCAACGAGGCGGTGGAGACGGTGGAGGCCGCCGCCGACGACCTCCTCGGCACCGGCGCCCGCCTGATGACCCTCGGCGGCGACCACACCATCGCGCTGCCCCTGCTGCGCTCGGTCGCGAAGAAGCACGGCCCGGTCGCCCTGCTCCACTTCGACGCCCACCTCGACACCTGGGACACCTACTTCGGTGCCGAGTACACCCACGGCACCCCGTTCCGCCGCGCGGTCGAGGAGGGCATCCTCGACACCTCGGCGCTCTCCCACGTCGGCACTCGCGGCCCGCTCTACGGCAAGCAGGACCTCACCGACGACGAGAAGATGGGCTTCGGCATCGTCACCTCCGCCGACGTCTACCGCCGCGGCGCCGACGAGATCGCCGACCAGCTGCGCCAGCGCATCGGCGACCGCCCGCTGTACATCTCCATCGACATCGACTGCCTCGACCCCGCCCACGCCCCCGGCACGGGCACGCCGGAGGCGGGCGGCATGACCTCGCGGGAGCTGCTGGAGATCCTGCGCGGGCTGGCCTCCTGCAACCTGGTGTCGGCGGACGTCGTCGAGGTGGCCCCCGCGTACGACCACGCGGAGATCACGTCGGTGGCGGCCTCCCACACGGCGTACGAACTCACCACGATCATGTCCCGCCAGATCGCCGCGGCCCGCGAGGCGAACTGACCCGGACCGGAACGGGCCGGGACGAACTGCGCACTCAGTCGCAGGCGCACTCAGGCGCACCCAGCCGGACTCGGATGAACAAGGAGAACGAGGGCACGTGACCCACGACCACGACCTGGAGCTTCGACCGACGGCCGCCCAGACGGAGGCCGCGCTGAACCCTCCCCCGGGCCGCAACGGCGGAGACCTGGTCGTGGAGACCCTGGCCGGGCTGGGCGCGACCACCGTCTTCGGCCTGCCCGGCCAGCACGCCCTCGGCATGTTCGACGCGCTGCGCCGCTCCGACCTGCGCTACATCGGCCTGCGCGTGGAGAACAACGCCGGGTTCGCGGCGGACGCGTACGGCCGGATCACCGGGGAGGCCGCCCCGCTGCTGCTGTCCACCGGCCCCGGCGCGCTGACGTCCCTCGCCGCCCTCCAGGAGGCGGCGGCGGCCTCGGCCCCCGTCCTCGCCATCAGCAGTCAGATCCCGACGGCCGGCCTGGGCGGCGGCCGCCACGGCTACCTCCACGAACTGCCCGACCAGGCCGCGTCCTTCCGCGGCGTGGTCAAGTCGGTCCACACGGTCCGCACCCAGTCCCAGATCCCCTCGGCGATCGCCGCCGCCTGGAAGTCCGCGCTGACCGCCCCGCACGGCCCGGTCTGGGTGGAGATCCCGCAGGACGTGCTGCTGGCGGAGACGTCGCTCCCGGTGGTGACCGCCGCGGACGCCACCCCCGACGACCTCCCGCCACGCCCCGAACTGACCGCCGTCGCCGCCCACCTGCTCTCGCACGCGGCGCGCCCGGCGATCATCGCGGGCGGCGGAGTGATCCGCTCGGACGCCTCCAGGAAACTGCGGGAGCTGGCCGAACGCCTCCGGGCACCCGTCGTCACCACCCCCGGCGGCAAGGGCGCCTTCCCCTGGGAGCACCCGCTGTCCCTCCAGTCCTGGCTGGAGGACCGCCACACCACCGACTTCCTGGAGGACGCGGACGTCCTGCTGGTCGTCGGCTCCGGCCTCGGCGAACTCTCCTCCAACTACCACACGTTCAAGCCGCGCGGCCGGATCGTCCAGATCGAGGCCGACCTCGGCAAGCTGGAGTCCAACCACCCGGCGCTCGGCATCCACGCGGACGCGCGCCTCGCGCTCCAGGCCCTGCTGGAGACGGTCGAGGAGCGCACCGACCCGACGGCCGAGGAGCGGGTCCGGGACCTGCTGCGGCGGGTCCGCGAACGCATCGACGCCCAGGACCTCACCCTGGAGCAGGACCTGCTGGCGTCGATCCGCCGAGCGCTCCCCGCTTCCTCGCCGTCCTTCTGGGACATGACGATCCTCGCCTACTGGGCGTGGTCCGCCTTCGACGCCAAGGGCCCCAACACCCTGCACTCCGCGCAGGGCGCCGGCGGTCTCGGCTACGGCTTCCCGGCGGCCCTGGGCGCGGCGGTGGCCGATCCGACGACCCCGGTCCTCGCGGTCTCCGGCGACGGCGGCGCCCTCTACTCCGTCGCCGAACTGGCCACGGCCCGCCAGTACGACCTGAACGTCACCTGGCTCGTCGTCGACGACGGCGGCTACGGCATCCTCCGCGAGTACATGACGGACGCCTTCGGCCAGGCCACGGCGACGGAACTCACCCGCCCGGACTACGTGGCCCTGGCGGAGTCCTTCGGGGTCCCCGGGGTGCGTACGACCCCGGAGACACTGGAGTCCGACTTGGCGAAGGCCCTCGCCGAGCCCGGCCCCTCGGTCGTCGTCCTCCCGGCGGTGCTGCGCATGTTCGCGCCCACGCATCTGGACGGCTGACGGCCTCACCCGGCTGGGGCCACGGCACCTACCAGATCGCCTCGACCCACTCCGGGTGGTCGATGAACGGGTTCCGGTTCTTCTGGTAGGTGTCGTAGATGACCTGGTTGCGGCGCTCCTCGAAGGCGTCCGGCGGGTCCTCGTCGTTCCACTGCTTCAGCACCGTCAGGCGGCCCATGTACGGGTTGCCGCCGTTGCTGACGCTGTCGTTGCCCTCCAGGTCGGCCCAGCCGTCGCCGCCCTCGTAGCGGACGATCATGTAGAAGATCATGCGGGCCACGTCGCCCTTGACGGCGTCGCGCGGCTCGAAGGAGTTGGAGTCGGTCAGGCTGCCACCGGAGTTGGTGAAGCTGCCGCCGCCGTTGTCGAAGTCCTTGTTCCCGCGGATCCCGTTGACCTGGACGTCCTCCGGGCGGATGTGGTGCAGGTCGGTGCCCGGGCCGGTGGAGGTCGTCAGGTCGCCGTGGGAGATGGCCCACACGTGCTCGCGGTTCCAGTCGCCGACGTCACCGCCGTTGAGCGTCTTGCTGCGGGAGATGCCCGAGTACAGCAGCTTGACGTTGCTGGTGTTGTTCGGGTCCTGGTCGGTGACCTTCAGCGCCTCCCAGAGCGCCGAGTAGGACAGCTTGGTCTGGCTGCTGATGATGGTGTGCAGCGAGGACTTCAGGCTGGTGCCCGTCTTGCCCACGGCGTTCCTGTAGTACGTCGAGTCGTACGCCGTCGTGGTCGCCGCGGCGGGGGTCGCGGTCAGCGCGGGCGTGGTGAGGCCGACGAGTACGGCGGCGGTGGCCAGAGCCACGGACTTCCAGCGACACAGCTGCGATGCCGTCATGTGGGGTCCCATCTACGCGGGTTGAGTGGAGGCGGCAGGGGGAGGGTGGCATGGGCATGCAGACAATTGAGTGACGGGGAGGTGTCGAGTGGGTGACTTTCGGCCTCGCGAGGTCGTCCACTTCCCGCAGCACGGGCGCGGTGTCCGCAACCCGACACGTGTGAGGTGCTGCCTTTCACCCACGAGGACGGCGAGTGGCACGCCGCCTCGGGCGAGATCGCCACGTGGAAGTGGACCTGATGGCGTGAAAGGTGACGTGCCAGGTGATCTTCGATGTGAGCCATGACGAGCTTGTCGGCCTCTTCGGGCGCGACCGGGTCAGACGCGTCCCACGAAAGGCCGCGGAGGCTGCGGGAGTCCGCGGGGGGCCCTCAGGCTTGTCGTCATGTCGATCGGGGCCGGGACGTGGGGGTGACGGACCACAGGTGACGGAGGCTCAGCGGCGCGCCGTACAACCTGGCAAGACGGTCCAGGCGACAGACCGCCGCTGGGGCGATCTGACCACCAAGGACCTCCTTGAGGGCGGTCGACCTCGCCCTGGTCGTTCGTCAGCTCAGCAGATCCCCGAGCTTCTCCTCGTACACCGTCCGCTGTTCCCGCAGCCCGCGGTCGAAGGACTCGCGCTCCTCGGTGCCGAAGTTGCCCGAGGGGATGCCGTCGGCCGGGATGAAGTTCGCTATGTCCTGGAGGAGACCGGCGGCCGAGGCCTGTGCTGCGGGCTGCCCCGTCCTGGCCCGGTACAGCCGGCTGCCCACCTCGTCGAGGTGCTTGCGGAACTCGGTCTCAGGGCCGTGTGAGATCACGTAGTGCGGCGTGCCCGGCTTGTCCAGATCCCCGGCCCTGCCGCCGATCCGCTCCAGCGCCCACAGCGCCGCGTAGAGCCGGCCGCACAACTGCGCGACCTCCCGCTGTCGTTGCCCCATCGCGCTCCTCCCGCCCGCCCGCCCGGCTTTTTCC
>NZ_MUND01000344.1 GCF_002154375.1 Streptomyces glaucescens | reverse complement strand
GGTGGAGACGGAGGGCAGGGGCAGCGGGGAGGAGGTGGTGGGACTGGGCTCGCTTCCCTTGCCGGTGTCCTCGCCGGCCGTCGTGCCGCGCCGCGCGCCGGGCGTCGCGGAGGGCGTGCTCCGCGGCACCAGCGGCGGGATGATCTGCGTTCCCGGCGCGGCCGTCATCTCCAGGTAGACATTGAGGTAGTCGCCCTTCACGCCGCGCAGCACCTCGTCGGTGAACGGATAGGTGAGCAGCACCTGGAGCGAGTCGGGCAGGTCCGTGCCCGCGTCCGCGAGGGCTCTCAGCGTCGGCGCGATGGCCTCGAGGTCGGCGATCATGTCGTCCTTGCTCGCGTCGATGGTGGCGACGGCGACGTCGGAGAGCGTGTCGAGGGAGCGCAGCATGGTCAGCAGCGAGCCGCGTTGCCGGTCGAGCGTCTTCAGACCGGGTGAGAGGTCGGTGAGGACGGTGGCGACGTCGTCCTCGCGGGTGGCGAGGGTCGCGGAGAGCCGGTTGACGGCATCGAGGGCGTCGGTGATGTCGCCGCGGTGGTCGTCGAGGTCGGTCACCAGGGTGTTGACCCGTTTCAGTACGGAGCGGACCTCGCCCTCGCGGCCGCCGAGCGCCTCGTTGAGTTCCCGGGTGATGGTCTTGAGCTGGTTGACGCCGCCGCCGTTGAGCAGCAGGGACAGCGCGCCGAACACCTCTTCGACCTCGGTGTTGCGGCTGGTGCGGGAGACCGGGATGACGTCACCGTCCGCGAGCCTGCCGGTGCCGGTCTCCCGGGCGGGTGTCACGAGCTGGATGTACTTCTCGCCGAGCAGGCTGGACTGTTCGAGCCGGGCGGAGGCGTCGGCGGGCAGCCGTACCGCGCCGTTGATCTCCATGGTGACGCGGGCCGACCAGCCGTCGAGTTCGATGCCGGTCACCCGGCCGACGGCGACGTCGTTGACCTTCACCGCGGCCTGCGGCACCAGGCTGAGAACATCGCGCAGTTCCGCCGTGACGGTGTACGGGTGGTCGCCGAGGTCGGCGCCGCCGGGCAGCGGCAGGTCCTGGATGCCGTCGAAGCGCGGCGGTCCGACGGTGACGGCGCCCAGGGCCAGGGTGAAGCCGAGGCCGAGCGCGAGCAGTCCGCCCACAGTCAGACCGGCGACGCCGCCCGTGGTGAGCGCCCTCCGCCGAAGGGCCGCGGCCGTCGAACCGGCGGTGCGGGTACGGCGCTTCACCGCTCCCCCTTCCCCGAGACCGCGGAGCCGCCCGTCGCGGGCAGCGGCAGCAGCGGGCCCCCGATGCTGATCTCGTTGAGGTTGGCGCGGCCGTCGAGGGTTCGGGTGTCGGGGTTGTAGGCGTTGACGACGTTGCCGGCGGCCAGCGGCGCCACGTCCAGTGCCTCGGCGAGCGAGGCCCGCTGCTCGACGAGGGTCCGGGTGATCGGGACGAGCCGGTCGACGTTCTCCTTCAGCTCGCCCCGGTTGTCCTCGATGAACGTCTTGACCTGGCCCAGGGCGGTGCCGAGTTCCTCCAGCGCGCCCGCGAGGTCGTCCTTGTTGTCGGCGAAGAAGCCGACGACCTCGTCCAGGCGCTCCTGGGCGGTGCGCACGTCGTCGTCCTTGTCCTTCAGCATGGTGGTGAAGACCTGGAGCCGGCTCAGCGTGGCGAACAGGTCGTCGCTGCTGCCGTCGAGGGTCCTGGCCGCCTTGCCGAACTGCTCGACGGTCTCGCCGATGGCCTCGCCGTTGCCGTCGAGGTTGGCCGCTCCGGTGCGCAGCAGATCGGACAGGGCGCCGGTGGAGTTGGCGCCGTCCGGGCCGAGCGCCCTTCCGAGTTCGGTGATCGAGTCGTAGAGCTGGTCGATCTCGACGGGGGTGCGGTTGCGCGCGGCGGGCAGGACGGCGCCGTCGGCGAGGGCGGGACCCGCGCGGTAGGCGGGGGTGAGCTGCACATAGCGGTCGGCGACCACGCTCGGTGCGACGACGACGGCACGCGCGCCCTCGGGCACTCGCACGCCATCGTCGAGCCGGAGGCCGACCCGCACCGTGGTGCCCTGCGGCCGCACCGACTCGACCTCGCCGACCCGTACGCCGAGGATCCGCAGATCGGACCCGGCGTAGATGCCGACGGCGCGGTCGAAGTAGGCGGTGAGGCGGGTGCCGTCGGAGCCGAGGACCCGCACGGCGGTCAGCCCGGCGGCGACCAGCACCGCGAGGGCGAGGGCGCCGGTGAGGAGTTTCCTGCGTGTGTTCATCGCTCCCCCTTCTCCTGCGCCGTGGGCCGCTGTTTCGGCGGCATGCAGCCGGTCGCGGGCTGGGACGTCTCGGGCAGATAGGAGCGGGGGACGACACCGCACAGATAGCTGTCGAACCAGCGGCCGTTGCCCAGCGTGTTGCCGACGAGGCGGTAGTACGGGCCGGCCAGTGCGAGGGTCTTGCCGAGCTGCGTGCTGTTCTCCTGCAGGACGGCGGTGACCCGGCCGAGCGCCTTGAGGGTGGGGCCCAGCTGCTTGTCGTTGTCGTCGACGAGGCCGGCGAGTTCGGTGCCGAGGTCCCGGCTGCCCCTGAGCAGCGCCCGGATGGCGTCGCGGCGGTCGCGCAGCTCTCCGAGCAGGGAGCCGCCGTCCTCCAGAAGGATCTCGAAGCTGGACTTCTTGTCCTTCAGCGTCTGGCTGAACCGGGCGCTGCCTCTGAGGAGTTCGGCGAGTTCCGTGTCGCGCCGGGACACGGACCGGGACAGCGCGGACAGGCCGTCGGCGGCCTTGCGCACATGGGGCGGGGAGTTCTCGAAGGTCCTGGAGATGGTCTCGAAACTCTCCGCGAGCTGCCGGGTGTCGAGGGCGTCGACGGTTCCGCCGAGGTCCTGGAACGCCTGGGTCACGTCGTACGGGGAGGTGGTGCGGGACAGCGGGATGCGGCTGCCGGGTTCCTGGCGGGCGGAGCCGAGCGGGTCGAGCGCCAGGTACTTGTCGCCCAGGACGGTCTTGATGGCGATGGCCGCGGTCGTCCGGTCGCCGATCCAGGCGTCCTCGACCTCGAAGCCGACCCTCACCTTGGGGCCGTCGAGGGTGACTCCGGTGACCTCCCCGACCTTGACGCCGGCGATGCGCACCTCGTCGCCCTCGTCGAGACCGGCCGCCTCCGAGAAGTCGGCGCTGTAGGCGGTGCCGCCGCCGAACGGCAGCCGGTCCGCCTGGTAGGCGAGGACGGCGAGCAGGGCGAGGACGAGCAGTCCGGCCACGCCGACGGCGACGGGGTCGCGCTCCCTGACCGGTGTGAAGCGCGGGCGCCGGGCGGCGCCCGGCCGGCCGGTGCCGGCGCGCCGTGCGAAGGGTCTCATCCGCGGCACCTCGCTTCGGTGATCGCGATGCCGGTCGGCGCCTCCGAGCCGTCGGAGGTGGTCACTCCGCTCACCCGCGCCTCGCAGAGGTAGAGGTTGAACCACGATCCGTAGGAGGACAGCCGGGCCAGGGCGGACATCTTGGCGGGCGTGCGGTCGAGGAAGTCCTCGATCTGCGGCGTGTGTTCCGCCAGGCCCGTCGACAGCCGGCCCAGTTCGCGGATGTCCTGTTTCAGGGGCGCGCGGCCCTCTTCGAGGAGCCCGGCGGTGACGGTGGTCAGCTCGCCCATGGCCTCGACGGCGTCGCCGAGGGGTTCGCGGTCGTCGTTGAAGCCGGTGACGAGGGACTGCAGGGTGACGACCAGGTCGTCGAAGCCGTCCTCGCGTTCGTTGAGGGTCCGCAGGACGGTGCTGAGGTTCTCGACGACCTCGCCGATCACCTCGTCCTTGGCGGCGACGGTGGTGCTGAGCGAGCCGACGTGCCGGATCAGGCTGTCGACGGTGGCGCCCTCGCCCTGCAGCACCTGGACGATCGAGCCGGCGAGCTCGTTGACGTCCTTCGGCGAGAGTCCTTCGAACAGCGGCTTGAACCCGTTGAAGAGCAGGGTCAGGTCCAGGGCGGGTGTGGTGCGCTCCAGCGGGATGGTGTCCCCCGGCTGGAGCGTGCCGGCGAGGTCGCCGCTGCCGCGGTCCAGGGCGACGTAGCGCTGGCCGACCATGTTGAGGTACTTCACCGCGGCGGTGGCCGAACGGGGCAGCCGGCGGTCGTCGCGGACGGTGAAGGTGACCTGCGCGGTGCGCCGGTTCACGACCCGCACATCGGTCACCTCGCCGACCTTCACTCCGGAGATCCGCACGCTGTCGCCGTCGTCGAGGCCGGTGACATCGGTGAACAGGGCCTGGTACGTGTAGGTGCCGCCGCCGACGCCGCTGTCGGCGACGCTGAGGCCGAGCACGGTGGTGGCGAGGCCGGTCACCACCAGGAAGGCGAGGGACTTCAGCAGCGGCCCGGCCAGGGAGCGCCGCCGGGTGTGGGCGTGGTCCGGTGCGGTCATCCGAGGGTCACCTCCGTGCCGCGGTAGGCGGGGCCGACCAGCAGGCTGCTCCAGTCGGGCAGTTCGGCGGGGGGCCGGCCGGCGGCGGGGGCCAGCAGTTCGTTGACGAGGTCGTTCTCCTGCGGGGTGTTGGCCGGACCGAGCTCGTCACCGGTTCCCGG
Source organism: Streptomyces glaucescens (assembly GCF_002154375.1). Taxonomy (GTDB): domain Bacteria; phylum Actinomycetota; class Actinomycetes; order Streptomycetales; family Streptomycetaceae; genus Streptomyces; species Streptomyces glaucescens. The sequence continues at coordinate 10,811 of NZ_MUND01000344.1, read as the reverse complement.
ATACGCCTGTACGGCGGGTTCGGCGGCGGCGCCCAGGTAGGGCACGGGGTGGCAGCGGGGGCCGCCGTCCGAGTCGTAGACGGGGGTGTCGCGGCCGGGGCGGTAGGCGCCGCGAGAGGGGACGGTGGTGACGTCGACGTGGATGCCGGGCCGGTCGGTGCCCTTGCCGAGCGCCTTGTCCATGGCGGGCACGAACTCGGCGAGGGTGCGCAGTGTGCAGGGGAACGACGGGGAGTACTCGGCGAGCAGCTCCAGGGTGGGCCGGCCGGAGGCGCTGAGCCGGATGATGTTGTCCGCGTTCTGCTGGAGGAAGGCGGTCATGTCCTCGGCCGTCCGGGTGGTGGCGCCGAAGGTGCGGGCGAGTTCGGCCTCCTGCTCGGCGAGGGTGCCGCTGGTGGTGGTGAAGTCGGTGAGGGCGGTGAGGATGTCGGGTGCGGCGTCCGCGTAGACGTGGCTGACCTTCACGAGTTCCTTGAGGTCGCGGTTGAGCGTGGGCAGCTGGGGGTTGAACTTCCGCAGGTGCGCGTCGAGCCGGGTGAGGGTGTCGCCGAGCCGGTCGCCGCGGCCCTCCAGGGCCTGGGAGACGGCGGACAACGTGGCGGACAGCTTGTGCGGCTGGACCGCGGTGAGCATCGGCAGCACGTTGTCGAGCACCTGCTGGAGTTCCACGGCGTTCGTGGAGCGGTCCTGCGGGATGACGGCCCCGGCGGCCAGCGGTCGCGGCGAGGGGCGCGCGGGCGGGACGAGGGCCACGAACCGTTCGCCGAACAGCGTGGTCGGCAGCATCTGCGCGTGCACGTCGGACGGCACCCGGTCGAGGGCGCCGGGTTTCATGGCGAGGGTGAGCCGGGCGCCGTCGCCGGTGGCGTCGATGGCGCGGACCTCTCCGACGACGACGCCGCGCAGCTTGACCTCGGCGCCCAGGTGCATCTCGTTGCCGACGCTGCCGGTCTCGACGACCACCGGGTCGAAGGCGGTGAACCTCTTGTCGTAGACGGCGACGGCCAGCCAGATCAGCAGTGCGGGCACCAGCAGGAACGCCACTCCGGCACAGCGGCGGCGCAGTGTCTCGCCTCGTGGTCCGTTCATCTCACCCCGCCACCTTCACGGTCGTGGTCGCGCCCCACAGGGCGAGCGACAGGAAGAAGTCGGTGACGCTGATCAGCACGATGGCGTTGCGCACGGACCGGCCCACGGCGACGCCGACGCCGGCCGGGCCGCCGGTGGCGCGGTAGCCGTAGTAGCAGTGGGCGAGGATCACCAGCACGCTGAAGACGAGCACCTTCAGCACGGACAGGAGCACGTCGGTCGGGGAGAGGAACAGGTTGAAGTAGTGGTCGTAGGTACCCCGGGACTGGCCGTTGAACAGGACGGTCACGTAGCGGGAGGCCAGGTAGGAGGAGAGCAGGCCGACCGCGTAGAGCGGGACGATGGCGACGACCCCGGCGATGATGCGGGTGGTGACCAGGTAGGGCATGGAGCGGATGCCCATGCCTTCGAGGGCGTCGACCTCCTCGTTGATGCGCATGGCGCCGAGTTGCGCGGTGAAGCCCGCGCCGACGGTCGCGGACAGGGCGAGTCCGGCGACGAGGGGGGCGATCTCGCGGGTGTTGAAGTAGGCGGAGACGAATCCGGTGAACGCGGCGGTGCCGATCTGGTCGAGGGCGGCGTAACCCTGGAGCCCGACGACGGTCCCGGTGAAGAGGGTCATCGCGATCATCACGCCGATGGTGCCGCCGATGACGCCGAGCCCTCCGGTGCCGAAGGCGACCTCGGCGAGGAGGCGCTGCACCTCCTTGAGGTAGCGGCGCAGGGTGCGCGGGGTCCACAGCAGGGCCCGGGTGTAGAAGAGCAGGTGGTCGCCGGAGCGGTCGAGCCAGGCGAGTGGGGAGGCCATCGTGGGTCAGCCCCCCTTCGGCGGAACGATGCGGAGGTAGAGGGCCGTCATCACCATGTTGACGAAGAACAGGAGCAGGAAGGTGATGACGACGGACTGGTTGACGGCGTCGCCGACGCCCTTGGGACCGCCGCGCGGATTGAGGCCCCGGTAGGCGGCCACGATGCCCGCGATGAACCCGAAGACCAGTGCCTTGAGTTCGCTGATGTACAGGTCGGCGGGCTGGGCGAGGGCGGAGAAGCTGGACAGGTAGGCGCCGGGTGTGCCGTCCTGGAGGATGACGTTGAAGAAGTAGCCGCCGAGGGTGCCGACGACGGAGACCAGGCCGTTGAGCAGGACCGCCACGGCCATGGTGGCGAGCACCCGGGGCACGACGAGGCGCTGAACGGGCGAGATGCCCATGACCTCCATGGCGTCCAGCTCTTCGCGGATCTTGCGGGAGCCCAGGTCGGCGCAGATGGCGGAGCCGCCGGCGCCGGCGATCAGCAGGGCGACGATGAGCGGGCTGGCCTGCTGGACGACGGCGAGGACGCTGGCGCCCCCGGTGAACGACTGGGCGCCCAACTGCTGGGTGAGCGAGCCGACCTGGAGGGCGATGACCGCGCCGAAGGGGATGGAGACGAGGGCGGCGGGCAGGATGGTGACTCCGGCGACGAACCAGAACTGCTCGACGAACTCGCGGAACTGGAAGGGCCGGCGGAAGATGGCGCGGGCGACCTCGGCGGCGAGCGTGAAGAGCCGGCCGGTCTGCCGCAGCGCGCCGGTGATCATGCGCCGCTCCCGGCGGCGGGCATGGGGAGCGTGGGCGCCTCGGCATCCTGCGCGTAGGTCCGCAGGATGGCGGTGCGGGCGGCGGAGGGCAGTTGGTCGATCATGCGCAGGACGCGTTCTCGCCGCCGGGCGACGGCGCGGCGCGGCGGCAGGCCGGGCGACGGTTCCAGCTGCGGGACGATGCTGCGGGGCGGGGCGGCGGCGCGGGCGATGCCCGCCTCGGCCGCGAGGGTGGCGGCGTCCTTCTCCTCCGACATCCCGATGGGGCCCTCGCGGCGGCCGTCGAGGAACTGGGAGACCACCGGTTCCTCGCTGGTGAGCAGCACCTCGCGCGGACCGAAGGTGACCAGTTCGCGCCGGAAGAGCATGCCCATGTTGTCGGGCACGGTGGCGGCGATGTCGAGGTTGTGGGTGACGATCAGCATCGTCGCGTCGAGCTGTGCGTTCAGGTCGATGAGCAGCTGGGAGAGGTAGGCGGTGCGGACCGGGTCGAGGCCGGAGTCCGGTTCGTCGCAGAGGATGATCTGCGGGTCCAGTACGAGCGCTCGGGCCAGTCCGGCCCGTTTGCGCATACCGCCGCTGATTTCCCCCGGCAGTTTGCCCTCCGCTCCCAGCAGTCCGACGATCTCGATCCGCTCCATGACGATGCGGCGGATCTCGGACTCCTTCTTGCGGGTGTGCTCGCGCAGCGGGAACGCGATGTTGTCGAACAGCGACATGGATCCGAACAGGGCGCCGTCCTGGAACATGAGCCCGAACAGTTTCCGGGTCTCGTAGATATCCCGCTCGGGGCTGTTCACCATGTCCACCCCATTGATGAGGACACTACCTTCATCTGGTTTGAGCAGCCCGATGAGCGACTTCAAGAAGACCGTTTTCCCGGTGCCGGACGGACCCAGCATGACGCTTACTTCTCCGGCCGGAAGGGTGAGAGACACGTCCTGCCAGATGCGCTGCTTACCGAAGGACTTGGTCAGGCCCTCGACCACCACTTCGATGCCCATATCACCTCCAGCGGACGCACGTCGGTTCTGTAGGCGGGTTCGCACCTCGAGTCGGTGCGCTGCCCGCTGACAACGGGTGCGGCCCCGCGTTCCCGTCGCCCTCCCGGCGTTTGTCACCCGGCAGACAACCCGCGCTGCCCGCCCTTGTCCCCACTGGGACAGGGGCTCCCGCGGCCCCCGGAGGGGCGGGACCGCGGGACCCCGCCGCCGGATGGCCGGCCTTGGCGGGAGGGAGCGGCCGGAGGGCGTCCGCCGCGGCTCGGCCGGCGGGGGCCGCCGACCTGGAACCGAGCACCGCACCGGCACGTTACGGCCGGGTAACCTCGGGGGGCAATACCGGGATCCGAGTTTTCGACGAGACCGGGTGCAGCCATCAGGAATTTGTCACGGCGCAGACAAGTCCGCCTTCGGAAGTTGTCGCCGAGTGAGCATTGCGGGCCGACGAGAACAGCCTGGGGCACGCCCTGCCGCCCATAGCCGAAGGCTTCTGACTTTGGCAGCGGATGACTAAGACAAGTGGGGGATCACTCACCCCGGAAAGAGGTGGTTCACATTTTCAAAGAATCATGAACAACGGCATTGTTCGACCAAGTTTCCCGCCAGTAACGTCATGGCTCGCGGACGGGGAACACCGAGCCGCGGGCCGCACACCCTCAATGGATTCAGCCGCGGCCCATCCCTGCCGTTCAACCACAAGGAGAGCCGACGTCATGAAGAAGCACACGAGAAGGTTCGCCGTCGTGGCGGGTGCGGCCGCGGCCGCCTTCGGTCTCACCGTCGGGCCCGCCTCGGCGGTTCCCTCCACGGTGTGGACCGTCACCCCGACGGGCAGCTACACGGCGACGAACAGCGGCAACATCGTGCTGACCGCGACGATTCCGATGACGTGCACGACCTCGAGCGCGTCCGGCACCATGGCCAGCGCCACCGGCAACCCGGCCACGGTCGCCAACATCAACACCATCGGCTTCGGCACGTCGACCTCGCCGTGCACCAGTGTCCTGGGCAACGTCAGCACCGTGGCGGTCACCCCGTGGACGGTCGTCGCCCAGGACTACAACGCCGCGACCGGCGTCACCACGGGCTACGTCGGCAACATCAAGGCCAACGTGAGCGCGGGCGCCTGCAAGTTCACCGTGACGGGCAAGGCTTCGGCCACCTACACCAACTCCACGGGCGTCCTGGCCGTCAACAGCGTCGCGGGCGAGCTGATCGTCAGCTCCAACCCGGCCCCGGTCAACTGCGGCTCGGTGGTCACCACCTCCACCAAGCCCACCTTCAAGGGCAACTACGTCATCAAGGCGTCGAACGGCGCCGTCCCGAAGATCGTCGGCTCCAACCCGTAAGGCGCCACCGTCCGCGTCCGCCCGGCCGGGCACCCACCCCGGCCGGGCGGACGCGCTACGACCTCACCGTGCGCGGTGAACTCCTGCCCCGGCGGCACCCCGGACGGGCCGTCGCCGCCGGGCCCGGGACGGAGGTCGTCGTCACCGGCCGGGACGGTTCGCCCGGACAGCGCTGGGAGCTCGAAGCGGTGGACGAGGGCGCCGCGGAGAGCCGGCCGAAGCGCCGGTTCGACAACGCGTCCGGGCAGCAGCCGCCGCCCGAGCCGGTCGCGTGGACCGCGCCGGCGCTCCTGCCCGCGGCGGCTCCGGTGACGGCGTTCGAGGCGGAGCCCGTCGTACCGTCCGCCCCGGGAGAGGTCCTTTCGGCCCTCGCCGCGCACGTCGGCTGAACCGGCGTCCACCGCGGTGACCCGTGGGACGCTGCGGTGTCACCGTGACCCGGTAGGCTGCACCGGCACGCGCCCGCCCGGGCGCATGCCGGCCAGGCGACGAGAGGGAAGCTGCGGTGCACGTCCAGGAATGGCTCGAGACCGTCCCCGCGGTCAGCATCTACGCGCTGGTGGGAGTGGTCATCGGTCTGGAGAGCCTGGGCATCCCGCTGCCGGGCGAGATCATCCTGGTCTCCTCCGCCCTGCTCGCCTCCCAGCACGGCGACATCGACCCGGTGATCCTCGGCGCCTGCGCGACCGCCGGCGCGATCATCGGCGACTCCATCGGCTACGCCATCGGCCGCAAGGGCGGACGCCCGCTGCTGGCCTGGCTCGGCGGCAAGTTCCCCCGGCACTTCAGCGAGGGGCACATCGCCACCGCCGAGCGGTCCTTCGAGAAGTGGGGCGTGTGGGCCGTCTTCTTCGGCCGGTTCATCGCCCTGCTCCGGATCTTCGCCGGCCCGCTCGCGGGCGTGCTGCGGATGCCGTACTGGAAGTTCCTCATCGCCAACGTGCTCGGCGGCATCGTCTGGGCGGGCGGCACCACCGCGGTCATCTACTACGTCGGCGTGGTGGCCGAGGCCTGGCTCAAGCGCTTCTCGTGGGTCGGCCTGGTGCTGGCCGTGGGCGTCGGCCTCGCCTCGATGCTGATCATCAAGCGCAAGGCGAAGCAGGCGACGCGGACGGCGCAGCAGCCGGTGGCCGAGCCGGAGCCGGTCCCGGCCGCCGACTGACGGCCGCCCGCCGGGGCCCTACGGCCGGGTGGCGTGCACGTCGCGGTGCGCCTTCGCCAGCTCCGCGTACATCGTCCCGTTCAGCGTGACGCCCTCGCGCTCCTCGTCGGTCAGCTCCCGCTTGACCTTGGCCGGTACACCAGCGACGAGCGAGCCCGGGGGCACACGCATGCCCTGCGGCACCAGCGCCTGCGCGGCGACCAGCGAACCCGCGCCGATGACCGCGCCGTTGAGCACCGTGGCGCCCATCCCGATCAGGCAGTCGTCCTCGACGGTCGCGCCGTGGACGACGGCGTTGTGCCCGATGGAGACGCGCTCGCCGACGGTGACGGGAAAACCGGGGTCGGCGTGGAGCGTGCAGTTGTCCTGCACATTGCTGCTCGCGCCCACCGAGATCCGCTCGACGTCGCCGCGCAGCACCGCCCCGTACCAGACACTCGTGCCCGCCCCCAGCGTCACGTCCCCGATCACGGTGGACCCCGGCGCCACGAACGCCTCCGGGTGCACCGCCGGTTCCTTGCCGCCGATCCCCGTGATCAGGGCCTGGTGAGCCATCGTCGCCTCCTGGTAGTCGGGTACCCCCGCACGGTACGCCACCCGGTGGGGCGAAGATCACAGGCCTCCCGGCCCTTGGGTGCCCTGCCCCCTGAGTACCGTGAGCGGGTGCCGAAGCCCAAGAACACGTTCTCCTCATGGCGCCGTCGTCTGGCCCAGCGGGCGGTCCACGCGGGCTGGGCCTGGCTGCAGCGCACCGGCTCGGTCACCGCCGAGCACCCGGGACGGTTCCGCTTCGGCTCGATGGGCGCCGGCACCCGGCTGGCCTTCCCGCTCGGCACGGTCTTCGGGGAACCGTGGATCCACCTGGGATCGCACTGCATCGTCGGCGAGCAGGTCACCCTGACGGCCGGTCTGATGCCCGATCTCGACCTCGGCCCGGAGCCGATCCTGCGCATCGGCGACGGCGTGGTCCTCGGCCGCGGCAGCCATGTCATCGCCGACACCACGGTCACCATCGGCAGCGACTGCTATTTCGGCCCGTACGTCTACGTCACCTCCACCAACCACTCGTACGACGATCCGCACCAGCCGATCGGCAGGCAGTGGCCGCGGATGGAGCCGGTGGAGATCGGACCGGGCTGCTGGATCGGCACCGGCGCGGTGATCCTGCCGGGGGCCCGGATCGGGCGGAACGTGGTGGTGGCGGCGGGGGCCGTGGTGCGCGGCACGGTGCCCGACCACGCCGTCGTCGCGGGGGCGCCCGCCAAGGTCGTACGGCGCTGGACGCCGGCCGAGGGCTGGCAGCCGCCGCTGCGCACCCCGGCGCCGGTGCCGATACCGGAGGGTGTGACCTCCGACCAGTTGCTGCGGCTGTCGGGGCTCGACGAGGAGGCGGTGGCCCGCCTCGCGCAGCTGGACGAGGTCGACGCGGAGCCCTGAGTCAGCCGGTCGCCAGCAGCAGCGAGCCCGCGAGGGCCAGTCCGGCGCCCGCCGCCTGGACCGCGCGCAGCCGTTCGCTGAGGATGCCGCGCGCGGCCAGCGCGGTCACCACCGGGTAGAGCGAGGCGAGCACGGCGGCCACGGTGACCGGGCCGTGCTGGGCGGCGATCGCGTAGGTGCCGTTGGCCGCGACGTCGGCGAGTCCGACGAAGGCGAGCGCGGGCAGCGCGCCCCAGGGGAAGCCGTCCGCCGGGAGGGCGGGGACGCCGCGCCGCACGGAGACGTACAAGGCGGTGCCGCCCGCGACGACGTTCGTCACCCGCTGCACGAACAGGGCCAGGAACAGGCCGGTGACGGTGGTCGAGGCCTCGGCGATCAGGGCCATCACAGCGCCGAAGCCGAACGCCGCGAGCAGGGTGAGCAGCACGGCCTGGCGCTGGACCGGGGCGCCCCGGAACTGGGGCCCGCCCGCGAGCACCACCCCCGCCACGGCGACCAGGATGCCCGCGAGCTGGAGCAGCCCCGGCCGTTCGCCCAGGACCAGGCCCACGCCGACGGGGACGGCCACGCCCAGCGAGCCGAGCGGGGAGACCACTCCCATCGGTCCCAGGGCGAGCGCCTTGTAGAAGGCGAGCATCGCGACCGGGCCCACCAGTCCGGCGCCCACCGCGAACCACAGCTGCGGCCCGGCCTCGCTCCGGGCGCCGGTCGCGACGACGAGCGCGCCGAGGACGAGCACGGCGATCGTCTGCGAGACGACGACCACGGTGAGCGCGGGCGTGCGCCGGGTCAGCAGACCGCCGCCGAAGTCGGCCAGACCCCACAGGAGGCTGGTGGCCAGGGCGAAGAGTGCTGTCACGGGTCGCCTCGCAGTACAGTTCGGTGAACGATCGGGTGCATCACACCGTAGTTCAGCAAACTGCACTCTGTCATTCAGAATATTGGACCACGACAGTGGACCACGGCTCCCTTGGACGGAATGTGTCGGACCTCGACCTGCTGACGCAGTCCCTCGCGCGCAGCGTCAAGCACTGGCGGGCGGTACGCGGCTTCACCCTGGACGTGCTCGCCGCCCGGGCCGGCGTCAGCCGCGGCATGCTCATCCAGATCGAGCAGGCGCGCACCAACCCCAGCCTCGGCACGGTCGTCAAGATCGGCGACGCGCTCGGCGTCAGCATCACCACCCTGCTCGACTACGAACAGGGCCCCAGGGTCCGGGTCGTCCCCGCCGAGCAGGCCGTACGGCTGTGGCACACCGACGCGGGCAGCTACAACCTCCTGCTCGCCGGCGCCGAGGCGCCCGGCCCGCTGGAGATGTGGCAGTGGCGGCTGATGCCGGGCGAGCACAGCGACTCCGACCCGCACCCCGCCGGAACGGTCGAGCTGCTCCATGTCACCGAAGGGGAACTGACGCTGACCGTGGACGGTGCGGAGCACCGCATTCCCGCGGGCGCCAGCGCCTCCTTCGAGGCCAACACCCCGCACACGTACGGCAACACGGGTCGGGTGCCGATGCAAATGATCATGGCCGTCTCGGTGCCACCCGTCCGTTGAGACACCCGGCCGCCCGGCGCCGTACGGCTGTTACCGTGCGGCCATGCGCGCACCCATCGGAGACTTCGACCAGGCCACCCCGGCCCCCGACTGCCTCGACGAACTGACCCGACCGGTCGCCGACGCCGTACGCGAGTGGTCCGGCGCCGTCCCCGCCGAGCAGATCCTCTACGTCGACACCGACCCGCAGTGGGCCGACACCGCCGTCTTCGTGGAGCACTACGGCCGGGAGCTGCTGGAGCAGTCCGCGAACTGCGTGGTCGTCGCCGGGAAGCGGGGCGGCGAGAGCACGCTCGCCGCCTGCGTGGTGCTCTCCACCACCCGGGTCGACGTCAACGGCGTCGTCCGCCGCCGGCTCGGCGCCCGCAAGGCCTCCTTCGCGTCCATGGACACGGCGACCGGGGAGACCGGCATGGAGTACGGCGGCATCACGCCGATCGGGCTGCCCGCCGACTGGCCGGTGCTGGTGGACTCGGCGGTCGTCGACCTGCCGTACGTCCTGGTCGGCAGCGGCCGGCGGCGCGGCAAGCTGCTGGTGCCGGGCAAGGCGTTGGCCGAACTGCCCGGCGCGGTCGTGCTGGAGGGGCTGGGCGTGGCCGTCTGAGTCTTCTCGCCGGTGCCGCCGCCGGGGCGCGGTTCAGGCCGTCGCGTGGTGGGCCAGCGCGCGATGCGGGTCCGGCTCGCCCGGCACCGGCGCCGGATCGGCGTGCACGAGGGCGGCGGTCAGCCGCGGAACGGCGTGCAGCAGGGTGTGTTCGGCGGCCACCGCGATCGCGTGGGCCTGGCGGACCGTCGCCTCGCCGTCCACCACCACCGCCACCTCGGCCCGCATTCGGTGCCCGATCCAGCGCAGCCGCAGCTCGCCCACCCCGCGCACGCCCGGCACCTCGCGCAGCGCCCGCTCCGCCCGGTCCACCAGGGCCGGGTCGACGGCGTCCATCACCCGCCGGACCACCTCACGGGCCGCGTCCCGCAGGACCAGCGCGATCGCCACGGTGATCGCCAGTCCGACGACCGGGTCGGCCGCATGCCAGCCGACCGCCGAGCCGCCCGCGCCCAGCAGCACCGCCAGTGAGGTGAAGCCGTCGGTGCGCGCGTGCAGTCCGTCGGCGACCAGCGCGGCCGAACCGATCTCCCGGCCGACGCGGATCCGGTACCGGGCCACCCACTCGTTCCCCACGAAACCGACCAGCGAGGCCACCGCCACCGCCGGCACGTGCGTCACCGGGCGCGGATCGAGCAGCCGGTCGACCGCCGTCCACCCGGCGAACGCCGCCGACGCGGCGATGGTCAGCACGATCACGATCCCCGCCAGGTCCTCGGCGCGGCCGTAGCCGTAGGTGAAGCGGCGGGTCGCCGCGCGGCGGCCGAGCACGAACGCGATGCCGAGCGGTACGGCGGTCAGCGCGTCGGCGGCGTTGTGGACCGTGTCGCCCAGCAGTGCGACCGACCCGGAGACCGTCACCACGACCGCCTGCGCCAGCGCCGTCGCCCCCAGCACCGCCAGTGACACCCAGAGGGCGCGCATGCCGCGGGCCGAGGACTCCAGGGCGGAGTCGACCTTGTCGGCGGTGTCGTGGGAGTGCGGGGTGAGGAGGTGGGTGAGGCGGTGGCGGATGCCGTGACGATGGGGGTGCGGG
>NZ_MUND01000343.1 GCF_002154375.1 Streptomyces glaucescens | reverse complement strand
CCGATGCGGTACGCGCGGTCGGTGGCCTGGGCCTCCACGGCGGGGTTCCACCAGCGGTCGTAGTGCACGACGTGCTCCGCGCGCGTGAGGTTGAGCCCGGTGCCCGCCGCCTTCAACGACAGCAGGAAGACCGGGACCTCACCGTCCTGGAAGCGCCGCACCATCGCCTCCCGCTCCGGCACGGGCGTCCCGCCGTGCAGGAACTGCGAGGGCACGCCCCGCGCGGACAGATGCCGCTCGATCAGCCGCGCCATCGCGACGTACTGCGTGAAGACCAGAACACCCGCGTCCTCGGCGAGGATGGTGTCGAGCAGTTCGTCCAGCAGCTCCAGCTTGCCGGAGCGTCCGGCGATCCGCGGGCGCTCCTCCTTGAGGTACTGCGCCGGGTGGTTGCAGATCTGCTTCAGAGCGGTCAGCAGTTTCACGATCAGCCCGCGCCGGGCCATGTCGTCGGCGCCCGCGATCTCCGCGAGCGTCTCGCGCACCACGGCCTCGTACAGGCCCGTCTGCTCCGGTGTCAGCGACACCGCGCGGTCCGTCTCCGTCTTCGGCGGCAGTTCCGGCGCGATCCCGGGGTCCGACTTGCGGCGGCGCAGCAGGAAGGGGCGCACCAGCCGGGACAGCCGCTCCGCGGCGGCGGGGTCCCGGCCGCTCTCCACCGCCTGCGCGTACCGCGCGCGGAACGTGCCCAGCCGGCCCAGCAGGCCCGGGGTGGTCCAGTCGAGGATCGCCCACAGCTCGGAGAGGTTGTTCTCCACCGGGGTGCCGGTGAGTGCCACGCGCGCGCGTGCGCCGATGGCGCGCAGGGCCCGCGCGGTCGCCGAGTAGGGGTTCTTCACGTGCTGGGCCTCGTCGGCCACCACCAGACCCCACGGCACCTGCGCCAGTCGGCGCGTGTCCAGGCGCATGGTGCCGTAGGTGGTGAGCACGAACTCGCCGTCGGCCAGGTCGTCGAGGTCGCGCCGGGCCCCGTGGAAGCGGCGCACGGGCGTGCCCGGCGCGAACCTCTCGATCTCGCGCTGCCAGTTGCCCATCAGGGACGTGGGACAGACGACGAGGGTGGGACCGGCGGCCGTGGGGTCGGTCTGCCGGTGCAGATGCAGGGAGATCAGCGTGATGGTCTTGCCGAGACCCATGTCGTCGGCGAGGCAGCAGCCGAGCCCCAGGGAGGTCGTCCGGGCCAGCCAGTTCAGGCCGCGGCGCTGGTAGTCGCGCAGCTCGGCGGCGAGAGCGGCGGGCTGGGCGACCGGCTCCTGGCCCTCGGGGTCGGCGAGCCGCTCGCGCAGCCCTGCCAGCCAGCCCGTGGCCCGTACCTCGACCCGGCGTCCGTCGATCTCCGCGGAGCCCGTCAGGGCCGCGCCCAGCGCGTCGATCGGCGTCACCTTGCGGTCCTGCCGGTCTCTGGCCCGGCGGACCTCCTGGGGGTCGACGAGCACCCATTGGTCGCGCAGCCGGACCACCGGGCGGTTCGCCTCGGCGAGGCGGTCCAGCTCCTCCCGGGTCAGCCGCTGGTCGCCGAGCGCGAACGACCAGTTGAACGCGAGCAGCGCGTCGGCGGACAGGAACGACGGCGCGTCCGAGGAGAGCCTGCCGGTGCCCTCTTCGTCGTCCGGCGGACCGACCACCGCGCGGGTGGTCAGCTCACGGGCCAGCTCTCTCGGCCAGTGCACGTCGATCCCGGCCGCCGCGAGTGCCGCCGCCCCCTCGCCGAGCAGTTCGGTGACCTCCTCGTCCACGAGGTCCACCGAGTCCGGCACTGCGGCCGAGAGCAGCGGGCCGAGCGGCGGCCAGGCACGGGCCGCGCGGCGCAGGGCCACGAGGGCGTCCATCCGCGCGCGTGGGCCGAAGGCACGGCCCGCGGCGTCCGTGGCGGCCCACGCGTCGGCCGCGTCCGCGACGAGGGAGGGATCGCTCACCAGGTGCAGCTGCGGCACCGCGCGGAAGGCGGGCGTCGCCCGTTCCGGGGCGTCCGTCAGCCCCGTCACCTCGATCCGCAGCGAGATCCGCACGCCCGCGTCATGGCCGGCGGCGATGTCTGCGGCCCAGGCGCGCTGCTCGGGCAGCCGCCGCGGCTCCGGTCGCGCGTACGCCGGACCGCCGGTGACGAGCGGCGCGGCGGGGGAGCGGGGCAGTGTGTCGGCGACGGCGTCCAGGAAGGCCCGCAGCAGCGGTTCCGGGTCGGGCAGCCGCGGCGGCTCCGCATGGTCCACCGGCAGGGCGTGCGCCTCCGGCGGCATCGCGGCGGCGAGCCGGCGCACCTGCTCGGTCTCCTCCGCGCGCAGCGGACCGGCGCGCCAGGCGTCGTGGTCGCTCGCGGACAGACCGGGCAACAGCAGACCCCGCGCGGTGAATCCCAGGGCGAGAAGCGCCGCCGCGCCCCAGAACACGGCCGCCCGGTCGCCCTGCTCGGTGACACGCGCGCGGGTGAGGACGGGCAGGGCCCTGCGGAGTGGCAGGACGACGGCGGGCACGGCGGCCCGCTCCACGCCGCCGTCGCCGTCGCGCAGGACGACAATCAGGTCCGTGACGGTGCCCGCGGCGACGTCCGGCGGGGTCTCGCCGTCGGGCCGCCAGAAGGCGACGCGACCGGTGCGGGCCGGGTCACCGGGCAGGAACACTGCGTGGCAGCGGGTGAGTTCACGGATCTCGGAGGAGGTTGCCGGGGAAGTCCTCTGCACAGTGCGTCGCATTCCTCAAATTTGACTACCTGGGGTCGGAGTCGCCGAGGGTACAGCACCGCACCGATCGACCCGGCGTGGCAGAGTTGTGACTTGAGTCACGGAACGGGAGGGCTTCGGGAGACCCTAAGGGACGGATGTCAGGGATGTCTCAGGGGTGCCGCCCGGAACCGCCCACGGTGCGGGGCCGTTCTTCCCGGCAGAGAGCGGCACTGGCCGCGAAGGAGGCGACTCACATGTCGAAGAACGCGAAGATCGCCGCAGGGGGTGTGGCGGCAGGTCTTCTTCTGCTGATCTGGCTTCCCTGGTGGGCGGCGCTGCTGATCGTGCTGGGCGTCCCCGCCGCCGCGTACCTCGCCCTGGACCCCGCGCAGCGGCGCCGGCTGCGCCGCGCCACCCGCAAGGAGATCGGCCGCTAGCCGCCGGCTCCCCATCCACCCCTGCGTCGCCGAGCGGCGCTCGGGGCTGACGGCGGCGCACATCGCGTGGCGGGTTCGGATCCGGTCCGCCACGCGATGGTCCCTGCGGCCCGGCCGGCCCGGGCTGGCCCGCCGACCCGCTCAGCTCGGGCGTACGGCCATCCTGTCCAGCGCCTCCAGCAGTCCCGGCAGCTCAGGTCCGCGCCCCACCGGCAGGATCTCCCCGGGCATCTCGTCGAGCAGCACGAACGCGATGTCGTCGGTCCTGGCCACCAGGGACCAGCCTGGACCGTCGGCGCGCAGCGTCCGCGCGTCGCCCGGGGCGAAGGACGACCGCACCCGGCCCAGGGGCGGCGGTGTGGCCACGTACGCGCGTGCCTCGGCGAGCACCCGACGCACACCGCCGTGCCCGGCCCCTTGCCCGCCCTCACCGGTGACGCCCTCACCGGTGCCGCCGGGGGTCGTGAACTCGGAGTCGTCGAGCTGCTCCCGCCACTGCGCCCACTGGAGGGCTATCTCGTCGGCCCCGAGCCGCCGCTGGGCGGGACCCCAGACGCTCGTGTCGGGCGGGGTCAGTGGCGGACTGTCGGTCATGTCGGGGCCGGGGTCGTGCGGCGCGGGCAGACCGGGCGCCGCCACCGCGAGCGCGAGGGGCCACCCGGGCAGCGCGGTGACCACGCTGCGTTCGTCCGGCGACAGGTCGTACTCCATCCCGCAGTCCCAGGAGGCGATGGCGACGGCCACCAGGGACACGTCGTCGGTGACCACGGTCCACCGCGCGCCCTCACCGTCCTGGCCCAGCACCAGGCCGTACCCGTCGGCCAGCGGCGCCAGACCGAGTGCCGCGCAGGCCTCCGGATAGTCGTCGCCCAGCACACTCGGGAACTTCGCCGGTGTCAGCAGCACCGCCGTGAGCACATACAGCGCGTCGTCCGCGGCGGCGACGGCGTCCTCATCAGTCCCGGCCATCACAGCCTCCCCAGGGGTTCGTCCAACGGCGCGCACCCTAGTGCGACCGGGAGCCGCTTGTCACGACTCCTTCGACCACGCGGAACTGCGGTGATCCGGAGGAGACCGGACGAATCGGCCACCTCGGGACCGCGGGAATCAGGCCGCCGGCAGCCCCAGGAGGTCCCGGGCGACGGTCTGGGGCGACTGGCCGCGCTCCCGCGCGAGCGCGATCACCGCGCGGCAGGCCAGCTCGTTCACCCCGAAGGACAGCGCCTCCGGCGACACCCAGCCCGCCGCCTCGTCGCTCCGCTCCTGGTCGTTCTCCGCGCAGGCCGACACGTACACGGCCGCCGCCTCGAAGAGATTGTGCGTGCGGGTGGCGCGGCCGGCACTCCGCTCCTCCCGCGCGGCGCCCTGGAACTTCCCCCATGCCTGGCGTACCTTGCCGAACATGCCGACCACCTTCCCCCTGTGAGGTCGTTCGTCACCGACCGATTCAAGCAGTGCCTTCCAACGTAGAGTTGGAGCCTCGGCGGCAGAAGGGGGAGGGACGCGGTGAAGCGTTTCGCGCGGCTCGAGCAGATCCGGCGGATGGATCCGCACGAGGAGGCGACGGCCATCCTCCGGCTCACGTCGGCCTACGAGTTCCCCTGGGACTACACCCGCGCCCTGGAGCTGGCGCTGTACCGCACCTACGCCGTGCCGAGCATCGGCCGGCTGCTCGCCGAGACCGCCGAGCTGACGGACCGCACACAGAAGCGGTACGACGACACCTCACTGCTGCTCGACGCCGTCGTGGAGCACGGCTTCGACAGCACGCCCGGCCGCACGGCGGTCCGCCGCATCAACCAGATGCACCGATCGTACGACATCAGCAACGACGACATGCGGTACGTGCTGTGCACGTTCGTCGTGATGCCCAGACGATGGATCGACGCCTTCGCCTGGCGCAGGCTGTCCCAGCACGAGATCACCGCCTTCACGGTGCACTACGGCACCCTGGGGCGGCACATGGGCATCAAGGACGTCCCGGAGACCTACGAGGACTTCGAGGCCTGCCTCGACGACTACGAGGCCGCCCACTTCGACTGGGACGAGGCGGGGCGCCGGGTCTCGGACGCCACGCTCGACCTGATGGCCTCCTGGTATCCACGCCCTCTCGGGCCCGTGCTGCGCACCGGCATCCTGGCGCTGCTCGACGACCCGCTGCTGCGGGCCTTCCGCTATCCGGTGCCGAGCCCCGGCACGCGTGCGCTGGTGCGCCATGCGGTGCGGCTGCGCGGCCGGGCGGTCCGGCTGCTCCCGCCGCGGAGGTCCCCGCACTTCGCCCGGCAGAACTGGGAGATCAAGGGGTACCCCGACGGGTACCGGCTGGCCGACCTGGGCACCTGGCCGACGCCGGGGGTGCGTGGCTGCCCGGTGCGGCACCGCGGCCGGTCAGCCTCCGAGTGACGACAACGTGGCGCGCAGCCAGCTGAGTTCCGCCCGGGACGTGGCGCGCGCGATGGTCAGGATGCCCTGCCGGAACGGATCGTCCAGGTCCTCGGCGGCGAGCGGGCGGTCACCGTCGTAGAAGAAGCTCGCGGGCTCCTCCAGGAAGGCCAGCCTCCGGCGCAGTACGGCCGCCTGCGCGCCGGCGTCGTCCAGGTGGCGCAGGAAGGCGAGCGCGGTGAACCAGCGGTTCTCGTCCGTGATGTCGCGCTGAGCGGGCTCGGCGAGCCGGCGGCGCAGGTCGCGCCGGCCCTCGTCGGTCAGGGAGAGCACATGCCGCGGGGCGGCCACCGTCCCCGGCTCGGTGGTGCGGACCAGGAGACCACCCCGCTCCAACCGCTTGATCGCGGGATACAGCGTGCTCTCCGCGACCGGCCGCACGTGCCCCGTCAGAGCCGTGATGCGCTTACGCAGCTCATAGCCGTGCAGCGGGGCTTCGTACAGGAATCCGAGGATGGCGAGCTCCAGCATGCCGCCATTCTCCCGCACTCCCACGCCCTCGCTGTACCTCCGATCCTCGATACCCCCGTACCCGTGTACCACGGGCTCTTTATACTGCGTCTGCGCAATACCTCGTCGCCGATGTATAGTCGCTCGTGTGCCGACGGCACGCGGCGATCACAGTGAGGGAGGGCGCGCCATGAGGCAGGCGGTGTTCGACGGTGAAGGCAGTCGCATCCGGTGGACGGAGGCGCCGGGCGCGGAGCCCGCGCGGGTGTACGTCCACGGTCTCGGGGCGGCCTCGGCCGCGTACCACGCCCACATCGCCGCCCGGCCCGAACTCGCGGGCCGGCGCAGCCTCTTCGTCGACCTGCCCGGACACGGCATCAGTGACCGGCCCGCGGGCTTCGGCTACAGCCTGGAGGAGCACGCCGACGCGCTCGCGACCGCTCTGGACGCCGCGGGCGTGAGCGGCGCCGAGCTGATCGCGCA
>NZ_MUND01000342.1 GCF_002154375.1 Streptomyces glaucescens | reverse complement strand
GCGCAGGTCCGTCGCGTTGAAGCCGAACGCCTCGGCCGTCGCCGCCATGTCCGCCACCCCGACGTCCACGCCGAGCTTGGCGAACACCGTGTTGCAGGACCACTCGAAGGCCACCCGCAGCGGCGCGTCCTCGCAGCCCTCGCTCTCGTTGGTCAGTCTCGTCGTGGTGCCGGGCAGGGTGTACGGGGCGGGCGAGTCGGTCGGCGCGTCGACATCCGTGATCACACCCGCGTCCAGCGCCGCCGCCGCCGTCACCACCTTGAAGGTGGACCCCGGCGGATAGGTCTGCCCCGCCGCCCGGTTGAGCATCGGCTTGCTCGGGTCCTCGTTCAGCTGCGCCCAGGACCGGGCCACCGTCACACCGTTGCCCGACAGCGACTCCGGGTCGTACGACGGGGTGGAGACCAGCGCCAGGATGCGCCCGGTCGACGGCTCCAGCGCCGCCACCGCGCCCTTGCGCGCCCCCAGCCCGGCGTACGCCGCCCGCTGGGCCGCCGCGTTGAGGGTGGTCGCCACGTCACCGCCCGGACTGCGGGCCCGGGTCAGATCGCCCACCAGCGGGAACGGCGCCAGCATCGGGTCGGTGCCGGAGAGGATCCCGTCCTCGGTGTGCTCCAGGAACGAGGAACCGTAGACCTGCGAGGCGAAGCCGGTGACCGGGGCGTACAGCGGCCCGTCGCTGTACGTCCGCTCGTAGCGGAGCCGGCCCGCGGTGTCCTTGGAGCCGGTGACCGGCCGCCCGCCGACCAGGATGTCGCCGCGCGGCTGGCCGTAACGGGCGATGGTCTGGCGGCGGTTGGCGGGATTGTCGTCGTACGCCGGGGCCTGGAAGACCTGGATGCGGGCGGCGTTGACCAGCAGCGCCGTCAGGAGCAGCGCGCAGAAGACGGCGGCGTGCCGGATGTGGCGGGTCACGGGGCCACCTGCCCGTCGTACTGCTTGCGGGCCGCGTGGCTCACCCGGATCAGCAGGGCCACGATCGCCCAGTTGGTGACGACCGAGGAGCCGCCCTGGGCGAGGAACGGCATCGCCATGCCGGTCAGTGGGATCAGCCCGGTCACCCCGCCCGCGATCACGAACACCTGGAGCGCCACGATGGTGGCGAGGCCCACCGCGAGCAGTCGCCCGAACGGGTCGCGCAGGGCGAGGCCCGCGCGGTAACCGCGCTCCACCAGCAGGCCGTACAGCAGGAAGACGGCGGACAGCCCGGCCAGGCCCAGTTCCTCGCCGGCCGTGGCCAGGATGAAGTCCGACTTGGCGGCGAAGCCGATGAGGATGGAGTGGCCGAGGCCCAGACCGGTGCCGAGGATCCCGCCCTCGGCGAAGGCGAACAACGACTGCGCGAGCTGGTTGGGCCCCTGACCGGCGTCGATGGTGGCGAACGGATGCAGCCAGTCCTCGATCCGGCCGTGCACGTGCGGTTCCAGCCGCGCCACGGCGACCGCGCCGAGCACCGCGAGGAGCAGGCCGACGGCGATCCAGCCGGAGCGGCCCGTGGCGACGTAGAGCATGACGACGAACAGCCCGAAGAAGAGCAGCGAAGTGCCCAGGTCCCGCTCCAGGACCAGCACGCCCACGCTGGCCAGCCAGATCGCGACGATCGGGCCCAGCACCCGGCCGGTGGGCAGCTGGAGCCGCCAGATCCTGCGGCCGGTGTACGCCAGGGCGCTGCGGTTCGCGGACAGGTACGCGGCGAAGAACACCGCCAGCAGCACCTTCGCGAACTCGCCCGGCTGGATGGAGAACCCGGCGACCCGGATCCAGATGCGGGCCCCGTTCACCGCCGGGAAGAAGATCGGCAGGGTGAGCAGGGCCAGCGCGGCGGCCACCCAGACATACGCGTACCGCTGGAGGAAGCGGTGGTCGCGCAGGAAGAACACGACCCCGATGAACAGGGCCACACCGAGCGTGGACCAGACGAGCTGCGCGGGGGCCGCCCGGTCGCCCGGGGTCTCCAGGTCCAGCCGGTAGATCAGCACCAGACCGAGACCGTTGAGCAGGACGCCGATGGGCAGCAGCAGGGGATCGGCGTAGGGGGCGCGCAGCCGTACCGCCAGGTGGGCGAGGAGCGCCAGCACACCGAGCCCGGCGCCGTAGCCGGCGGCGCCGGGCGGGAGGGTCCCGTGCTGGGCGAGGCCGACAGCGCAGTAGCCGTACACCGAGAGCAGCACGGCCACGACGATGAGGGCGAGTTCGATGCCGCGGCGCCGGGGGAGGCGTACCGCCACAGCGGGCGCGTCCACGGCCACGGCGGTTCCGATTCCGGCCTTCGTCATGTCCGGAACCTACCCAAGCGGGGCGACTTGCCGGGTGTGTCCGTCAGCACCAGCGTGGCGCGGGACCGATGTTGTCGATGAAGCGGGCCGCACCCCAGGCCCAGGTGCCGTCCGTGAGGAGGTACCACAGTGGATTGCCCCCTACCTTGTCGCCCGGTGTCTTGCAGAAGATCGACACGACGTCGCCCCGGTGGACGGCACGGATCACCTGGCTGCCGCGCGTCGGGGCGCTGCGCAGCAGCAGCCTGTCGGCGGTGACGACGCCCTGGTACAGGCGCGCATCGTGGTGCCCGTCGTGGTGGCCGCCGCCCTGACTGCCGAACACGCCACGGCTCGCGTCCTCGGCACCCCAGTCGTCACTCGCGGCGGCGGGCGTGACGGCGACGGCGCCGGCGAGGACACCGGCGGCGGTGGCTATGGCGAGACGGGCGAGGGAGGAACGCAGGAACATGGGGGTACCTCCGTGTGGGACGAAGTTGACTAATCGACACATTAGGAGCGGACGCCGCCCGCCGCCTGTCGCACTGGGCCATCGGGGAGACGGGGGCCGTACGGCGCGTGTGAGGGGGTGTCAGGGCGGCTGGGC
>NZ_MUND01000341.1 GCF_002154375.1 Streptomyces glaucescens | reverse complement strand
GGTGGTGGAGGTGGTCGGGGTCGGCGTCGCTCAGGTGGGCGCGGCCGGGGTGGGTGTGGAGGGCCTCGGCGGCGATGTCACGCAGGGCGGTACGGGTGCCGCTGCCGAAGTCCGGGATCGCGACGGCCACGTCGTAGTGGCCGTCGGCGCGCAGGGTGACGGCCGCCTGGGCGACATGCCCGTCGGCAGGGACGGTGTGCCGGGTGGCGACGGCCAGACCTTCGCCGACCAGGCGGCGTGGCCCTGCCCGCACGGGGCGGGTGCGCAGGCGCCGGTCGCGTACCCGGCCGAGGACGTCCAGGCAGTGGGCGAGGCCGGTGTCCATCACCGGGCTTCGTCCGCCGGCACCGGGAAAGGGCGCCGGCGCGCCAGGTGGCAGGTAGGCCCGGGCGCGGATGGCCAGGGGGGCCAGGTGCAGACGGCGGGCCAGTTCGTCGAGGGCGGATTCGACGGCGAAGGTGAGCTGGCCGGCGCCGTAGCCGCGGAACGCGCCGGCGGGCGGGTTGTTCGTGCGTACGCAGTAGCCGTCCACGGTCAGGTTGGCACAGCGGTAGTGGGCGAGGGCCTCGGTGCAGGCGACGGTGAGGACGGAAGGGCCCTGGTTGCCGTAGGCGCCGGTGTCGCAGACGACGCGCAGCTTCAGGGCGGTGAGCGTGCCGTCGCGGCGCGCGCCGATGGTGACCGTGACGTGGAAGGGGTGGCGGGTGGTGGTGGCGGTGAGTTCGTCGGTACGGGTGTTCTCCAACTGGACGGGACGGCCGGTGCGCAGGGTGGCGAGCAGGGCGATGTCCTCGGTCTGCAGATCCTGTCCCCGGCCGAAGGAACCGCCCAGGCGGCCCGCGGTGACGCGCAGACGGTCCGGCGCGAGCCCGAACACTTCACACAGTCGCCGCCGCGCCAGGTGCGGAGCCTGCGTGGCCGAATGAAGACGCAGGCGGCCGTCCGGATCGGTCCAGGCGCGGCTGGCATGGCATTCCAGGGCCGTGTGCTGCACCCGCTGCGTGTGGAAGACACCCTCATGGACGACGTCCGCTTCGGCCAGTCCCCGCTCGGTGTCTCCGGCGGTGTGATGGAACTCGCCGGCGATGTTCCCGTCCTCATGGACGCGCACCCCCTCTTCGCGGAGGGCCTGATCGGGATCGGTGACGGCGGGCAGCACCTGGTAGGTGACGCGGACCAGCCGTGCGGCTTCCGCGGCGGTGGCGGGGTGGTCGGCGACGACCGCGGCGACACGCTGCCCGGCATGGCGCACGACGTCGTCCAGGACGCGGGTGTCGGCCGGATCGTCACCGGTGTTCTCGTGCAGCGCCGTGGAATAGCGGGTGCGGGGGGCGTCGTGGTGGGTGAGGACGGCGTGGACGCCGGGTACGGCCAGCGCGGCGCTGGTGTCGATCCCGACGATACGCGCGTGCCGGTGCGGGGAGCGCACCAGCGCCAGGTGCAGCAGACCGTCCGGCTCGGGGACGTCCAGCGTGAAGCGCGCGGTGCCCGTGACGATGCCGAGGGCGCTCGGGTCCCGGTCGTCGCCGGGGTCCGGTGCGGGGTCTGCTGTGAGATCCGGCGCGGGCACGGGCGCGGGTTCTCGCGCGTGGCCGGCGTGGGCGGTCCGTACCGCCTCCTCGATGGACCGGTAGCCGGTGCACCGGCACAGATTGCCCTTCAGAGCCTGCGGCAGGTCGGCGAGCTGTTCCGGGGTCAGGGCGGCGGTGGTCATGATGAACCCGGGGGCGCAGTAGCCGCACTGGAAGGCGTGCGACCGGCAGAACGCCTCCTGCACGGGATGCCCGACTCCGCTGTCGGCGGCGGTGTCTCCGGCGCCGGCTCCGGCAGCGTCCCAGGCACTGTGTCCGGCCCGGCCGTCGGCGGCCAGGCCCTCGATGGTCGTCACCGTGCGACCGTCGGCACGGTGGGCCGGATACAGGCAGCTGTGCACGGCCAGACCGTCCACGTGCACGGTGCACGCGCCGCAGTCTCCCGTGTCGCAGCCCTTCTTCACCCCGGTCAGTCCGCGCTCGCGCAGGTAGGTGCGCAGGCACTGCCCGGGCCTCGGCGGCTCCTGTGCCTCCTGGCCGTTGACACGCACGCGGAAGACCATGGCCTACCGCTCCTCCGTCAGCTCGCGCCGGACCTCTTCGGCCAGGAGCCCGGTCAGGTGGCGACGCCGGTCGGCCCGGCCGTGGACGTCCTCGAGGAGGAGATTGGGTGTCAGCTTCCCGGCCAGGCGGCCGGTCAGTTCGGCGGCGGACGGCGGCCTGCGGAAGGAGACGGACACCGGGCGCGTCGTGGCGGCCGTCACCGAGACGGTCAGCCGACCGGCGGCATCGCGGGTTCCCGTCACCAGGGCCACCGACCTGCCCCACGGGTGCGTGCTCACGCGCTGCATCGTGCTGCGCTCGGCCAGCGCGGCGGCGGGCAGTGCGACGGAGCGCAGCAGCTCGCCGGGGAGCAGTGCCGTGACCCCGGGGGCGATCACGAAGTCCTCGGCGGACACGGCACGTTCACCGCCGTCCGGGCCGAGCACCCGGCAGGTCCCGCGCAAGGCCACGGACAGGGAGACCATGGGCCCGGCGGGCAGGGCCGAGCACAGGTTGCCGCCCACGGTCGCGGTGTTCCAGATCTTGAAGGAGGAGGAGAACGCGCGGCAGCAGGCGGCGATGAGCGCTCGCCCGGCCGGCCAGGGGGCACCGGGTGCTTCGGCGAACGACAGCAGCTCGGCGACGGTGCAGGTCGCCGCGATCTCGATCCCGTCCTCGGTCACCGAGAGCGGTGGCCAGCCATGGGTGCTCAGATCGCGCAGCCGCCGCAGGCCGGGCCGGGGCTCGGCGAACAGGGTGGTGCCGCCGGCGAGCCAGGCGTCCCCCGGCCGCCACGGCAGCGTGCTCCGCCCGTCGACGACCTCGCGTACCGCCGTCAGGTCCATGGTTCCTCCTGCCGAGCCACCGGATGAGCGATCAGATCGTGACGCGGGCGCGCCCACGGGCGCACAGCTAGGGGGTGTCGTCACACTCCCGTCTGCCCCGCGAC
>NZ_MUND01000340.1 GCF_002154375.1 Streptomyces glaucescens | reverse complement strand
CGGCAGGCCCCGCCGGTCCGGGCCAGCCCGCCGCTGCCGGACCGGCCGGGGCTGCCGGACCGGCGGGGCCTGCCGGACCGGCGGGATCTGGCCGCCCTGCGGGGGCTGCCGGGGCGTGCGGACGCGACCGCGGGCCGCCTGTGGCGGCAGCGGCGCGGGGACGCCGTGGCGCGGTCCTGGCTGCGGATGGCGTGTCCTGGGTTGCTCCACTGACCCAACTTAGGTCGGTTTATGTGCCGAATAGCCCGTCCGACACGCCGAATGCCCCGGCTTGGTCAAGCGTTCGAGGCATCGCCGGGCCGGGGCGGGCACCCCGTAGACTGGTGGATCGGCCCACTCCGCCAGTCCTCATCTCACGTACGGGAAGTCGCAACGTGTCGCTCACGATCGGAATCGTCGGTCTGCCGAATGTCGGCAAGTCGACCCTGTTCAACGCCCTGACCAAGAACGACGTGCTGGCGGCCAACTACCCGTTCGCCACCATCGAGCCCAACGTCGGCGTGGTCGGCGTCCCCGACGCCCGTCTGGCGAAGCTGGCCGAGATCTTCAAGTCGGAGCGCGTCCTCCCGGCGACCGTCGACTTCGTCGACATCGCGGGCATCGTCCGCGGCGCGTCCGAGGGCGAGGGCCTGGGCAACAAGTTCCTCGCGAACATCCGTGAGTCGGACGCGATCTGCCAGGTCATCCGCGCCTTCAAGGACGAGAACGTCGTCCACGTGGACGGCAAGGTCTCGCCGAAGGACGACATCGAGACGATCAACACCGAGCTGATCCTCGCCGACCTGCAGACCATCGAGAAGGTCCTGCCCCGGCTCCAGAAGGAGTCGCGGATCAAGAAGGACGTCGCGCCCAAGGTCAAGGCGGTCGAGGAGGCCAAGGAGATCCTGGAGAAGGGCGACACGCTCTTCGCGCACGGCATCGTCCAGGGCAGCGAGCGCGCCGAGCCGCTGCACGACCTGCACCTGCTCACCACCAAGCCCTTCCTCTACGTCTTCAACGTCGACGAGGACGAGCTGACGGACGAGGACTTCAAGAACGAGCAGCGCGCCCTGGTCGCCCCGGCGGAGGCCATCTTCCTGAACGCCAAGCTGGAGGCGGACCTCGCCGAGCTGGACGAGGCGGACGCCATGGAGCTGCTGGAGTCGGTCGGCGCGACCGAGCCCGGCCTCGCCACCCTCGCCCGCGTCGGCTTCGACACCCTCGGCCTCCAGACCTACCTGACGGCCGGCCCCAAGGAATCCCGCGCCTGGACCATCAAGAAGGGCGCCACCGCCCCCGAGGCCGCCGGTGTCATCCACACCGACTTCCAGAAGGGCTTCATCAAGGCCGAGGTCATCTCCTTCGACGACCTCGTCGAGGCCGGCTCGGTCGCCGAGGCCCGCGCGAAGGGCAAGGCCCGCATGGAGGGCAAGGACTACGTCATGCAGGACGGGGACGTGGTGGAGTTCCGCTTCAACGTGTGAGCGGACGAAATGACAACGCATTGACGGCTGGCAAACATGCAGGTCATAAGGGGTCGGCTCTTCTGGGAGTCGGCCCCTTGTCGTTTCCGGTGCTGGGATGGTGTTGGTTTTTCTGATGATGCGATGTCGATAACCGCGAGCGAAGCCCGCAAGGCTCTCTTTCCTCTGATCAAGAAGGTCAACGACGATCACGAGGCCATCGAGATCGTCTCCAAGCACGGCAATGCTGTGCTCGTCTCGGCCGAGGACTACGCGGCGCTGCGCGAGGGCTCGTACCTGCTGCGTTCTCCCGCGAACGCTCGTCGGCTGCTCAAGGCGTATGAGAATGCATTGGCCCACGCCAACGTGTCGGAACGCGAGCTGATCGACCCTGATGCGTGGGACGCCGGCGCTGAGGGTGCCGAGTGAGGCTCGTCTTCGAGGACCAGGGCTGGGAGGACTACACGTCCTGGCTCAAGAACGACCGCAAGACGCTCGCTCGGATCAACAAGCTCATCGAGGACGTCAAGCGGGACCCCTTCACGGGGATCGGCAAGCCCGAGCCACTCAAATACCACTTGCCCGGGGTGTGGTCGAGGCGGATCGATGATGAGCACCGGCTTGTCTACCTGGTCACTGACAGGGAGATCGTGATCCTTGCAGCGCGCTATCGCTATTAGTCCCAGGGCGGTCCCCCGCAGGGTTGTCGCTGCTGTGCGAGCAGGTGCCGGGGTGCTCACCGTTTCTGGGCATGAGGGTCAGTACCCGAGACAAGGGCTGCGGAAGCAGCGAGTCGCCTCGCGAAGTCGGCGACAGCCGACCTGTCCACATATGAGCACGCACCGCCGAGCCGGGCCTCCCAGTCAGGACGGAAGTCGTACTTCTGCAGCTTCACCGTGCGGTCACGGTGGGCGGACTCCGGTGAGACGACCTCGATGACGAGCCGGACCTCTTCCGGGGCGTACCACGTGCGGTCCGGGTCGTACGGCGCCCTCGTCACGAGCAGATCCGGCTCCGGCCGGTTTCGCTCGTCGAGGCGGATCGTCATCTCCTGTTCGACCTCCAGACCGGCGGGCGCGGTGGCCATGAGTGTGGTGGTGCGGGAGGTGACAAGGAGGCCGTGCCAGGACCGCTGGGGCGACAGCATGAAGACGAGAGCTCCGTCTATCAGCTCGGTGTGGCGAGGCGCCTCGGGGAGGCGGTCGAGATCCTCCGCGAACCAGCCCTCCTCGCACGGCGGACGCATCCGGTCGGGCAGTGCGGTCATGGCTCAACCGTAGCGACTCGGCCGCGGCCGAGCCGCGAGACCGGCAACGCGCAGCCGCCCTTCCTGACCGGGGTACGGGCCAGGTCTGCCGCCGGTGCCGGGAAGGGGCACGAGTGGCGGAACGGAGGTGTGGGCGGGTGGCCCGGCCGGGTTCATCAGCGGTCCGCCGGACCGTGCCGATGCCGCCCCTGCTGGTCCGCGGAGACGGCCCGGCGCGGAGCCGGCGAGTCCCGGGGGCGTCTCCGCCCCGCGCGTCCCGCGGTCCGGCCGTGACGCGCCCGCCGGGTCCGCGTCTCACCATGGGGAAAAGCCGCGCGAGCAACATCGTTTTCCCGCAAGGTGGTTGGCGACACAACTGCCATGTATGGAGGGGATCATGAGCAAGGTCTGGCTGATCACGGGTGCGACCAGCGGCTTCGGGCGGGCGATCACCGAGGCGGCGCTGGCCGCCGGGGATGTGGTGGTGGGGGCCGCCCGGCGTACGGAGGCCCTCGAGGAGCTGGTGGCCGCGCACCCGGAGCGGATGGAGGCGCTGCGGCTGGACGTCACCGACATCGCCGCGGCCGAGGCGGCGGTGCGGGATGTGGTGGAGCGGCACGGGCGGATCGACGTCCTGGTCAACAACGCGGGCCGTACGCACGTCGGCGCCTTCGAGGAGACCACGGACGACGAGCTGCGGGCCCTGTTCGACCTGCATGTCTTCGGGCCGGCGGCGCTGACCCGGGCGGTGCTGCCGTTCATGCGGGAGCGGCGGTCGGGTGCGGTCGTGCAGATGAGCAGTGTGGGCGGGCAGTTGTCGTTCGCCGGGTTCGCGGCGTACTCCGGGACGAAGTTCGCCCTGGAGGGGATGTCCGAGGCGCTCGCCGACGAGGTGGCCGAGTTCGGCATCAAGGTGCTCGTCGTCGAGCCGGGAGCCTTCCGTACGTCGCTGTTCGAGGGCAACCGCGCGGGCTTCAGCCCGGACAGCGGGGCCTATCCGAAGGTCACGCAGACCCGTGCGTATGTCGCCGGGGGCGACGGCACCCAGGCCGGTGACCCGGCGAAGGCGGCGGCACTGATCCTGGCCGCCCTGGAGGCGGAGGAGACGCCGCTGCGTCTGCCGCTCGGCGATGACGCGGTCACGGCCGTCCTCGACCACCTGGACCAGGTGCGCGGGGACGTGACCGGGTGGGAGAAGCGCACCCGGCACACCGGCTTCGACGCCTGACGAGGCGCCGCCGCCGGAAGCGTGATCCGCCTCCGGCGGCGGTGACGGGCCGTCATCTCGCGCGTACGGCTCACTGTTCCGTCGGTGCAGGGCCCTTGTGCAATTCCTGTGGAGGGCTCAATCTTTCGGCTGACGCACCCGTACCGGACAGGGTTGACATGACCCTGCCATACGCGTGCTCCCCACCGGCGCACCACCGATCGAGGAGGACCCCTCAGATGGCAGTGATGCGTACTCCCCACCGCACCACCCGGCGAAGACTGGCCGCGATCGCCGTCGCGAGCACCGCGGCGCTCGCCGCGGGCCTGGTCTCCGCGCTGCCCGCCGGCGCCGCACCGGCCGCCGCCGAAGGCCGCATCCAGTACGAGGACGCGGCGAACGCCGTGGCCGGCAGCTACATCGTGACTCTGAAGCCCGGCGAGGCCCGCTCCGGCTCCGCCGAGGGCCGCGCCCTGGCCAAGAAGTACGGCGCCACCATCGAGCGCACCTACACCAAGGCCCTCAACGGCTACGCCATCGAGGCCTCCGAGACCGAGGCCGAGCGGCTCGCCGCCGACCCGGCCGTCGCCTCCGTCGTGCAGAACCGCACCCTCGGCATCGACGCCACCCAGCCCAGCCCGCCCTCCTGGGGCCTGGACCGCATCGACCAGCGCGCCCTCCCGCTGAACAACTCCTACACCTACCCGGACTCCGCCGGGCAGGGCGTGACGGCGTACGTCATCGACACCGGCGTCCGCATCACCCACAGCGACTTCGGCGGCCGCGCCTTCAACGGCTACGACGCCATCGACAACGACAACGTCGCTCAGGACGGCCACGGCCACGGCACGCACGTCGCCGGCACGGTCGCGGGCAGCGCGTACGGCGTCGCCAAGAAGGCGAAGATCGTCGGCGTCCGGGTGCTGAACAACTCCGGCTCCGGCACGACCGCCCAGGTCGTCGCCGGTATCGACTGGGTCGCCAGGAACGCGGTCAAGCCGGCCGTGGCCAACATGTCCCTCGGCGGCGGCGCCGACACCGCGATCGACACCGCCGTGCGCAACGCCATCGCCACCGGCGTCACCTTCGCCGTCGCCGCGGGGAACGAGAGCACCAACGCCTCCACCCGCTCGCCCGCCCGCGTCACCGAGGCGATCACGGTCGGCGCCACCACCTCCTCGGACGCCCGCGCCAGCTACTCCAACTACGGCACGGTCCTCGACCTGTTCGCCCCGGGCTCCTCCATCACCTCCGCCTGGAACACCGGCGACACCGCCACCAACACCATCTCCGGCACGTCGATGGCGACCCCGCACGTCGCCGGAGCGGCGGCGCTCCACCTGGCCGACAACCCGACGGCCACGCCCGCCCAGGTGTCCTCGGCGCTGACCACCGCGGCGACCCCCAACGTGGTCACCAACCCGGGCACCGGCTCGCCCAACCGGCTGCTGTACGTCGGCGGCGGCAGCACGACCCCGCCCGGACCGCGGTTCGAGAACACCGCCGACTACGCGATCAACGACAACGCCACCGTCGAGTCCCCGATCACCGTCTCCGGCGT
This sequence comes from Streptomyces glaucescens, assembly GCF_002154375.1. Classification (GTDB taxonomy): domain Bacteria; phylum Actinomycetota; class Actinomycetes; order Streptomycetales; family Streptomycetaceae; genus Streptomyces; species Streptomyces glaucescens. The sequence goes on along the minus strand of NZ_MUND01000340.1, from coordinate 9,057 downwards.
CTCCGGCAACGCGCCCGCCACGCTGGCCGTCCAGGTCGGCATCGTCCACACCTACATCGGCGACCTCCAGGTCCAGCTGATCGCCCCCGACGGCACCGCCTACACCCTCAAGGGCTACGGCACGGGCGGCAGCTCCGACAACATCAACACCACGTACTCGGTCAACGCCTCCTCGGAGGCCGCCAACGGCACCTGGAAGCTCCGGGTGAGCGACAACGCGTCCTACGACACCGGGCGGATCGACACCTGGGCCCTCCAGTTCTGATCCCCGGCAGGGCCACCCCTCGGTGAGCCCCCCGGTGATCCCTCAGTGATCCTCCTCGTCCTCGCGGAAGGGCTCCGGGTCCGTGACCCAGCCCGCCGCGAGGACGAGGCGCGTGTGCCGGTGCACGGCGAGGAAGCCGAACGGGCGGTCGTAGCGGGCCTCGACGGTGGTGACCCGCCAGCGCAGCCGCGGCAGGCCGACGGCGATCGGGCCGAACGCCGTGACCGCCGCGGCCTCGAAGCCCAGCGCCCCGAACCGGGCCACGGCGGCCTGCTCGGCGGAGCCGACGGCGAGCGGGCGGGTGCTGACGCCGGGGAAATGGCCGGCCGTGTCGTCCCGCGCGGTGGTGAGGCCGAACAGGGCGTGCCGCTTCAGCAGGTCGTGGCTCGCGGAGACGGCGTACGCCGGAGCGGTCACCTCCAGCACCGGCGGACGCGGCCGCTCCGACCGCTCCCGGACGACGGACAGGCCCGGCCCCACGTCCCCGAACGGCAGGAGAGGCCCGGGCACGACGGGGCAGCGCCGGGCGAGCACGTCCACGCCCGCCGCCAGCACCTGACCCGGCGTCATCTGCTCCTCTTCGAGCAGCAGATGGACGTCCAGGGCGTTGCCGCCCAGCACCTTCAGCTCGGTGACGAACCCGTGCGCCGTGTCCGCGACACCGACCCGGTCCAGCACCTCACTGCGCCGCCACAGTCCGGCCAGGGCCCGCTCGCGCCACGGCCCGTCCTCCGGGCACAGCGCGCCCTCCTCGAACGGCCGCAGCCACCGGGCGCGCAGCGCCAGGGCGCCGGCCAGCACCAGCTCGGTCCGCTCCGACAGCGCCACCGGCATGCTCGGGACCAGGCCGCCGGTCCGCTCGGCCGCCCAGGCGTCGAGGGCGGCCCGGTCGGCCTGGGCGTCCCCGGTCAGCACCCCGTGCGCCGCGCCGGGCAGCCCCGCCCGCCACGCCTCGCGCAGCGCCGGCGTGCGCGCGGTCCACAGGCCCAGCGCCGCCTCCAGGCCGGGCAGCGCCGCGAGACCGGCCAGCAGCTCCCTGGCCGCCGGTGCCGCCTGCTCGGCGGGCAGTCCCACGGCGTCCGCCAGCTCGTCCCGGGCCACGCCCCCGGCACCGTCCGCGAGCAGGGCGAGCAGCGGCCACACCCCGGGCGCCGAGAACACGGTGCCGCCCTGGACCGTCCGCGCCCAGCGCGCCGTCAACCTGTTGACCGCCCGGATCGTCGTGTTCGTGACCCGCATGCCTCGTTGTCCGTCCCCCCGCTTACCATGCGCCACGTCGTACGTCAGTTCCTCAAGACCCGAGTCAGGAGCACGGTACCCGTGTCCACACCGCCGCCCCCCGGGCCGGACCAGCCCCAGGGCCCTGGCCAGTACCCCGCTCCCCAGCCGCCCGGGCCGTACCAGCAGGGTCCTTACCAGCGGGGTCCCTACCCGCAGGGCCCGTACCAGGGCCCGTACGGACCCGCGCCCCACGGCGCCTGGAGCCCGTACCCCTACCAGGCGGAACCCCCGGTCAACGGCATCGCCATCGCCGCGCTCGTCCTGGGCGTGCTGTGCTTCGTGCCGGCCGTCGGGCTGGTGCTGGGGCTGGTGGCGCTCGGGCAGATCAGGAAGAAGGGCGAACGCGGCAAGGGCATGGCGATCGCCGGTTCCGTGCTGTCGTCGGTCGGACTGGCCCTGTGGGCGGTGGCCGTGCCCACCGGTGTGGTCGCCGACTTCTGGGAGGGGTTCAAGGAGGGCGCCGCCGAGGAGACCCTCTCCGTGCAGAAGGGACAGTGCTTCGACGCGCCCGGCGGTTCCCTGGAGGGCGTGACGTACGACCTGGACATCGTCCCCTGCGGCGGGGAGCACGACGGCGAGGTGTTCGCCACGGTCACCGTGCCCGACGGCTCCTTCCCCGGTGACGCCCGCCTCACGACGGTGGCCGAGGACAAGTGCTACACGCTCCAGAGCGCCTACGCCCTGGACGCCTGGGCCGTGCCCGAGCACGTCGATCTCTACTACCTCACCCCGACCGAGCAGAGCTGGCGGCTCGGCGACCGCGAGATCACCTGCATCTTCGGCAACACCGACGGCAAGGGCAGTCTGACCGGGTCCCTGCGCAACGACGCGACCACGCTCGACGCCGATCAGCTGGCCTACCTGGAGTCGGTGCGCGACCTCGACGCGGTGCTGGAGGGCGAGCCCGAGGACTACGCCGAGGACGACCTCGACGCCAACACCGCGTGGGCCGCCGAGGTCCGCGACGGGGTCGCCGCCCAGACCGAGGCGCTGCGCGGCCACACCTGGCCCGCCGGCGCCGAGCAGCCCGTGGCCGCCCTGCTGAAGGAACTGGACACGGCCCGGGGCCACTGGGCGAAGGCCGCCTCCGCGACCGACGCGGACACCTTCTACGAGCACTACGACGCCGGGTACGCGTTCTACGACGGCGCGCGGACGATCGACGTGCGCGAGGCGCTGGGCCTGGACACCAGCCCGCCGGAGTACGACTACGAGGACGGCAGTGACGCGGGGGGCGGCGACGGGGGCGGCAGCGGCCTCGATGTGTAGCGCGGACGGTCACCGGCGGGTGTGACGAGGTGTGAGACCGGCTATAGCGGGAGAAAGTGCCTGCGTAAAGGCCCTCCCAGGGTCATGTCATCACATCGAGTGATTCTCTGGCCTTTGCTTGCCGGGGACAACCTACGGTTGCCACGCTGTTGCTGTCCGTACAACCTGATGGGAGCGGCCAGTGACATTCGGTGAGCAGCCGGCGTACCTGCGTGTCGCGGGTGATCTCCGCAAGAAGATCGTCGACGGTCTGCTGCCACCGCACACCCGGCTGCCGTCCCAGGCCCGCATCCGCGAGGAGTACGGCGTCTCCGACACGGTGGCGCTGGAGGCGCGCAAGGTCCTGATGGCCGAAGGGCTGGTCGAGGGCCGCTCCGGATCCGGCACCTATGTGCGGGAGCGGCCCGTGCCCCGGCGCATCGCCCGCTCCGGGTTCCGCCCCGCCGACACCGCCACCCCCTTCCGTCAGGAGCAGGCCGACACGTCGGCGCGCGGCACCTGGGAGTCCAGCAGCGAGCAGGCCGAGGCGAGCGCGCCCATCGCGGAGCGTCTGGCTCTCAAGCCCGGCGACCGCGTGATGCGCACCAAGTACCTCTACCGGGAGGCCGGGGAGCCGGTGATGCTCTCCACCTCGTGGGAGCCCCTCGCGGTCACCGGCCGTACTCCCGTGATGCTGCCCGAGGAGGGACCGCTCGGCGGCATGGGCGTCGTCGAACGCATGGCCGCCATCGACGTGATCGTGGACAACGTCACCGAGGAGGTCGGCGCCCGCCCCGGCCTCGCCGAGGAGCTGCACGCCCTCGGCGGCGTCCCCGGCCATGTCGTCCTCGTCGTCCAGCGCACCTTCTACGCCTCCGGCCGCCCCGTCGAGACCGCCGACGTGGTCATCCCGGCGGACCGCTACCGCGTGGCCTACCACCTGCCGGTCAAGTAGCCCGTCCGCGCCCTGCCTTCGACGCCCCCGTACGCCGGCTCCTCCCGGGCTCGCGCGCCCGCTCGCCCCGGGGCCCGTGCACCCGCTCGTCCCGCTCCCGCGCACCTGCTCCAGGGGCACCGCGCGCCGCAGGAGCGCATTCGTGTCCGGCGGCGCACGCCCTCGCGGCAGTTGCCGGGGGCATCCACGCGGTGGGCGGGCCTGGGCCGGTGCCGCACGCCGGGTGAAATCCGGTCGTTCTCGCAGGTCGCCAGGAGGTGGCCGAGATGACGCTGACCGGATGTGGCGGTCCGGGTCGACGGCGCGTTCGATATCGTGCGCCCCCTGAGTGCTGGCTTGTTGCGTACCTCTTCGTGAAAAGCCGTATTCGCTGAGTGAAGGTTAGGCGTAGGCTCGGGCATATGCGCATAGCGGTTTCCTTACCGGGCGGGGCGCGCGGGGCTAGGGCGGGCAGCGGAGGGGCGCGATGAACGACAGCACGGTCACTCTTCCCTGGCTCGTCATACGCCAGGACGACAACGGCAATCGCTACCGCGTCGGCCGGTACGCGACCCGCGCCGAGGCCCAGAAGATCGCGGACAGCCTCGACAGCCGCGGTCACAAGCAGCTCTACTGGGTGCAGCGGATCGACCAGAACGGCCCGGGCGGGGAGGACCCCCTCGACTGACCGGCCCTGGATAGGCTCCGGTGCATGATGCAACGGACCGTGGTGGTCGGAGCCGCCCTGCTCGACGACGGCCGCCTGCTCGCCGCGCGCCGCAGTGCGCCCCCGGAGCTGGCCGGCCGGTGGGAGCTGCCCGGCGGCAAGGTGGAACCCGGCGAGTCCCCGGACGCCGCCCTCGTGCGCGAGCTGCGCGAGGAGCTGGGCGTCGAGAGCGAGACCGTCGAGCGGGTGCCGGGGGAGTGGCCCCTGAGGAACCCGTACGTCCTGCACGTGTGGACCGCGCGGCTGCGCCCCGGATCCGCCGCCCCCAAGGCCCTCCAGGACCATGACGCGCTGCGCTGGCTGACCCCGGCCGAGATCTGGGACGTGGACTGGCTGGACCAGGACGTCCCGGCGGTGCGCGAGATCGCCGCCCGCCTCACCGCGGGAGAGCGCCGGCCGGGCGCATGAGAGGGGGCGACGCCGACCGGGCGGAATGAGGGGGGAGCACCGGCCGAGTGCCCCCGCTCTTCGTACGCCGTTCGCGTCACAGCGCGCCCTCTCACGCGGTACTGCTCCCTGGATATCGGGTATGGGCCCATTAACCCCACGAAAATGGACATGGGTGAGCTTGTTTGCCTGGGATGTGATCGGCGTGTTCGACACCGAGGGCGACTGCGCCAGCTGGTCCTTTCCCGCGGACCCGGGAGCCGTGCGCACCGCCCGAGCCGCCGTCCGCGGCCAGCTGCACCGCTGGGGCCTGGACAGCCTCGGTGACCTCGCGGTCCTCCTGGTCAGCGAACTCGTCACCAACTCCCTGCGGCATGCCACCGGCCCCATCGGCGTGCGCCTGATCCGCCCCGCCGGGCTGCCTGCCGTGCTGCTGGTGGAGGTCTCCGACCCGCTCCCGGATCTGCCGCGCGAGCGCGCCGCCCGCCCCGACGACGAGAGCGGTCGCGGACTGCAACTGGTCGCGTCCTCCTCGCGCCGCTGGGGCAGCCGCCCGGGCGGCACCGGCAAGACGGTCTGGTTCGAGCTGGTGGTGCCGACCTGAGGCCGTACGGGAGCCCGAACGGCGCCGTCGTCGTCGTACGGCTGTCCAGGCGCGCGGATCGAGCCGGCAGCCCGTGCCCGGCAGGGTGATTCGGGGGAGTGTCCGCTGGTTAGAAGACTGGAAGTGTTCGCGCAGTACGGTCCGAAAAGCACCTGGACTGTGCTGTGATCGTGAACACCGTGTTGCGCGGCGCCGTAGTGCTGGATACTGCGGGCAGCCGCCCCCGGTGACCGGTGCCGGACGCGGTGAGCTGGAGGGGACGGTTCGCGTGAGCGAGATACCAGCGAAGGCCACGGAGTCCGAGGACCCGTCGGACGGCGCGAGGGCGGAGTCCGCGGGTGCCGCGGGCGGTTCCGCACAGGTGCCGTCCGCCGACGCCCTGTGGCAGAGCAGTCCGCCCGGCTCGATCTACGACTACATAAAGGTCGCCTCCTTCTCCATCGGCCCGGACGGGCTGGTGGACCAGTGGAGCCTGCGCGCCGAGCAGCTGTTCGGGATCCCGGCCGGCCGGGCCCTCGGCATGGACCCCATCGAGGCGTTCGTCGACCCCGACCTGCGCGAGCGCGGCCAGCGGAAGATGGCCGAGATCCTGGACGGGCGGGAGTGGACCGGCGTCGTCCCCTTCCGCACCCCGGACCCGGACGGCGGGCGCGGCACGGACGGGCTCGCCGAGGTCTACGTGATGCCGACCCGGACCGAGGACGGCCAGAAGGCCGCGGTCTGCATCGTCGTGGACGTCCGGGTGCTGCGCAGCATCGAGACGGATCTCGCCGCCTCGCAGGCGATTTTCGGTCAATCACCGTTCGGGTTCCTGCTGATCGACACCGATCTGCGGGTGCGCCGCGCCAACCAGCGGTTCGCCTCCATCTTCGGCGGCACACCCGACGACCACCGCGGCAAGGGTGTCCACGACTATCTGCCGCGCGCCGAGGCCGACCGGGTCTCCGCCACCCTGCGCCGCGTCCTGGAGACCGGTGACTCCATCACGGACATGCACGTCACGGGCTTCGTGCCCGGCTCCGACGAGCGACGGCACTGGTCGATCAACCTCTACCGGGTGCACAGCGGCAGCGGCCGGCCCATCGGCGTCGCCTGGCTGGGAACCGACATCACCGCCCGCCGGGCCGCCGCCCGGGAGGCCGCCGCCGCACGGCGCAATCTCGCCCTGCTCAACGAGGCCGGCGCCCGCATAGGGAACTCCCTCGACCTGGAGACCACCGCCCGGGAACTCCTCGACGTCGTCGTCCCCGGCTTCTGCGACCTGGCGACCGTCGACCTCTACCAGGGCCTGCTCGTCGGCGACGAGACCCCGCCCGGCCTGCCCGACGGCAGCGCCGAACTGCGCCGGGTCGCCTTCGCCAGCGCCGTCTCCGACGCCCCCTTCGCCGGCACCGGCCAGCCGGTCAAGGTCGGCGCGGTCCACCACTACCCCTTCAACTCGCCTTGCGCGGACGCCCTGCGCACCGCCCGCCCGCGGCTCGTCCCCCCGGAGGAGGGCGGGCTCGTGCAGTCCACCCTCGCGGTGCCCATGGTCGCCCACGACACCGTCGTGGGACTCGCCCAGTTCTCCCGGGCGAAGGGCAGCGAGCCGTTCGGCGACCGGGACCGCGATCTCGCCGTGGAGCTGGCCGCGCGGGCCGCCGTCTGCATCGACAACGCCCGGCTCTACCGGCGGGAGCACGAACGCGCGCTGATACTGCAACGGTCCCTGCTCCCGCCCGGCGACCCGGTCGCCGCGGGACTCGACATCGCCTGCCGCTACCTGCCCGGTAACGCCTCCACCGGACGGCCCAGCGAGGTCGGCGGCGACTGGTTCGACGTCATCGAACTGCCCGGCCACCGCACCGCGCTGGTCGTCGGCGACGTGATGGGGCGCGGCCTGCGCGCCGCGGTCGCCATGGGCGAACTCCGCACGGCCGTACGGACCCTGGCCCAGCTCGACCTGGAACCGGCCGAGGTCCTCTCCCAGTTGGACGAGATCGCGCGCGGCCTCGGCACACCCGGGGGCATCCAGCAGGCCACCCGCGCCGCCCGTCGCCCCCGCGAGGCCGACCTGTCCGAGGTGTACCTCGCGACCTGCGTGTACGCGGTGTACGACAGCGTCACCCGGCGCTGCACCTTCGCCAACGCGGGCCATCTGCCGCCGGTGCTGGTGGAACCCGGCGAGCCGGCACTGATGCTGGACGTGCCGCCGGGACTGCCGCTCGGCGTGGGCGGGGAGCCGTTCGAGGAGGTGGAGGTCGAGCTGCCGGAGGGTGCGCTGCTCGCCCTCTACACGGACGGCCTGGTCGAGTCCCGCGACCACCCCCTGGACGAAGGGCTGCAGGCGTTCGTGGGTGCGCTCACCGACCCGGCCAGCCCGCTGGAGGACGTCTGCGACGACGTCCTCAACACCCTCGACACCCACCACGGCGAGGACGACATCGCCCTGCTGATGGCCCGCGTCCAGGGCCTGCCCGCCGAGTCCGTCGGCGACTGGACGCTGCCGCGTGAGCCGCGCAGTGTGGGCCGGGCCCGCGAGTACGCCCGCGGCCAGCTGCTCTCGTGGGACCTGGAGCCGCTGGTCGACACGACGGAACTCCTGGTCAGCGAACTGGTCACCAACGCCCTGCGCTACGGCGAGGGCGAGATCAGACTCCGCCTCCTGCTGGACCGCACCCTGGTCTGCGAGGTGTGGGACTCCGGTCTGGTCCAGCCGCGCCGCCGCCGGGCCCGCGACACCGACGAGGGCGGCCGGGGCCTCCAGCTCGTCGGCCTGCTCTCCGCCGCCTGGGGCTCCCGCCGCACCCACCGGGGCAAGACGGTGTGGTTCGAACTGCCCCTGCCGGACGGGGAGAACACCGTGGCCGACCCGGCGGAAGCACTGCTGAGCCTGTTCTAGCGGGCAGCGGAGCCCGCACCGCGCGCCGGCCCGGTGCACGGGAATCCGGCCAGGGCCTGCCCGGGGACTGGGCCGCCGAAGCGGTGGCGGGCGGTGGCGGGCCGGGAGACGCCGTCCAGCAGGGCACGGCTGGTGTCGGCGCCGGGCCGGCACCGACTCGGCGCGGCGTGACCCCGGCCGGGCCGGGCCGGGGCGGGACGTTGACGGGTCGGTCCGTCGGTTCCCGGCGGTCACGAGGGGGCCGGGTCACGGCGGGCCCGTGTGCCCGGCCCGCCGAAGCTCGCGGCGGGTGCGGCGGTGGCGTCCGGGCCCAGCAGGATGCCGCCGAGCAGGGCACCGGCGGTTCCGGTGCCGGGGGCGGCGTCCGGGTGGCCATGGGCGCGGACGTCCCGTTCGGCGAGCTGCCGGGCCTGCCGGGCCAGCGCCTCCGCGGCCAGGGGGCCCGTCCGCTCGGCGTCGCGCGCCGCGGCCAGCCTGGTCCGGGCCTCGGCACCGACCGCGCCCCGGTGTGCGGCGACGAAGTCCTCCGCCGCGGCGACGGCACTCCGGGCGACCAGCGCGGCGGCGGCCGACAGCACCCCCACCCGCCCGTCCGCGACCGGCGCGGTCGCCCGCACGATCCGGTGCAGCAGGTCGAGGGGCCCGTACGGCCCGGCGGTCAGCTCCTCGCGTACGGCGGACAGAACCGCGTCGGCGTGCGAGATCCGCGCCCGCAGTTCCCCACCTGGAC
>NZ_MUND01000034.1:586-22273 GCF_002154375.1 Streptomyces glaucescens | reverse complement strand
CGCCCGCACACGGCCCAGCCCCGACGCCACTCGGCCGCTCCCACCCCGACGCCGCTCGGCCGCCCCGGGGATCCCCTCAGCGGCCACCACGCCCCGGCACGGCCGCCCCTGGGCCTCCAGGCGCCCTCAACGACCACCCACCGCCCCGGCACGGCCGCCCTCGAACGCCCGCCAGGCCTCGCCGGGCACCGGCGGCCCGGACCCGGCCCCGTTCGCCGCAGACGCCCTCAGCGGACGCCCGGTGACTCCCGGCCCGGGACGGTGAGCCCCGCGTCGCGCGGGGGGCCGTCCAGGCCCACCTGGGCGATCCGTACGCCGAGCTGGGTGCGGCTGGCCGCGCCCAGTGTCTCCGAGAGCCGGGCGATGTGGGCCCGGCAGGTGCGCACGCTGATGCCGAGCCGCTCCGCGATCACCGCGTCCTGGTGGCCCTCGGCGAGCAGGGCCGCGATCGACTGCTCGCGGTGCGAGATGCCCTCGATCCCGGTGTCGGGGAGGGCCGCGGTGAGCGGGATGGCCAGCCGCCACAGCCGCTCGAAGACGGTCACCAGGTACGCGACCAGGCCGGGGTGGCGCAGCTCCAAAGCCATCGTGCGGTCGGCGTTGGCGGGGATGAAGGCGACCGTGCGGTCGAAGAGGATCAGCCGGTCGATCACCTCGTCGAGGGTGCGCGCCTCGACCGCGTCGCCCATCAGCTCCAGATAGTTGAGCAGGCCCTGCCCGTGCCGGGCGACGTGGTTGTACAGGTCCCGCATCCGTACGCCCCGGCCGCGCAGCGCCAGCGCCCGGTGCAGGCCCTCGGACAGCTCGTGCTCGCGCCGGATGCCGCCCGGCTGCACGGTCAGCACCTCGGTGGTGCAGGCCGCGGTCGCCTCGTCCAGCGCCGCCTGGATGCGCGCCGGGCCGTCCAGGACCCGGATCGCCGCCGTGCCCTCACCGCGGGACGCGGAGGCCGTGGCGGGGCCGCCCAGGCCCGCGTACCACTCGAAGGCGGCCACCGCGGAGCCCATCCGCCGCTGGCTGGCGCTGATCTCGTCGTACACCCCGCGCAGCAGCCGGGTCATGACCTCCTGCGGGGAGGTCGGCACCAGCCAGTCCATGTCGTCGGGATCGGGATGCAGCAGCGCCAGCTCCAGCAGGCAGGGCACCGCCTCGGCGTCGCGGCGGGGCACGCGTCCGCGCCGTACGGCCCGGGAATACACCCGATCCCCGGCCTCGCACAGTCGGTCAGCACCGTGTGGATGCTCGTCCGTCCCGTGCCCGGCCATCGCCCATCCCACCCCCGGTTTCCGCTTCGTCCGCAGCGCAACTATGCGCGGAGCGCACCTGCTCCGCAACACGCCTCAGGCCCCTGTGACCGCCGGAAACCACCGGTATGCGGGGGTTCGCACCCACGCCGGTCCGTCACATTCCGACAACGGATGGCAACCGCTCGTTGCCCACCCCCGGTGATCCCTCCGGAAAGCACCTCGCTCAGGCCCGCTCCGGACCCGCTTGCGCCCCCTTCGGACCCGGTTCGGACCCGATCCGGGCAGGAAGAAGGGGAGTTCACCCCGATGACGGCGAGAACTCCCCTTGACACGGGCGGCCTGACCGGCACCGCCCGTGCGGCTACTTCAGCCCCAGCTCCGCGCAGGCATCCGCGTACTCCGCGGTGCAGATCTCGGAGATCTTGTAGATGCCGTCGGAGACGACCGTCTGCTTGATGTTCTGCCGGGTCAGCGCGACCACGGACACCAGCTGCGCCGGAATGCCCTTGTTCGTGGGGCTGTCGACCCGGTCCCGGGTGAGGGCGTCGAACTGGATGTCCTTGCCCTGCACCTTGGCGACGGCCATCTCGGCGGCGGCCTCCGCCTCGGCCGGGTAGGACTTGTAGACGCTCATGTACTGCTCGCCGCCGACGATCCGCTGCACGGCCGCCAGTTCCGCGTCCTGGCCGGTGACGGGCGGCAGCTTCGTCACCCCGGCGGCCTCCAGCGCCTTGATGACACCGCCCGCCATGCCGTCGTTGGCGGAGTAGACACCGGCGATGTTGCCCGCGCCGATCACCTTGATCGCCTCGGCCATGTTGGCCTGGGCGTTCTCCGGCTTCCAGTCCTTGGTGTCGAAGGACGAGGCGATCGTGACCCGGCCGTTCAGCTCGGACAGCGCGCCCTGCTTGAACTGCTTGGCATTCGGATCGGTGGGCGAGCCGTTCACCATGACGATCTTGTCGGACGTGTCGACGTCCGGCCCCATGGCCTCCAGCAGGGTACGGCCCTGCACCTCGCCGACCAGCTCGTTGTCGAAGGAGATGTACGCGTCGATCGGACCCTCGGCGAGCCGGTCGTACGCGATGACCGGGATGCCCGCGTCCTTCGCCTTCTGCACGCTCGCGGCGATGGCGTGCGCGTCCACCGCGTCCAGCAGGATGACGTCCACCCGGGCGTCGATCATCTGCTGCATCTGCTGCGCCTGCTTGGCGGCGTTCTGCTCGGCGTTGGCGTACTCGACCTTGCCGCGGTCCTCCGTGAGCGAGGCGACCTTGTCCCGGATGATGGGGTAGTCGAACTTCTCGTACCGGGTGTTCGCCTTCTCCGGCAGCAGCAGCCCCACCGTGACGTCGTTGCCCTTGGTCGGGGCCGCGTCACCGCCGTCGCTCGTCGCCCCCAGCATGCCGCAGCCGGCAAGCGACAAGGCCAACGAACACACGGCCACGGATATGGCGATACGACGACGCATGGAGGAGCTCACTTCTGCTGTCTTCCGGGGGGTGGCTTCCGGACTCGGGTGCACCCTTGCGACCCATGTGACTGAAAAGCCAACGCGGCGGCGGGCCTCAGCGTCAAGGGAAACCACCTAACGAGATGACAACACCACATTCCGCTTCACCTCGTACAACCAAATCCGGCCGACACGCGTCGTGATCACGAGGGCCGCCCCGCAGGCGGCCCGATCCCGACCAGAGGACCGAATGAACCCAGCCAGACGCACCACGGCCACCGCCCTGGTACTCGCCACGGCGGGCGGCGTGCTCACCACGGCCGCGACCACCGCCACCGCGGCCACCAGTTGCACGTCCCCCGCGTTCAAGCGGGAGTTCTTCGCGAACACGACGTTCTCCGGAACTCCGAAGAAGACGGACTGCGACAGCGCCATCGACCAGAACTGGGGCAACGGCGCACCCGTCTCCGGCGTCCCGTCGAACAACTTCGGCGTCCGCTGGAGCCTGACGCGCGACTTCGGCTCCGGCGGCCCCTTCGCCTTCTCCGCCGCCGCCCAGGACGGCATCCGCGTCTACCTCGACGGCGTCCGCAAGGTCGACCTGTGGAAGAACGTCTCGACGACCGCCAGGAAGACGGTCAACGTGACGATCCCGTCCGGCAGGCACACCCTCCGCGTCGACTTCGTCAACTGGACCGGCACCGCGAACGTCAAGTTCACCTACGCGCCCCGCACGTCCGCCACCGTCGACAAGGTCAGGCCCCTCACCCCGACCGGCACCGCCGTCGCATACGACACCGCCACCGGCAAGGCCAAGCTCACCTGGTCCCGCAACAAGGAGATGGACCTCGCGAACTACCGGGTCTACCGGCGGCTGAAGGGGTCGTCGTACGGCGCCACCCCGCTCGCCACGACGACGGCGGCCTCCTGGACCGACGCCACCCTGCCCAAGACCGGCGCCGCCTACTACTACGAGGTCCGCGCCGTCGACAAGGCCGGCAACGTCTCCGGCGGCAGTGCCGACCAGCTCGTCACCACGGTCGACAGGACGCCGCCCGCCGCCCCGTTCGTGGAGATCGACGTCTGCGCGGACGATGTCACGGTCGCCGGTCCCGAGCTGGTCACCACCGCCGCGAACCAGGCCGACATCGCCGAGTACCAGGCACAGCGCCAGGATCCGGCGACCAAGGCCTGGAGCACCGTCTACACGGGTGCCAAGGGAGCGTTCTGCGACCGCGGCCGGGCCGCCGACGGCACCCAGGCCACCTACCGGGGCCGGGCCCGGGACGCGGCCGGGAACTGGTCGGTGTACTCCGCCGCCACCACGGTGAAGGTCACCGACGGGGTGCCGCCGGCCATCCCGGCGAACGCCCGCGTCGAGTACCGCTCCGGCGTTCCGCACCTGTTGTGGGACACCGCTCCGGACGCCGTCCGCTACGAGGTGCTCCAGCACGACCTCGCGACCGGCGGCTGGCTCGACGCCTTCGGCGACACCGCCGCCACCACGCGGAACGACGTGGTGCCGCAGCAGCGGACCGCGCTCGCCGACGAATACCGGTACGCGGTGCGCGCGTTCGACGCCGTGGGCAACGCCTCCGCGCCCGCCGGGATCACGCTGAGGATGGCGGAGCGTCCCGAGGCCATCGCTCCGTACCAGCTCACCGCGGGCCGCTCTGGCGACGCGGTCCTGCTGTCCTGGCGCAGCACCGACCCCTGGGCGGTGAGCGACGCCCACCTGCCCACGTACGAGATCGTGCGGACGGATCCGGCGACCGGCGAGAGCACGACCGTCGAGCAGTGCTCGCCGGTGAACGGCACGGGAGCCCCGCAGCCGCCGTCGACGCACACCACCCCCGCCCGCGACGACCTCGACCCGGCCTACGTCACCTGGCCCCACCCGGTGGTGTACGCCACCTGCGTGGAGGGCTCGGGCGCCTCCGAGACGACGTACGAGTACCGGATCGTGGCCGTCGACCGGCACGGGCACCGCTCGGCGGCGAGCGCGCCCGTCACCGCGGCCATGGGCGACACCGTGCGGCCCGCCCCGGTCACCGACCTGACGGCCGAGGTCGTCCCGATGGGTGTCCGGCTCACCTGGAACCCGCCGGCCGACGACGACGTCATCGAGTACTACGTCTGGCAGGGCACCACCGACCCGGAGACGGGCGGGACGGTGTGGAACAGGAACTGCGTGACGGGCGACTCGCTGGGCGAGACCGAGATCCTCTGCCCGACCCTGCCGGACGGGCGTGAGCACGTCTACCGGGTGGCCGCCAGCGACCGGGTCTACCTGGACGAGGGCCCGGACACCTTCCACCCGGCGGAGGTGAGGGTCACCCTGCCCGACACCCGCCCCGTGGGCTGGACCGGCACCTGGATCGGCACGGACCAGTACCCCGAGCTGTCCGTGCGCTGCGGCCAGGTCCTCGGCGACCCGCCGTGCGACGACTGGACCGACTACCGCCTGGAGCGGTGGGACCCGGCCACGGCCTCGTGGACCACGCTCGCCACGGGCACCGTGGACGCGCCCCGGTCCTTCATGGACGAGACCGTCCACGATGACCACCTCGGGCTGTACTACTACCGGGCCGTGTACAGCGACCCCACGGGCAACGAGAAGGTCATGTGGGAGCGCGCGTACGGCATCTGGGAGCCCTGGCTGTGACCTGCTGACACACTGGCACGCAGACACATCGAAGGGGCCCGGAGGTTCGGCTGAACCTCCGGGCCCCTTTCGTGTGTCACGGTCAGTCGGACGACTGCTGCTGCCGCTTCGGCCGCCACACCACCAGCGCGCTGGTCTGCTGCACCTCCTGGTACGGCACCAGGTCGCGCCGGTAGGACGCGTGCACCGCGGCCTCGCGCTGACGCATGGCCGCCGCCGCCCCGTCGAGCGCCGCCTGCAGCTCCGCCACCCGGGACTGCAGCGCCGCGACCTGGTTCTCCAGTTCGATGATGCGCTTGATGCCGGCCAGGTTGATGCCCTCGTCCTGCGACAACTGCTGCACCTGGCGGAGCAGTTCGATGTCACGGGCCGAGTAGCGGCGGCCCCGGCCGGCGGTGCGGTCCGGGGAGACCAGACCCAGGCGGTCGTACTGGCGCAGCGTCTGCGGGTGCAGGCCGGACAGCTGGGCCGCCACCGAGATGACGTAGACCGGGGTCTCGTCGGTCAGTTCGTACGGGGAAAAACCCCCGCGCTGGCGGGGACGACGGCCATCCATCTGACTCATGCTCCCTTCGCGGCCTCGAACAGCTCCGCCCGCGGGTCCTCGCCCGCGGTCGCCTCGCGATACGCCTCGAGTGCGTCACGAGCCTTCCCCGGCAGGTCCGCCGGAACACTCACCTCCACGGTGACCAGCAGGTCGCCGCGGGTGCCGTCCTTGCGGACCGCGCCCTTGCCGCGCGCCCGCATGGTGCGCCCGTTGGGCGTGCCCGGCGGCAGCTTCAGGGTGACGGCAGGGCCGCCCAGGGTGGGCACCCGCACCTCGCCGCCGAGGGCCGCCTCCGCGAAGGTCACGGGGACGGTGACGGTGAGGTTGTCACCCTTGCGGCCGAAGACGGGGTGCTCCTTGACGTGGACGACCACATACAGGTCGCCCGCCGGCCCGCCGCGCTCGCCCGGCGCGCCCTTGCCGCGCAGCCGGATGCGCTGCCCGTCGGAGACGCCCGCCGGGATGCGCACCTGCATGGTCCGGGACGACTTGGCCCGGCCGCTGCCCTTGCAGATGTCGCAGGGCTGCTCGGCGATCAGGCCGCGGCCCTTGCAGTCCGGGCAGGGGTCGGTGAGCGAGAAGCCGCCGCCGGAGCCGCGCGCCACCTGGCCGGTGCCGACGCAGGTCGGGCACACGCGCGGTGTGCCGTTCTTGTCGCCGGTGCCGGAGCAGGCCTTGCACGGCGCCTGGGAGGACATCCGCAGCGGGACGGTGGCGCCCTCGATCGCCTCGGTGAAGCTCAGGGTGACCTCGGACTCGATGTCCTGGCCACGGCGGGGCTGGGTGCGCGTGGTGCCGGTACCGCCCCGGTTGAACAGGCCCCCGAAGACGTCACCGAGCCCGCCGCCGAAGCCGCCGCCCGCCCCGCCCTGGGCGCCGCCGAAGAGGTCGCCCAGGTCGAAGTTGAACGTGCCGCCGCCGGCGCCGGGGCCGGGCCGGAAGCCGCCGTTGCCGAAGAGCGCGCGTGCCTCGTCGTACTCCTTGCGCTTCTTCGGGTCACCGAGGACGTCGTTCGCCTCGGAGATCTCCTTGAAGCGTTCCTCGGCCTTGACGTTGCCCTTGTTGGCGTCCGGGTGGAACTCGCGGGCGAGCTTCCGGTACGCCTTCTTGATCTCGGCCTCGGTGGCGTCCTTGGGGACGCCGAGGACCTTGTAGTAGTCCTTCTCGATGAAGTCCTTGGTGCTCATCCTCGACGTCCCTCCTCTCCTGCGTGCGTTATAACGTCAGCCCTCCTCCGGGCCACCGTTCTCCTTGTCGTCGGCCTTCTCCGCACTCGCGGCGCCCGCGGCGTTCTCCGAATCCTCGGACTTGACCGTCTGCGCGCCCGGCTGGGGCTCGGCGACGGCGACCCGCGCGGGGCGGATGGTGCGCTCACCGATGCGATACCCCGGCTGGAGGATCGCGACGCAGGTCGTCTCCGTGACGTCCGGAGCGTAACTGTGCATCAGGGCCTCGTGGATCGTCGGGTCGAAGGGCTCGCCCTCCTTGCCGAACTGCTGGAGGCCCAG
Organism: Streptomyces glaucescens; assembly: GCF_002154375.1. Lineage (GTDB taxonomy): Bacteria > Actinomycetota > Actinomycetes > Streptomycetales > Streptomycetaceae > Streptomyces > Streptomyces glaucescens. The sequence goes on along the minus strand of NZ_MUND01000034.1, from coordinate 14,853 downwards.
CTTGGCCGCGACGGTCTCCAGCGACTCGGCCACCGACTTGAAGCCGCCGACGAGTTCGCCGTGCTCGCGCGCGCGCCCGATGTCGTCGAGGACGGGCAGCAGCTCGGTCAGGAGGTTCGCGATGGCGATCTCCTTGACCGCGATGCGGTCGCGCTCGACCCGGCGGCGGTAGTTCTGGTACTCGGCCTGGAGCCGCTGGAGGTCCGCCGTCCGCTCGCCCAGCGCCGTGCGCACCTGGTCCAGCTGGGCCACCAGACCCGCTGTCTCGTTCGCGTCCCCGGCCGGGGCCGCCCCCTCCTCCGCGGAGGGGGAGGCGGCCTTCGGCTCGGCGTCGTCAGGGGTGGCGCCGGAGGGGACGTCGGGCTTCTCCTCGAAACCCGGGGTCTCCTCCGTCACGCGGCACCGTCCTTGCGCTCGTCGTCCACGATCTCGGCGTCCACGACGTCGTCGTCGGCCTTGGCCTCGCCGGCACCGGCGTCGGCGGAGGCGCCGCCGGCGGCCTGCGCGCCCTGGGCGTCGGCGTACATCGCCTGGCCCAGCTTCTGCGAGACGGCCGCGACCTTCTCGGTGGCGGTGCGGATCTCGGCGGTGTCCTCGCCCTTGAGCTTCTCCTTCAGCTCGGCGACGGCTTCCTCGACCTCGGTCTTGATCTCGCCGGGGACCTTGTCCTCGTTGTCCTTGAGGAACTTCTCCGTCTGGTAGACCAGCTGCTCGCCCTGGTTGCGGGTCTCGGCGGCCTCGCGGCGCTTGTGGTCCTCCTCCGCGTAGCGCTCGGCCTCCTCGCGCATGCGGTCGACCTCGTCCTTCGGGAGCGAGGAGCCGCCGGTGACGGTCATCTTCTGCTCCTTGCCGGTGCCGAGGTCCTTCGCCGTGACGTGCATGATGCCGTTGGCGTCGATGTCGAAGGAGACCTCGATCTGCGGGACGCCGCGCGGCGCCGGGGGCAGACCGGTCAGCTCGAACATGCCGAGCTTCTTGTTGTACGCCGCGATCTCGCGCTCGCCCTGGTAGACCTGGATCTGCACGGACGGCTGGTTGTCCTCGGCGGTGGTGAAGATCTCGGACCGCTTGGTCGGGATCGTGGTGTTCCGCTCGATCAGCTTGGTCATGATGCCGCCCTTGGTCTCGATGCCGAGGGACAGCGGGGTGACGTCGAGCAGCAGGACGTCCTTGACCTCGCCCTTGAGGACACCGGCCTGGAGCGAGGCGCCGATGGCGACGACCTCGTCCGGGTTCACACCCTTGTTGGCCTCCTTGCCGCCGGTCAGCTCCTTGACGAGCTCGGCGACGGCGGGCATACGGGTGGAGCCGCCGACGAGGACGACGTGGTCGATCTCGTTGATCGAGATGCCGGCGTCCTTGATGACGTTGTGGAACGGCGTCTTGCAGCGCTCCAGCAGGTCCGCGGTCAGCTGCTGGAACTGGGCGCGGGTCAGCTTCTCGTCGAGGTGCAGGGGGCCCTCGGCGGAGGCCGTGATGTACGGCAGGTTGATCGAGGTCTCGGTGGACGAGGACAGCTCGATCTTGGCCTTCTCGGCGGCCTCGCGGAGGCGCTGGAGGGCCATCTTGTCCTTGGACAGGTCCACGCCGTGGCCGGACTGGAACTGCTTGACCAGGTAGTCGACGACGCGCTGGTCCCAGTCGTCACCACCGAGGTGGTTGTCACCGTTGGTGGCCTTGACCTCGACGACGCCGTCGCCGATCTCCAGCAGCGAGACGTCGAACGTACCGCCACCGAGGTCGAAGACGAGGATGGTCTGGTCGTCCTTGTCGAGGCCGTACGCCAGGGCGGCGGCCGTCGGCTCGTTGACGATGCGCAGCACGTTCAGACCGGCGATCTCACCGGCCTCCTTGGTGGCCTGACGCTCGGCGTCGTTGAAGTACGCCGGGACGGTGATGACCGCGTCGGTCACCTTCTCGCCCAGGTAGGCCTCGGCGTCACGCTTCAGCTTCTGCAGCACGAAGGCGCTGATCTGCTGCGGGTTGAAGGGCTTGCCGTCCAGCTCGATCTTCCAGTCGGTGCCCATGTGGCGCTTGACCGACCGGATGGTCCTGTCGACGTTGGTGACCGCCTGGCGCTTGGCCACCTCGCCGACCAGCACCTCGCCGTTCTTGGCGAAGGCGACGACGGACGGCGTGGTCCTGGCACCCTCGGCGTTGGTGATGACGGTGGGCTCGCCGCCCTCCAGAACGCTGACGACGGAGTTAGTCGTGCCCAGGTCGATGCCGACCGCACGTGCCATGGTTGATTCCTCCAGCGACTTGAGTGGAACAGGCTCAAGTGTGCCTGACGCTCACCGCTGGGTCAACAGACCTGAGTCAAGTCGGCTCAACTCTTATCCACCGCTTATACGCAACCAGCTCCGGCTCGACCGGCCGGCATCGCCGCCACCGGGAGTGCGAAACATTGACCTGGTGCTGTATGCCCCATTTTGATACGAGTAACGTCATCAGTCGAGCCCCTGTGTGCCCGCACCGCTGAGGCAACCCTCAGCGACTCAGATCACCCCGCGCCCGGCTACAGTGCGGCGGAAGATACGGGTAGTCTCAGACGGACTGCATAAGTTACCGCTTAGTAATCTCCCTCGCAGGCCCGAGGAGCCCCCAAATGCAACTCGCCGCGATCATCGTGTCGCTGGTCCTGACCGTGGTCGGCGTGGCGCTGCTCGCACGCGCGATCGGCCAGTTCGTCAGGTACTTCAAGCTGGGCCAGCCGGTCCCGGCAGGCACCCGGACGGACAACCCCTACCAGCGCAGCGTGACCCTGGTCCGCGAGTTCCTGGGACACACCCGGATGAACCGCTGGGGAATCGTCGGCGTCGCCCACTGGTTCGTGGCCATCGGCTTCCTGACGCTGCCGCCGACGATCATCACCGCGTACGGCCAGCTCTTCCAGGCCGACTGGACCCTTCCGGTGCTCGGCGGCTTCCTGCCGTACGAGATGTACATCGAGTTCATCGGCGCGATGACGACCCTCGGCATCGCCGTGCTGATGGTCATCCGCCTGCTGAACCTGCCGTCCCGGCCGGGCCGCAAGTCCCGCTTCGCCGGCTCGAAGATGGGCCAGGCCTACTTCGTCGAGTGGATCATCCTCACGATCGGCCTGGCCATCTACATGCTGCGCGCCCTGGAAGGCGCCCTGCACCACGTGGACCACTACGAGGCCGCGTACTTCGCCTCGTACCCGGTGATCATGGCCCTGGACGGCCTGAGCGTCTCCACCCTCCAGACCCTGGTCTACCTCTTCGCCATGATCAAGCTGAGCACGACCATGATCTGGATGATCACGGTCTCGCTCAACACGAACATGGGCGTGGCCTGGCACCGCTTCCTGGCCTTCCCGAACATCTGGTTCAAGCGCAACGCGGACGGCTCCACGGCGCTCGGCGGCCTCCAGCCGATGACCTCCGGCGGCAAGCCGATCAACTTCGAGGACCCGGGCGACGACGACGTCTTCGGCGTCTCCCAGGTCGAGCAGTTCTCCTGGAAGGGCTTGCTCGACTTCTCCACCTGCACCGAGTGCGGCCGCTGCCAGTCGCAGTGCCCGGCGTGGAACACGGGCAAGCCGCTCTCCCCGAAGCTCCTGATCATGTCCCTGCGGGACCACGCCCACGCCAAGGCGCCGTACCTGCTCGCGGGCGGCGGCAAGACGATGGAGGGCGAGGAGAAGGCGTCCGAGGAGCAGCTGAAGGACGTCCCCGCGTCCGCCCTCGCCGAGGCCGAGCGCCCCCTGATCGGCACGCTCGAGGAGAACGGCGTCATCGACCCGGACGTCCTGTGGTCCTGCACCACCTGCGGCGCCTGCGTCGAGCAGTGCCCGGTGGACATCGAGCACATCGACCACATCGTCGACATGCGCCGCTACCAGGTCATGATCGAGTCGGCGTTCCCGTCCGAGGCGGGCACGATGCTCAAGAACCTGGAGAAGAAGGGCAACCCCTGGGGCCTGGCGAAGAAGCAGCGCCTGGAGTGGACCAAGGAGGTCGACTTCGAGGTCCCGGTCGTCGGCAAGGACATCGAGGACCTCTCCGAGGTCGAGTACCTGTACTGGGTCGGCTGCGCCGGTGCCCTGGAGGACCGCGCCAAGAAGACCACGAAGGCCTTCGCGGAACTGCTCCACATCGCGGGCGTCAAGTTCGCGATCATGGGCGGCGACGAGAAGTGCACGGGCGACTCCGCCCGCCGCCTGGGCAACGAGCCGTTGTTCCAGGAGCTGGGCATGGAGAACGTCATGGCCCTCAACACGGCGTTCGGCGAGGAGCTGGACGACGAGGGCAAGGTCGTCCCCGAGTCCGCGAAGCCGAAGTCGGCGAAGAAGATCGTCGCCACCTGCCCGCACTGCCTCAACACGCTCGGCAACGAGTACCCGCAGCTCGGCGGCGACTACGAGGTCATCCACCACACCCAGCTGCTCCAGCACCTCGTCGACGAGGGCAAGCTGATCCCGGTGACCCCGGTCGAGGGCATCATCACCTACCACGACCCCTGCTACCTGGGCCGCCACAACAAGATCTACACGCCCCCGCGCGAGATCATCGCCGCCGTCCCCGGCATCCGCAACGAGGAGATGCACCGCCACAAGGAGCGCGGCTTCTGCTGCGGCGCCGGCGGCGCGCGCATGTGGATGGAGGAGCGCATCGGCAAGCGCATCAACAACGAGCGCGTCGACGAGGCGCTGTCGGTGAACCCCGACATCGTCTCCACCGCCTGCCCGTTCTGCCTCGTCATGCTGACCGACTCGGTCAACGGCAAGAAGAACGACGGCAAGGCCAAGGAGTCCATCCAGGTCGTCGACGTCGCCCAGCTCCTCCTGGACTCGGTCAAGACCCCGTCCGACCCGGCGGGCGACCCGGAGACGGAGAGCACGCCCGAGCCGGAGCCGGTGAAGTAACCGAACCCAGCACCACGACCGACGCCCTCATGTCCCTCCCGGACGTGAGGGCGTCGCCGTTATCTCACCCAGGGTCAGCGGCGCGCTCGATACCAACGCGTGCGGTCGGACTTGGGAGCGGGCGGCTCATCGTCCACCGCGGCGGTCGGAGGCTGCGCCGCCAGCACCGACCTCAGCAGGCTCTCGGCCGCCCCCAGCCGGGACTCCAGTTCCCGGACCTCCCGGTCCCGCTCCTCCTGCCCGGCCTCCGCGACACGTCGCTGTCTCTCCTCCTCCCGGGCCCACGTGAAGTACAGGTCCGCGCGGCGCGCATGGAGGCTGTTCAGCTCCTCCAGAAGAACCAGACGCTCCTCCCGGGCCGCCCGCAGCTCGTCCTGAAGGACCTCGATGCGCTGGCTGTACGCGGCCCGTTCAGCCTCAAGAGTGGCCACCTGCCGGCGCAACTCGTCATTACGGCCGCGCTCCCGGCCCAACTGCTCATGCAGGGCACCCAGACGGTCCGCGAGGTCGGCCCGCGCCTCCAGGGTGCGCAACAGCTCCTGCCGCGTCTCTCCCTCCCGGCGACTGCGCCTGGCGGCGCGGTCCTGGAGGTCCTCCTCCTGCGCGTCGAGCTCCGGGATGCTCAGATCCAGGGAGCGAGGCTGTCTCTCCTTCTCGTCCTCCCACGCTGCGGGGTGGGCCAGGGCCGGCGGCGAGGCCCCGTCGCGGACGGCGTTCCAGAGCATCCGGAACTCCTCCGGATCGCCCCCCAGTGCCCGCACCACGAGTTCCAGCGCGCCCCAGCCCGGCGGGCCTTCGCAGCGCAGCACGTCCCGCACCGTCGCGGGACCGATGGCGCTCGTGCGCTGCGCGACGATGTCGAACCGCGGCTCACCGCTGCGTCGGTGCAGCAGCCGGAGCTGATCCCTGAGCCGCGCCAGGGCGGCTCCCGGCGAGGTCGAGAAAGCGGTTGAGGACGCCTCCGACACTGTCGCACTCCCTTCGATGTCCCTGAGCCGACGATCGTCCCAGGAGGAGAGCACTCGCCGACACCCGGCGCGGAACGGCGAGGAATTCCGTGCCCACAGAAAGTCAGGACAACGGATTCAGTCGGGAGGGGGAGCAGGGACGAACGGTACGGACGGGCCGGCTCACGCGTCAGTTCGCGGCCGGGGAAGCCGTCTCGTCGGCCTTGATGTCGAAGTTGATCCGGTCCCCGTCGACAGAGGAGACGGTGACCGTCACGCCCAGGCTGCTGCCGTCGTCCGCGGTGAGCGTGCAGCGGGTGGTGGTGCCGACCTTGCCGGTGAGGTCCTCGGGGCAGGTGACATCCGGCTTCGGCCGGCCGGTGGTGTCCGCGAGCTTCTGCGCGACCGTGTCGGCGAGCTTGTCCGAGGACAGCTTCGGCTCGGCATCACCGGTACCGGCGGAGACCGAGCAGCCGACGAGCAGCGCACCTGCGGTGAGGGTCGTCAAGCTCCATGCTGCTGCGCGCAGGCGGGCCGTGGTCATAGGTGCTTGCCTTTCGGGAGGTGAGGTGATCGGGAGGGACGAGACAGTGCCACAGCGGAAGCTCACAGCTTGCCGAAGACCACGCTGCGCCAGGTCCAGCCGTGCGTCAGGACCGCGTTCTGCAGGGGCTCGCGCAGCTCGGCACCGTCGAAGCGGAAGGTCTCCGTCGCTTCCAGCCCGCCGCCTTCCCCGCGCTGCACCGTCCAGTGGCGGGAGACGGTCCGGTCCTGGCCGCGCGAGTACTGCGAGGAGATCTGGAGCCGCGGCGGGTCGCCGACGCGCGTGACTTCCCGCTGCTCCTCGACCACGCGCACCTCGCGGTCCTCTTCGACGAGCCGCATCCGGATGCGGACGGCCCGGGTCAGCTGCGACTGGATGAAGAGGTTCTCCCAGGCCGGCTCCGTCATCCGCCACTCCGCCACCAGATCGGCGGAGTCGTCCGGGGCGCCGTTCCGGATGACGTACGGCACGTCGGCCCGGTTGCAGCCGAGGAGTGCCGCCCGCACCTGCTCGGCCGCGGCCGGTGGGACACCGTCGGCGGGGCGCAGGGTTCCGGTCAGCTTGTCGAAGAGGCCCATGGGTTCAACCTAAGAGGGGGTGGGTGGCGGGTTCAACAGCGGGTCGGAGCGGGCGGGGATGCCGGACCGGCCGGGTCGGTCCGGCGCTCGTCATCGACGCGCATGTCATCGACGCCCAGGTCATCGACGCGCATGTGACCGGCGCCCACCCGCCGCGCGCAGGCGGGGCGCCGGCGCGCGGCACCGGTCGTCACGACGTCGTGTCCGTGTCCGTCTCCGTGTCAGGACGCACCGTGCGCACGAAGTCCTGGAAGTCCGCCAGGACTTCGGGGAACTGAGCGGCGGTGGCGGTGAGGACCAAGCGGACGACCGCCCGCCGACGCGGGTCGACGACGTCGAGCAGGGACAGGTACACCTGTGCCTGCACGAGGTCCCGGGGCACCCCGCCGGCCACGGTGGACACGGTGAGGGTCTGAGTCAGGCCGGGCGCCTCCGCACCGCCGATCTCGCGGCGCGTGGTGACCTGGGCCGAGGCGGAGGCCTGGCGCAGGCCCTCCACCGAGGCGTCGGCCAGCTGGGACAGCGTCGCGTCGTCCGGGCGGTACTCGCCGTCGATGGTGATGTTGGCGGTGAAACCGTCGTCCGGACGCGGGTGCAGGGCCACGAACGCGGCCCCCGGCGCCCCCGCCTCGTCCGGCGACACGACACGCCAGCCCTCCGGGAGCCGGAAGGTGATCGGTACGGGGAGCGTGCTCGCCATCGTGGGCACTCCTTGCTTCGTCTACGGCGTCGTCTGCGTCGGTGGAAAAGGGAAGCGCGTCAGAACAGACTTCCCAGGAAGTCCCCCACGGCGTCGGCCGCGCCGCTCGCGGTGTCGCCCACCTTGTCGGGGTTGAGGGTGAACTCGAAGCCCAGCCCGCCGCCGAGAAGCGGGGACGCGCCCACCTTGGTGCCGAGATGCCAGGTGCCGTTGGCGTCCTTGTGGTAGCCGAAGCTCGCCTCCGCGCCGGGGCCCGCCCAGCCCTCGGCGGTGACGCCCGCTCCGATGCCGCCGATGTCCGCGCCCGTGGAGACCGACGCCTTGGCGCCCGCGAACGCCTCCGCGCCCACCTGCACGCCCTCCAGACCCGCACCCAGGTTGGCTCCCGCCTCGGCACCGACCATGGTCTCGCCCCGTGCGTAGACGCCGACGGGACCGGCGTCGGCGGTGCCCGAGGCGGTGGCCTCGGCGCCCGCGAAGCCGGTCGCCTCGCCGTTGAGCCCCTCGTTGTTGGCGACGGCGGCGGCGGAGGCCTTGGCGCCCGCGTAGGCCTCCGCCTCCCCGGCGAGCTTCACGGGTCCGTTGGTGAGAGAGCCCTCCGCGGTCGCCCGGCCGAGGTCGGCATGCGCCTCGGCCTCGCCCAGCTTGCCGGTCTTGGCGTCGGGCCCCGAGGCGGACGTACCCGTTCCGGGGCCGGAGGTGGAGGTCTCCCCCTCGGCGACCCACCCCTCCTTCTTCTCCTGCGCCTCCTTCTTGGCCTGTGCCGCCGCCGCGGCCTCGTACTTCTCGATGTCACCGTGCGCCTGGCCGTTGAAGCCGGTGAGCGTGCCGTCACCGAGGTTCGTGTCGAGCACCACCGCCTTGAATGCGGTCTCGACACCGGCATCGGCTTCGCTCATGTCCTTGACCAGCTGGTCTATCCGCGCCTGCCAGGAAGCAACGGCCTTGCGCACGGACTGCTGGTAGTCGGGATCGTGGTGCAGGGCGGTGCGCTCGCCGTCGGTCAGCTGCGCGGTGTCGTACGAGACCACGCCCTTCTCCGAGACCGCCATGCCGGCCTCGACGGCGTCCTTGCGGGCCGTCTCCAGTTGCTTGCGCAGCCCCGCGAACCGGGTGTGCGCGTCGCGCAGCAGCGAGGCGACCGCCTTGGCCTCGACCTGGGCGTTCTTGAACTCCTGGAGGGTGATGTCGAAGCGCTTGTTCGCGGCGTCCGCACTCAGCCCCGTCCAGCTCTGCCCCATGGAGATGCCGTGCACGTCCCGCTCGTACGCGGTCTGCTGCGTGTGGAGCGCCTTCGCCATCCCGTCCCAGCGGGCGGCAGCCGTGGTGAGGGCGGACAGGTCGGTTGCCATGATCTCGTCATAGGTCGGCATGGAGTCCCCGTTGTCGTGGCGGTGGCGGTGGCAGTGGCGGTGGCAGAACTGGGGGGGAGGCTGAAGCGGCCCGGCCTGGTGCGGCAGGCCGGCACCTCGAAGCGGGTTCGTGAGGCGTTCAGTAACCGTCGATCACCGAAACGCTTTGGGCGTTCGCCCCGGCCTGGAGATCGGCGCCCTGCAGCACGGTGGTGGCGCTGCGCAGTGCCGCCTTCTCCGAAGCGAGCCGGTTCATCAGGTTCTTCACCTGCTCACCCCACGTTTCGTGCGCCTTCTTCAGGGCGCCCGAGGTGAGCCATCCGTCACGGAACGCCTTGACGGCGTCGCCGGTCTCCGTGTCCGCGAAGTCACCGGCCTTGCGGGTGCCGGGCTCGATGTCTTCCTCGATGGCCTTCGCGGCCTTCTTCTTGTCGGCCGGGGACGAGGCCACATCGGGCCCGCCTCCGGGCATCGGCCCCACGGAACCGCCGGGGTCGGCCGGCAGTTGGTTCAGTCGCATCCCGACGGACGGTTCCGTCACGTTGGCCCCCGTAGGTCTCGATCGCAAGCCTGTCCGGATCGCGGCCGTCCCGTGCGTGGGCGTACGGGACGGCGCGTGCTCAGCTCTTCGCCAACCATTCGTACAACAAAGCGCGTTCCAGCGGTGCCACAGGGGTACCGGACTTCACAGCGCCTCCTCAGATCCCGCGCCCCGGCGACGACCGCCGACGCACTCGACGGTCCCTCGCCTCGAGGCGGGCCGGGACACACGGCCGGTCACGGCGATGTGCCCGGGAGGGCACGGCCGAGGGATGAGCGGTATGCGCACCCCCGGCCGTAGGCCTGACTACTCCCCCTTCGGCCCCGCCTGCTGCACCACCTCGAAGGACCACAGCGTCGACCCGGAGGCGGCCGGCTTCGGGCGCTCGCCGGCCGCCTCACCGCCGCCCTGGTGCGCCGACTTCATGGGGCCCTCCATCCACGCCCGGAAGGACTCCTCGTCCCGCCACCGCGTGTAGACCAGGTAGGTGTCGGTGCCCTCGACGGGGCGGAGGAGTTCGAACCACTCGAAACCGTCGGAGGACTCGACCGCGTGCGCGCGGGACGCGAACCGCTGCTCCAGGACCTCCCGCTGCTCGGCGGGAACGGTCAGCACGTTGATCTTCACTACGCTCATGGGTCCATCCTGCCGGACGCCACCGGGCTCTCCCGCGCACCTGTGGGCCGGGCCCAGGGCGGGCGCGGCGAGACCACCCCACGGGGCCGGCCGCCCTGTGGGGCAGCCGGCTGCCCTACAGGTACTCGAAGAACCTCGTCCACCACGTCACCGGCGACCCGTCGCCGGTCTCGGCCTCCGCGAGCCACGTCACCCCGTCGTACTCGCGCTGGAGCAGCGGCAGCGGCACGAGCTGGTACTCCATCTCGGACAGCACCGTCTCCACCCGCTCGCGGTCCCGTACGGACAGGGCGCCCGCCGCGACCGCCGCGTCCAGGTCCGGGTGGCTCTCCGGGCGGGGAGTGGTGATGACCACGAGGTCGCCGTAGTTGCTGAGGCGGAGGCAGATCCACTCGTCGGCCTCCGTGGCGCGGGGCGGGATGCGCACGCCGAAGTAGTAGGACGCGTCCTGGATCCTGTCGTCCAGGCGGCAGGGGGTCTCGTGTCTCCCGTCGCCGAACTCGTCGTTCAGCCGTTTCCGGAGCTGAATGGCGCGCATCCGGGCCCGGTTGAGGTCGAACCCGTCCGGGAATTCGAGGTGTTCGGGCCCGGGGAGACGGTCCAGGGCATGGAGCAGGTCGAGTACGCGCCGGTCGTCGTCGTCCATGGCGGCAAGACTAGAGCGGCTCACGGGGCGCGCAGGGGCACTTTCGCACCGTATCCCCCGGTGGATCCGCGCCCTGCTCCCGCGTAGCCACGCATTCCGGTCAAGGGCACTCAGGCCCGTCATCCGAACTGCCCCCACCCCTCGAACGCGTGCATCATTACTCAGTCGTTGTCGAAGAGACGTACGAGGTGAAGCGATGCGCGTGCGTGCTGCCGGGGCTCTGGCGACCGGCGTCCTGCTCCTCACCGCCTGCGGGCCCGCCCCGGCGCAGCCGGACGGCGCCGACGAAACGCCCGCGCGCACGGCGGCCGAGGCCCCCCTTCTCCCCGTCCCGCGCGGCAGGGGCAGCGACGTCCCCGACGACTTCAACGGCGACGGCCACCGCGACCTCGTCCTCAACGACCTGGTCAAGCAGCAGAGTCACGCCGACGACGCGGGCATCGGCATCGTCTACGGCGGACCGCGCGGACTCACGCCCGGCGCCCGGCAACTGATCAGCCCGGTGCGGCAGGGCGCCCGCACGGCCGGGCGGCTGCCCGCGGTCTTCGACGCCGCGGCGGCCTGTGACCTCGACGGCGACGGATTCACCGACCTCGTCGTCACGACGGATCCGCCGTACGACGGACAGGGTCAGCCGCCGGTCCCGCTCCAGCTGCTCTTCGGCTCCCCGGACGGCCTGACCGCCCGCGCCGTGAAACTGGTGATCCCGGCCCGCGCCCGGTTCGGCGAGGACTGGCCGGACCGGCCGGTGTGCGGCGACTTCGACGGCGACGGCGCGCAGGACCTGGTCGTGCACGCGTCCGAGCAGCACCTCAGCTATCTGCGCGGCCCCTTCACCCGGAAGGGTGTCGCGAAGAGCGCGGACGCCCCGCTCGCCGCACCCGGAAACGTCCCGGTCGGCCCGGCCGTCGACCTCGACCGGGACGGCGCCGACGACCTGGTGGTCCGTGCGACGGAGAGCGAGGGCCCCGCGGCGGTGGTGCTCGGCGGCCCGGACGGCCCGGCCCGCACCGGTGTCGCGCTGCCCTCCGGCGTCGATGTCGCGCTCGGCCGCTTCGGCATGGGCGAGGCGCTGGACGCGGCGGTGGGTGCGCCGGACGGGACGGCCCTGCGCTACGACCTCCCGGTCCCCACCCGCGCCACCCTCCCCACTCCCGGCACCCTGCTCGACACCGCCGACTTCGACGGCGACGGCCTGAGCGAACTCGTCAGCGGCGGCTCGTCACTTCGGATCTTCCACGGCCGTGCGGAAGGCCTGTCGGCGGCCGGCCCGGTGACCGTCACGCCGCCCGCCGACGGCACCACCCGGGTCCTCGCGGCCGGCGACTTCGACGGGGACGGGCGGGACGATCTCGCCGTGCGGACCTACCGGGGCGAGACGCGGGACACGGTGGCCGTGTACCCGGGGGCCGAGGCGGGGCTGCTCGCCCGCGAGCCGGCGGTGACGTTCTCGACGTCGCAGTTCCTGTCGTCGTAGGCGGCCGGCTTCCGGTGATCGTGGTCACCCTGCGGACTGTCCTGGGGGACGTCCCCGGCCGCCCCTCGGGGTGTCCCTTAGGGGACGCGGGTCCGGCTCCGTAAGGGATGTCACAGTCCGGCCGCAAAGCCGGGTCCGGAGCCCCGGCCCCCGCACGTCACTCTCCGGGACCAGGTACGTTCGATGACGTGGCTGGATTCAGGATCGGACGCGGCGGCCGGAACGACCGCGCCCCGCATACGCGACCGCAACACCCCCCGTACGGACAGCAGGCGCCGCAAGGCCCGTCGTACGGCCATCCCCCCGCGCCGCAGCCGCACCCGTACCCGGGGCAGCAGGGCTACGGCGGGAGCGGCGGCGGCCCGTGGCCCCCTTCGGGTGGTGGCCACGGCGGCTACGGCGGCCCTGGAGGCCACGGCGGTCACGGCGGCGGTGAGCCGGAGTACTTCGGCGACGACGGCTCCTCCTACCCGCACCACCCCGGCACGCCGGACCCGTACGCGGCCAACAACCCCGGCCACACGCAGGCCTTCTCCATCGGCGACGACCCGTACCAGCGGGGCGGGACCTACCAGGCGGGCGCCGTGGCCCCGGCCGCGCCGATCGGCCCGCGCCTGCACTGGAAGGACCTGCTGCGGGGCATCGTCCTCGCCCCCAACCGGACCTTCCTCCAGATGCGGGACTACACGATGTGGGTCCCCGCCCTCATCGTCACGTTCCTCTACGGCCTGCTCGCCGTCTTCGGCTTCGACGGCGCCCGCGAGGACGCGATCAACGCCACCCTCTCCAACGCCGTACCGATCGTCCTGACCACCGCGGTCGCCCTGGTGCTGAGCGCCTTCATCCTGGGCGTGGTCACCCACACCCTGGCCCGCCAGCTCGGCGGCGACGGCGCCTGGCAGCCGACGGTCGGCCTCTCCATGCTGATCATGTCCATCACGGACGCGCCCCGTCTGGTCGTCGCGATGTTCCTCGGCGGCGACGCCCCCTTCGTCCAGATCCTCGGCTGGGCCACCTGGGTCGCGTGCGGCGCCCTGCTCACCCTGATGGTCTCCCGGTCCCACGACCTGCCCTGGCCGAAGGCACTGGGCGCGTCGGCGATCCAGCTGATCGCCCTGCTGTCGATCGTGAAGCTGGGCACGTTCTGACGTCCGCAACCGCTGACGTCCGGCGGACGGACACGGAAGAGGGCCCCCGGCGCTGCGCCGGGGGCCCTTCTCACGCACCCACGAAGAGGCGCCGGCATCGGCCGGCGCCCGGCACCGTACGTACGGCTCAGGCGTCGAGAACCTGCCCGGCCCGCTTCACCACGGGCGGCTCGACGGACCACGGGAAGTTGATCCACTCGTCGGTGCGCTTCCACACGTACTCGCACTTCACCAGCGAGTGCGACTTCTCGTAGATCACCGCGGAGCGCACCTCGGCGACGTGCTCCAGGCAGAAGTCGTGCACCAGCTTCAGCGTCTTGCCGGTGTCGGCGACGTCGTCGGCGATCAGCACCTTCTTGTCGGTGAAGTCGATCGCGTTGGGCACGGGCGCGAGCATGACCGGCATCTCGAGCGTCGTACCGACACCGGTGTAGAACTCGACGTTGACCAGATGCAGGTTCTTGCAGTCCAGCGCGTAGGCGAGCCCGCCCGCGACGAAGACACCACCGCGGGCGATGCTCAGCACGATGTCCGGCTCGTACCCGTCGTCGGCGATGGTCTGAGCGAGCTCGCGGATGGCCGTGCCGAACCGCTCGTAGGTCAGGTTCTCCCGTACGTCGCTCACGCTGCTCACACCTGCGTCCTGTGGAAGTTGAGGAAGGAGCGGGACGCGGTCGGGCCGCGCTGCCCCTGGTACCTGGAGCCGTACCGCTCGCTGCCGTACGGGTGCTCCGCCGGCGAGCTGAGCCGGAACATGCACAGCTGGCCGATCTTCATGCCGGGCCACAGCTTGATCGGCAGGGTGGC
>NZ_MUND01000034.1:0-541 GCF_002154375.1 Streptomyces glaucescens | reverse complement strand
CCGCCCGGCGTCGATCTCGGCCCGGATGTCCTTGTCTGAGAGAAGCACGTCCCGAGGATACGCAAGGCGCGCGGAGCCCCCGTAATCGCGACGGCTCCACGCGCCCATGACGTACCCGTATGCCTTCTGCCTGCCTGCGACCGAGCACCGGCGGCTGTCACCGGTCCCGGCCACCGCCGGGGCTAGTGCTTCTCCAGCACCACCGGCACGACGCTCCGCAGCCGCGCACAGCGCGGACAGCGGACGAGCCGTCCCGGGCCGAGGCGCTCGGCCTGCTGCATCGGGAACGAGGCGGTGGTGAACACGTGCCCTTCGGCACAGCGGACGACGGTGCGCTCCATCAAGTCGCTTGAGTCCCTTCCCCAAGAGCCGCGTCGGGCTGCTGCTTGCCTGACGACAAAAGCCACAGTACGGGATCAAAGAGACGCCCCTCCAGGCGGCACTCCGGTCCCGTCCGGACCCTCCGCGACGCCCCCACCGTACGCCCCCACCCCCGCCCCCGTCCCCCCCTCCACCCCCTCCCAACAACCCCAGTACACCC
>NZ_MUND01000339.1 GCF_002154375.1 Streptomyces glaucescens | reverse complement strand
CGGCCATCGAGGCCGCGGCCTGGGCCGCCGTCATCGGCACCGCACTCACCGCGCTGTTCATCATCGCCGTCTACCGGCTCATGGGCCTCCTCGCCACGGCGGCCCTCGCCTGCTACGGCCTGCTCTCCTACGCCGCACTGGCCGCGCTCGGCGCCACCCTGACCCTGCCCGGCCTCGCCGGCTTCGTCATGGCGATCGGCATGGCCGTGGACGCCAACGTCCTCGTGTTCGAGCGGGCCCGCGAGGAGCACGCCACCCGCAGCCGTCCCAGCCCCCGCTCCGCGCTGACGGCCGGATTCCGTGCGGCACTCAGCGCCATCGCCGACTCCAACATCACCACCCTGATCGCCGCGGCCCTGCTGTTCACCTTCTCCTCCGGCCCCGTCCGCGGCTTCAGCGTCACCCTCGGCATCGGCGTCCTCGCCTCCATGATCAGCGCCCTGCTGATCACCCGTGTGTTCGCCGAATACGCCGTCGGCCGCCCCGCCGTACTGCGCCGCCCCCGCATCACCGGCGTGGCGAACACCGGCTGGGTCCGCAGCCGACTGCAGCGCCGCGACCCCTTCCTGATGCGTCACCCGCGCCGCTGGCTGGCCGCCTCGGCCGCCGTCCTGGTCCTGGCCGCGTCCGGCATCGTCATCCGCGGCCTCGACTTCGGCATCGAGTTCACCGGTGGCCGGCTCATCGAGTACTCCGCGGGCACCCCTGTCGACCCGGACCGGGCCCGCGCAGCCCTCGCCGACGCCGGTTTCCCCCGCGCGGTGGTCCAGTCCTCGGGTGACACCGCCCTCACCGTGCGCGCCGAGCACCTGACCAACGCCGAAGAGGCCGGCGTCACCGAAACCATCAGGAGCCTCGGGGGCGAAACGAAGAAGATCCGCGACGAGCTGATCGGCCCCAGCCTGGGCGACGAACTCCGCCGCCACGCCCTCATCGCCCTCTGCCTCGCCCTGGGCGCCCAGCTCCTGTACCTGGCGGTCCGCTTCCGCTGGATGTTCGGCACCGCGGCCGTCGGCGCACTCGCCCACGACGTCGTCATCCTGATCGGCGTGTTCGCCTGGCTCGGCAAACCCATCGACGGCGTCTTCCTTGCCGCCCTGCTCACCGTGATCGGCTACTCGGTCAACGACTCCGTCGTCCTCTTCGACCGCGTCCGGGAGCTGCTCGCCCGCGACCACATCACACCGCTGTCCCGCGTGACCAACCAGGCGATCCTGCAGACCCTGCCCCGCACCGTGAACACCGGTATGGGCGCCGCCCTCATCCTCACCGCCCTCACGGTCCTCGCCGACGACACCCTCACCGACTTCGCCCTGGCCCTGCTCATCGGGCTGGCGGTCGGCACGTACTCCTCCGTCTTCACCGCCGCACCCCTCACCATCGAACTGCACCCGCGCCGACGCCGGAAGGAGTAGTCCAGTAGGTGACAGGCTGCCCGTCGTCCGTGTACGACCGGTCGACGGGCATGGGCACATCGACCGGTTCTCGCTCAGTGCGTCCAGACATCCGGTCCGCCGCCGCGCCACTCGATCAGTGCGCTGCGGACCACGTCCATCTCGTCCCAGTGGTGGAGACCGGCCTCCTGCATGAGCCGCGCGATGTCCCGCACCGAGTACGCCAGGCCCAGGACGGTCCCGTCCGCGCGCACCCGCCGACCACCGGACTCGTCCGGCGGATACACGGTGACGGGCTGGTCGGAGGCCATGCCACCAGGGTGCGGCCAGACGCTCGGCGTCGCCCGTCGACGGGGCCGGCCGAGGTAGGCGCGTCACGGGGCGGCCGCGGACAGGACAGGACTGGACTGGGACGAGTCAGAGGCAGGGGCAGGGACGCCGATCGGTGCCCTGGGCGATGGCCAGGCCTGCGCCGGGTCGAGGAATCCGCTTCGGCCGCAGAACCCGGACTCATGGCGAGGAGTCTGGCGCGCCGGAGTGCCGTTACTGCGGCTGCGGGACGATTCGGCCGTTCTCGTCGACGGTCTTGTCGGACCAGTACCGGTCCCACTTGTCGTCCAGGTGGACGGGCACCTTGCCCTCGGGGTAGCGCGTCCAGCCGGGAGCGGGTTCCTCATCCTCGGCCACGCAGCCGCTGCCCGAGTTGTTCACGGCGAGCACCGGGTCCTCGTCGGGCATGCAGACCCGCTCCTGCCACCCGGCGCAGCCGGTCAGCAGCAGCGCCGTGACGCCGCTGGTGAGGGCGAGGGCAAGAAGCGAAGTGCGGGGGTGCTGCGGCATGAGTGCTCGGCCTTCCGTGTCGGTGTGGTGCCGCAAGTCTCGTCCCGGAGCCAGGGCTTGGGATGAGTACGCGTACTCATCCGGGGGTGAGTCACGGGTGAGCCGTTGGGAAGGCTCACCCGTGGTCACGTCGCGCGGCTTGCTAGGGGGTGTCGTCAAACTCCCGTCGTCGTCCGCAGGGCAGACGGGAGTTTGACGACACCCCCTAGCCGTCAGTGCGGTTGCCGCTCGCTGTGGTAGTGATGGGCGAGCCGGGCGAGGGCGACGGCGCCGAGCAGGAGGCCGAAGTCGCGCAGTGCGATGTCGTAGTGCCCGGGGATGGTCAGCAGATCGACGATGATCCCGGCGAGCCACCCGGCCACCAGCCAGCCCCCGAAGCGCGGGGCGACGGCGACGGCAAGGCCCGCGACGATCTCGATCACTCCGACGGCGTACATGGCCTGCTGGGCGCTGCCGGGCACCACGTCGTCGATCCACGGTGCCAGGTAGACGGGCCAGTCGACGAGCAGGTTGGTGAACTTGTCCAGCCCGAACAGGATCGGTGCCACGGTGAAGCCGGTGCGCAGGACGAGGAAGGCCTGGTAGCCGGGGTTGCCGAGCGAGGTCCGCCGTGGAGCGGCGGACGCGGTGGTTGTGGTTGTGGACGACATGACGTGCCTTCCTTCTATCTACAACTCTCACTATCGATAGAAGCTCCGAAATCTTCTTTAGTCAATGGTTCTGGGTTTTACACTGGTGTCCGTGGAACACGCGAAGGAAGCACCCCGCCCCGACGTCTCCGCCGTCGCCGCCCTCGACGAGCCGACCCGCAGGAGGCTCTACGACCACGTGGTGCGCCAGCCGGGACCGGTCAGCCGCGACGAAGCCGCCGAGGCCCTCGGCCTTGCCCGGCAGACCGCCGCCTTCCACCTGGACCGGCTGGCCGACGAATCACTGCTCGATGTCGTCTACGAGCGGCGCAGCGGACGCACGGGCCCGGGCGCGGGCCGGCCGGCCAAGCTCTACAGGCGCTCCGCCAGGCAAGTCGCCGTCACCATCCCGGAGCGGCACTACGAGCTGGCCGGACGCCTCCTGGCCCAGGCCCTCGAGGAGTCCGAGAGCACCGGCGAGCCGGTCCGTCCTGTCCTGCACCGAAAGGCCCGTGAACTGGGCACGCGGCTGGCCGGGCCCGACCAGGCGGATGTGCTCGCCGTGCTGGAGGAGAACGGCTTCGAACCGCGCGAGGACGGCGACGCCATCGTGCTGGGCAACTGCCCCTTCCACGCCCTCGCCCGCGAGCACACCCAGACGGTGTGCGGCATGAATCTCCACCTGCTGCGCGGCGTACTGGACGGGCTTGCCGAAAGCGGTCTGCGGGCATGTCTGGCGCCCAGCCCCGGTCACTGCTGCGTCCGCCTGGAACCGGACTCCCCATCGGCTGACGGCGTGCGCGCGTCCTGAGCCGCACCGCCGCCACCCGCCGCCGGCCCTCACGGCGCTCGGCATCCACGCCGACACCGAGAGCCTGCGCGACTTCCGGCCGTACGGCCCGCGCCTACGCGGAACTGTCCGGCCCGCGCCCCTTCGGCCTGACGGCCTTCCCCGGCGGCGAGGGGTGCGAGGAGCTGGTGCCGGCGTGCAGCATCCCGGCCCGAGCGGTGTGCGAGCACCGCATGCGGCCCGTCGTCGGCACCGTCCACGTCGGCTGCCTGCCCGGCGACCGCATCCTCGGCCTCGGACTGACCGAGCTCGCCCGATCGTCGAACCCTTCGTCTGCCGGCCGCAGGCTCAGCACACCTGATGACCAGGCAGGTCGCCGACCGGCTGGACACCCGCAGGGAATCCGGCGACCGTCAGCCGACGCGTTCGGTCTCGTCCTGCAGGAGCAGGGAAAGCAGTGAGGCGACGGAGAGGCCGGCTTCGGCCGGGTGGCGCAGCACCTTGCCCGGCTCTATGTGGTAGGTGTTCGTTCGCCCGTCCCGGGTGTGGGACAGGTATCCGTCCTGTTCGAGATCGGAGATGATCCGCGCGACGGCGCGCTCCGTGAGCCGGCAGCGAGCGGCGATGTCGCGGATCCGGACGTTCGGGTTGTCGGCGATGGTTGCCAGTACACGCGCGTGGCTGGTGATGAACGTCCATCCGGTGTGAGATTCGGGCACTCCAACCATGCACCGCATTCTAGGAGACGCCATTGCCTGAACCAGGATGCATGACATACTTTTCATGTAACATCTGACCTGCTTCCGCAGGAGAGCCACAGAAGGAGCCCGACGTGTCCTGGGATGAGGCCGTCATGCCAAGGGTGACGAGCGACGTGAGTGGGATGCCGGTGCCGGAGCAGGCCATCGGGCTCTCCCCGGAAGGGGCCGCGGTGACTCAGTACGAATGGCGCGGTGCCTGGGTCGTCGCCGCGTACGGCTCCTACGACATCCACTCGATCACGCCTCTCGCGGACGCGCTGAAGAACGCGGTCAGGGAACATCCGAAGGTGGTTCTCGACGCCTCCGGCATCACCTTCGCGGACTCCACGCTGCTGAACCTGCTGATCCTCACCCACCGATCAGGCGCCCTGCGCGTGGCCGCGCCGTCCCGACAGCTTCGGCGGCTGTGCGACATCACCGGAGCCGACACCGTTCTCGTGATGCGGGAGACGGTGGACGAAGCCGCGATCTCCTGACCGTCATCGACGGCCGGCCCCATGAGGTGCGCCGTCGACGGAACTGCCCTATCGTGGATCTTGTGAGGGCGGTCCACCGCGGTGGCTGTCCTCCCGCGTTGGTCGTCTAAGGAAAGACACCCCGCTTCCTGCGGGGAAATGCAGGTGCAAGGCCTGCCCGGCGCTCCGCTCGAGAACCCCGCCCCGACGCGACTGGCCGGAGGCGGGGTTCCGTCACGTCTGCGCCGCTGGGATGCCGACACCGATGCCGAGGCCGCCCGCCGGCGCTCGCCGTCATTCTCCCGGGTCCGTACCGACGCACCGGCGTACCGCCGCGTCGCACCGCTCCACCGCCGCCCGCGGATCGAGCGCGTACGTGCCGTCACCGAACAGCTCGAACGTCATCCAGCCGTCGTAGCCGTGCCGTTCGAGGGCCCCCAGGTAGTCGGACAGCGGAAGTTCGCCGTCGCCCCACGCCAGATGCCCCATGGGGCGGCCGTCGATCAGGTGCACATGGCGGATACGGTCACCGAGCGCGGCGAAGGCGTCGTCGACGGTTTCACCGGCCACGGCCATCGTCACCGTGTCGAGCACCGCCCCCAGACGGCCGGCGCCGATCTCGTCGAGCATCGCCGCGAGCGTGGGCGAGTCGTTGACCAGGTTCGACTCGACTCGCTGGAGCGGTTCGAGGACACACGTCACGCCCAGTGTGTCCGCGTAGGCGGCGATGTCACCGATCGCGTCGACCGACCGGCGCCAGGCGGCGTCCACGGGCTCGTCCTCACCGCCCCGGCCGGGCGTGAGCAACAGTGTCCCGGCGCCGAGTTCGACGCAGAGCTCGGCCGCCCGGCGGAACAGGGCGATGCTCTGCGCGCGCAGCCAGCCGACCGGAGAGGCCACGTTGACCGGGTACATCACCTGCTCGGGCGTGAGGCAGTACGCCGAGAGGCCACGTTCCTCAATGCGGCGGCGCAGGTCGCGTGCCTCCGCGTCGCCGACCCGCGGGATGTACAGGTGCGGGGCGATGCCCCAGAGTTCCAGCTGCTCGCGGCCCAGGGCGACCGCGTCGTCCAGGAAGGTGTCGAACGGCAGGTGCTGGTAGGCGAAATTGGATCCGGTCAGCCGCGGGGGACGGGCGATCGGCATGGGGTTCTCCATTCGTACCGGGGAGTCGTTCACTTGCCGATGCCGTCGGCCAGGCCCTTGACGATGTAGCGCTGGCCGAAGAGGAACAGGAGCACGACGGGCACCGCGGCGATCACCATGCCGGCGAACACGACGGGGAAGTCCGTGCCGTGCTTGCTCATCAGGCTCGTCAGGCCGACCGGCAGGGTCTGCACGTCACTGCCGTTGGTGAACACCATGGCGAACAGGTACTCGTTCCAGGCGAAGAGCACGTGCAGCAGGACGGTGGACGTGATGATGGGCTTGCACATCGGCAGGATGATCCGCCAGAACGCGGTCCAGCGGCCGGCCCCGTCGATCTGCGCCGCCTCGTCCACCTCGCGCGGCAGGTCGATCATGTAGGCGCGGATGAGGAAGGTGGTGAAGGGGATGCGGAAGGCCGTGTACAGGATCAGCAGCGCCCAGAAGCTGTTGTACAGGCCGATCGACTGGAACATGCGCACCAGCGGGACCAGGGCGACGGTCGGGGTGAGCATGAGGCCGCCCAGGATGACGGCGGTGAGGACCTTGTTGAACGGAATGTCCACCCGCGTCAGTCCGTACGCCGCCCAGGCGCTGATGAAGACGGTCGCCACCGTGGACGTCACCGTGACCAGGACGCTGGTCGCGAGATAGTCGCTGACGCCGCGGTTCCACGCGTCGCGGTAGTTGCCGAAGCTCAGATCGGTGGGGAGCGCGAAGGGGTTGCCGAAGAGTTCGGCGTTGGTCTTGAACCCGTTCAGGACCATCCACAGCAGCGGGTAGAGCACCACGACCGCGAGGCTCAGCAGGAACGCCCACATGAACAGGCGCGCGATGACGCCGAGGAAGCCGAGACGGCTCACCATTCCACCCTTCTTCTCCGGGTGAACCACAGCTGCGCCATCGCGATCGTGAGGGTGATCACGAAGATCACGGTGCCGATGGCCGCGGCGTGGCCGAAGTCGTTGCGTACGAATCCATTGCGGTACAGCCACGTGCCGAGCACGTGGGTCGAGTTGTCGGGCCCGCCGCTGGTCATCACCATGACCTCGTTGAACACCTGGAAGGCGCCCGACACGGTGACCAGGACCATGAGTCCGGTCATCTCCCGCACGAGCGGGAGCGTCACCTGGAAGAAGCGGCGGACGGGCCCGGCACCGTCCAGGGCGGCCGCTTCGTGGAGCTCCGCGGGGATCCGCTGGATGGCGACGGCGAACAGCAGCGTCGAGTAGCCGAAGCCCTGCCACTGGCTCATCGCGATGACCGCCGTCATGGCGGTGCTCTCCTGGCCCAGCCAGGCGTGGTCGAACGTGCCGGGCGCGACCGCCTCCAAGGCGTGGTTGAGCAGGCCGAGGTTGGGCTCGTAGACGAAGTAGAAGAGAAGTCCCGCGACGGTCAGTGAGATCGCGGAGGGGATGAAGTAGATCGTCCAGAGGGCGCGCTGCCACCGCGTGCTGCGGATGCTCTCGACGAGTGCGGCGAGCAGGAGGGCACCGAAGACCTGGAAGACGACCGACAGCAGGGCGTACCAGAGGTTGTTGGTGAAGGAGCTCCAGAAGACCGGGTCGGCGAACAGGCCGCGGTAGTTGTCCAGGCCGACGAACTGCTGACTGCCGCTGTAGATGTCCCAGGTCAGCGTGGAGTAGCCGAAGTTCTGGACGAGCGGCAGGTAGACGAAGACCGCGAGCAGGACGAGGGCCGGCACGGTCCACACGAGCCCGGCTGCTCTTCGGTACAGAGTGCGCACCGGATTGATTTCCCTTCAGCCCGTGCCGGTCACTTGGCGGAGTCGGAGGCCCGGCGGACGCCGTCCATGACCTGCTCGGGCGACTTGCTGCCGCTGATGAGGGCCTCGCCGCCGGCCAGCCACGCGTCGGCGACCTCCGGCGCGGTGACCATGTCGAGCCAGCCGGCGAGCCGCGGGGCCTTGTTGACCAGGTCGATCCCCTCCTGGACGGCCTTGCTGGACGTCTGCGGCGTCACCGCGCCGACCACGGTGCTCGGCTGGCCGTAGGGCGGCGCGGACAGGGTCTTCGCGTGGGCGGCGCTCGTCACGAACTTCATGAAGTCGACGGCGAGAGCCGCGCGCGGCGACCGGGCGTTGACGAAGTACCCCTCGGGTGCGCCCTCGACGACCTTCGGGTCCCCCTTGGCCTCGGCGGCTGCGGGCAGCGGGAAGATGCCCAGGTCCCCGGGTGTGAGCGTGCCGCCGGAGGTGGTGCTGTCGAACTCCAGGATCTCCTGGTAGTACATGGCGGCCTTGCCCTGCCCGAACGCCTCCTGCGCCGAGGTGTAGAGGACGCCGTTGGTGCCGCGTCCGGTGTCGGTGCAGCCGGACACCAGGGTCTTGAACTGCTCGAGGGCGACCAGGTAGCCCGGGTCGTCCCAGGTGGCGGTCTTCGGGTCGTAGTCGGCCTCGCGGACGTCGGCCGGCACGTTGTGGGCGAAGAGCTGCTGGAGGTAGTGCAGGGCGGGCCAGCCGTCCTTGTTGCCGAAGGCGATGGGCTCGTAGCCGGCCTCGCGCAGTTCCGGGCAGGAGGCGATCAGCTCTTCGAAGGTCTTCGGCACGTCGACGCCGGCCTCGTCGAAGGCCGACTTGTTGTACCCCATGAACTTGCCGTTGTTGTACAGCGGGACGCCGTAGTAGCGGCCGTCGTGGGCGAACGCCGACAGCGCCGACTCGCCGAAGGTCCTGCCCCATGCGGTGCCGGGGCCGATCACGCCGGTGAGGTCCGCCGCGCGGCCTCCGCGGATGAAGTTCTCCGCCCAGTTGCCCGTCCAGGTGAAGTAGATGTCGGGCAGGGCGTCCGACGCGGTGAGCGTCTTGGTCTTGTCCTTGATGCTCTGGTCGGTCTCCTGGATCAGCTCGACGTTCACCTTCGGGTGCTTGCGCTCGTAGGCGGCGGCGAGGTCCTCGAAGTAGGGCTCAAGGGGCTCGCCCGCGAACTTGGTGAGGATGCTCAGGGTGCCGGAGTACTCCGGC
>NZ_MUND01000338.1 GCF_002154375.1 Streptomyces glaucescens | reverse complement strand
GTGCCGGGGCGGGGATCCGGGGGCGGGCGGCGGCGGAGAGCGGCAGGACCACGCACGCGGAGATGAGGAGAGCGAGGAGGGAGCGCAGCCGGCGGGGCGTACGACGGCTCCTCGGCGGGCCGCCGGTGGCGTCGGTGGCTGGCACTGCGGTCGGCTCCATGGTTCGCTTCCCTCCCGGTCCGCCCGTCCATCGGGCTTGTTGATCGGGAAGCTACGGAGCGGGAGCCGTCGCTCGCGTCACGCCGCAGAGGTGTTCACGGCCGTAGCTCTCAGGTACTACGGGTATGACGGGACCGCGCGGGCCGGCCCTCGCGGGGACCGCCCACGAGGGCCGTCACCTGCGGGGACTGCCCACGATGACCGCCCCGCCCGTGACCACGGCCTCACCACGCCAGCTGCGCGATCTCCTCCGCCACCACCGCGCACGCGTCCGCCGCCGGGTCGATCAGCGGGAAGTGGCCGACATCCTTCAGCAGGGTCAGCCCTACCACCTCGCCCGCCTTCGCCGCCGCGTCCGCGTACGACTCGGCGACCGCCGGCGGCACGTCCAGGTCGGCGCGGCCCTGCACCAGGGTCGTCGCGATGCCCGTCGGCAGCAGCAGCGCGGGGTCGGCGTACGGCCGTCGCTCGGCGAACGGGCTTGCTCCGCCGAGGAGTTGGCGTGCCGCCCCTTCGCACACGTCCAGCTCGTCCGCGACGGCGAAGTCGGCGATCGGGGCCAGGGCGACCACCCC
The DNA here is from genome assembly GCF_002154375.1 of Streptomyces glaucescens. Lineage (GTDB taxonomy): Bacteria > Actinomycetota > Actinomycetes > Streptomycetales > Streptomycetaceae > Streptomyces > Streptomyces glaucescens. Next base: position 6,323 of record NZ_MUND01000338.1, on the reverse strand, counting down.
GCGCAGCGGTGCGGGGCCGTCGGTGCGCCAGGGCGCGTCGGCGGGCAGGACGTGCCGGGCGGCGGCCCACAGCGCGAGGTGCCCGCCGGCCGAGTGCCCGGTCACCACCGTCCGGCGGACGTCGGCCCGCGGAAGGACCTCGCGGACGAGCGCGGGAAGGGCGTCGAGCGCGGCGGCGACGTCGTCGAAGGTGTCCGGCCAGCGGCCCGCGACGGGCTGCTCCCCGGCGGCGGCCTCCACGGCTCCCCGCCGGTACTCCACGCTCGCCACCGCGAATCCCCTACGGGCCAGGAAGCCGGCGAACGGGCTGATGTGGCGCCGGTCGTACGGGGCGCGCCAGGCGCCTCCGTGCAGGACGACGACCAGCGGGGCGAGGGGGGCGGAGCCGGTGGGCCCGGTGCCGTGCGGGGCGTAGAAGTCGATCACCTGGTCGGGGTGGTCTCCGTACGCGGCGGTGGCGTCGGGGTCGACGGGCGGGTGCGAGAAGGCGGACTTCTCCTCGGCGGCGGCCTGTGCCGCTGCGACGTCGTCCGTCATGCTCCAACCTCTCAGCGATGAAACGTGTGTGGCGGACCGGGTGGTGCGTCAGGCCGTTGGCGGGGACGGTACCAGGCCGGTGACGTGCGGGGACATGGGTATGTCACGCTCGGTGAGGGTTAAACGGTCCTGCCGTTTCGTTACCCTGACGGGGTGACCCGGAGGGTGCCCCACAGGGGGACTCGCACGGGACCCCGCGTGCACAAAGGAGGCCGACATGTCCGCCGAACCCGGCACCGTACGTCCCGGAGGACGCACCGCGCGCGTGCGCGCCGCGGTCCTGCGCGCGGCGGGGGACGTGCTGGCGGAGCAGGGCTTCGACCAGCTCGATCTGGCGGACATCGCACGGCGGGCGGAGGTCGGCAAGACGACCGTGTACCGGCGGTGGGGCTCGGTGACCGGGCTCGTCGCCGACCTGCTCGTGGACATGGCCGAGCAGTCCTCGCCCCGGGAGGAGACCGGGTCGGTGCTCGGGGACCTGCGGGCCAACGCGTCGCTGGTCCAGCGGACGCTGGCCGACCCGCGCCAGGGCGCGCTGTTCCGTGCCGTGATCGCGGCGGCGGCGTGCGACGAGCGGACGGCCGCGGCGCTGCGGCGGTTCTACGAGGTGCGGGTGGACGAGTGGGCGCCGTGCGTGGAGCAGGCAGTGGCGCGCGGTGAGCTGCCGGCGGGCACGGACGCGCGGGCGGTCGTACGCGCGGTGTCCGCGCCGCTGTACTACGGGCTGCTGACCTCCGGGGTGGTCCCCGACGCCGCCGCCGCGGAACGCGCCGCACGGGCCGCCCATGCCGCGGCGGTGGCGGGGGTGTACGTCACGGAGTGAGCACTCCTCGGGCCACGCCCGGCGAGCCGGGCGCACCCGCCCGAGGAGTCACCCCACGGAAGCGGGCGCACCCGCCCGAGGAGACACCCCACGGAAGCGGGCGCACCCGCCGAGGGGGCTACCCGAGGGGGGCTAGCCCACCACCTCCCCCAGTACCCGTGCCGCCCGCTCCACGTCCGCGAAGCCCACGTACAGCGGTGTGAAGCCGAAGCGCAGGAGGTTCGGGGGGCGGAAGTCGCCGACGACGCCTCGGTCGATCAGGCGTTTCATCACGTCACCGGCGTCGTCGCAGCACAGGGCCACCTGGCTGCCGCGCTCCTCGTGCGCGGCCGGGGTCAGGGACTCGACCCGCCCGGGGCTCACGTACTGCGCCACGCACTCCAGGAAGAAGTCCGTCAGCGCCAGCGACTTGGCCCGCACCGCCTCGACCGGGACCCCGTCCCAGACCTCGAGCGCCGCTTCCAGGGCGAGCATCGAGAGGATGTCCGGCGTCCCGACCCGGCCCCGCGGCGCGCCCCGCGCCGGTTCGTAGTCACCGCGCATGCCGAAGGGCTCCACGTGGGAGTTCCAGCCGGGCAGCGGGGAGTCGAAGCGGTCCTGCAGTTCCCGCCGCACGTACAGGTACGCCGGTGAGCCGGGGCCGCCGTTCAGGTACTTGTAGGTGCAGCCGACCGCCAGGTCCACCCCGTGCTCGTCGACCCCGACCGGCAGGGCGCCCGCGGTGTGGCACAGGTCCCAGACGGCCAGCGCGCCCGCCGCGTGGACGGCGGAGGTGAGCGACGGCAGGTCGTGCAGGCGGCCCGTGCGGTAGTCCGCGTGGTTGAGCAGGACGACCGCCGTGCGCGGTCCCAGCACGTCCGGCACCTCGGCCGGGGTCACCGGCCGCAGCGTGCAGCCGGTCATGCGGGCCGCGGACCGGGCGATGTAGCCGTCGGTGGGGAAGGTCGTGGCGTCCACGACGATCTCGTCCCGGCCGTCCCCGGCCATCCGGACCGCCGCCACCAGCGCCTTGAAGACGTTCACGCTGGTGGAGTCACCGACCACCACCTGTCCGGCCGCGGCCCCGATCAGCGGCGCGATGCGGTCCCCGATCCGCTCGGGCGCCGTCCACCAGCCGCTCTCGTCCCAGGAGCGGATGCGCAGTTCGCCCCACTGCCGGGCGATCACGTCGGCCATCCGGCCGGGGACGGCGGCGGGCAGCGCGCCGAGCGAGTTGCCGTCGAGGTAGATCACGTCGTCGAGCACGAACTCGGCGCGCTTGCCCGCGAGCGGGTCCGCCGCGTCCAGCTCCTCCGCCCGCCTCACCAGCTCGGGCATTCCGGGCAGCTCGGTGGTCTCAGACATACGACCTCGCCGTCCACAGCTCGGGGAAGACGTTCTTCCGGGCCCGCTTCTCCAGCCACGCCACCCCGGCGGAGCCGCCCGTGCCGGACTTGGCGCCCATGGCCCTGCGGGTGGCCACCAGGTGGTCGTTGCGCCAGCGCCACACCAGTTCGGCGACATCGCTCAGCGCCTCGCCGAGCCGGGCGAGCTCGTCGCTCTCGTCGCCGGAGTAGATCGCGGTCCACACCGCCTCGACCTCGTCCGACGGCTCGTAGCGCCGGGAGACGTCCCGCTGGAGGACGGACCCGGGGATCGCGTGGCCGCGGCGGGCCAGCAGGCGCAGCACCTCGTCGTACAGGCTCGGCTCGTACAGCGCCTTCTCCAGCTCCGCGTGGACGCGGGGGGAACCGCGGTGCGGGACGAGCATGGAGGCGGACTTCTCGCCGAGCAGGAACTCCATCCGGCGGTACATCGCGGACTGGAAGCCGGAGCCCTCGCCCAGGGCGCTGCGGTACGAGTTGAACTGCGCGGGCGTGAGCTGGCCCAGCGGCTTCCAGGAGGCGTTCAGCGCCTCCAGCTCCCGTACGGAACGTTTGAGCGCGGCGATCGCCACCGGCACGTCGTCCTGGCGGAGGGCCTTCGCGGCCGTCTCCCACTCGTGCACGACAACCGTGAACCACAGCTCCATGACCTGGGTGGTGACCAGGAAGACCATCTCTCCGGGATCGTCGGAGAGGGTGTGCTGGAGGTGGGTGAGAACGTCCGCCCTGACGTAGTCCTCGTACGGGGTGGTCCCCTGGAAGTCGAGATGCGGGGTCTCGGGCTCGTGGGTTTCCTGAGCCTCGTGGGACATCGCTGTCTCCTGTTTATTGCTCCGGGTAGCGGTCCGCCCCTGCCGTTACCGGCACGGGGGCCCCGGTCCCCACCCGCATCCTGCGCAAGTCCCCGCGACATCGCAAGGCCCGCCTGATCACAGACGGGCCTCACCGTACGACCGTACGAACGGTACGAACCGGAAAACCTAGCCCAGCGTCTGCGCCGCCGTGGGCGAGGAGTCCTTCAGGAACTGCGAGCAGCGCTCGTACTCCTCCTGCTCGCCGATGACCTGCGCGGCGCGGGCGAGGGCGTGCAGGGCGCGCAGGAAGCCGCGGTTCGGCTCGTGCTCCCAGGGCACCGGGCCGTGGCCCTTCCAGCCGTTGCGGCGCAGCGCGTCCAGGCCGCGGTGGTAGCCGGTACGGGCGTAGGCGTACGACTCCACCGTGCTGCCCCGCTCGAACGCCTCGTCGGCCAGGCGGGCCCAGGCCAGCGACGAGGTCGGGTACTTCGCGGCGACCTCGGCGGCCGGGGTGCCGCCCGCCAGCAGCTCACGCGGCTCCGGGTCGTCGGGGAGGTGGGTCGGGGGCGGGCCCCCGAGCAGGTTCTCGTGAATCGTCATGGGTTCAGTCTGTCACCGGGCGGCGGCGCCGGCCGGTGGCCCTCCAGTGGCGGGGCCGCCACATCGCAGTGGGTACGGCACTCCGGGTGCCCGCAGTCCGGCGCGGGCCGCCGTACGGTCGCCCAGGCCAGTACCGCCCCCGCCACCAGCACCCCCGCGCACCACAGCATCGACCGGCCGAACGCGGCGTCGAAGGCGTCCGCCGAGCGGTAGGCCTCCGGCCCCATACCGGCGAGCAGCGGCAGCGCGGCCACCGCGACCAGGCCCGCGGCCCGCGCCGCGGCGTTGTTGATACCGCTGGCCAGGCCCGCCCGCGCGGTGTCGACGGAGCCGAGCACGGTCGCGGTCAGCGGGGCCACCAGGGTGACCATGCCGAGGCCCAGCACCAGCAGCGCGGGCAGCACGTCGGCGGCGTACGAGGCGTCCGGCCCGACCCTCAGCATCAGCAGCATGCCCGCCGCGCACAGCAGCGGGCCCACGGTCAGCGGCAGACGCGGGCCGGTCTTCTCCCCCAGTTCCCCGGAGCGGGCCGAGAACAGCAGCATCAGGACCGTCGTGGGCAGCAGGGCCGTGCCCGCACCGAGCGCCGAGTAGCCGGAGACGACCTGGAGCTGGAGGACCACGAGGAAGAAGAAGCCGCCGAAGGCCGCGTACACGCACACGGTGACCAGGTTGACCACGGTGAACTGGCGGGAGGCGAAGATGTCCGGCGGCATCATCGGGTCCGGCCGCCGCCGCTCCACGGCCACGAACGCCACGGCGGCGAGCAGGCCCGCTCCCCCCGTGAGCACGACCGTCCAGGTCCCCGCGTGAGCCTCGATCAGGGCATACGTCAGCAGGGCCAGCGCGAGCGCGCCGAGCGCGGCGCCCAGCACGTCGAACCGGCCGTGCGTGCCCCCCTCGGAGGACTCCGGGACGTGCCGCAGCGCGACCGGCACGCACAGCAGGGCCAGCGGCACGTTGATCAGGAAGACCCAGCGCCAGCCGGGGCCGTCCACCAGCCAGCCGCCCAGGAACGGCCCGACGGCCGCGCCGACGCCGCCGAAACCGGACCACAGGCCGACCGCCCGGCCCCGGTCGTCCGGGTGGAAGGAGGCCTGGATCAGGGCGAGCGAGCCGGGGGTGAGCAGCGCGCCGCCGACGCCTTGCAGGGCGCGGGCGGCGACGAGCACCCCGGCGTTCGGGGCGAGCCCGCACAGCAGTGAGGCCACGGCGAACCACACCACGCCGAGCACGAAGATCCGCCGCCGTCCGAAGCAGTCGCCGAGGGCACCGCCGAGCAGGATCAGCCCGGCCAGCGTGACCATGTACGCGTTGACCGTCCACTGGAGCACGGCGAGATCCGCGTCCAGGTCGCGGCCGATGCGCGGCAGGGCGACGTTGACGACGGTGGAGTCCAGCAGGGCCATGCTGGAGCCGAGGACGGTGGTGAACAGCAGCCACCGGCCCTGCGGGGAGGCCAGCCGGACGTCGGGCACTCTCCCAGGTATACAGCGAGCCCGGTGCCGTGGCACCGGGCTCGACGCGTACGGACGAATATCCGGGTTACTTCAGCTTCGTACCGGCCGACCGCAGGTTCTGGCAGGCCTCGACGACGCGCGTGGCCATGCCGGCCTCGGCCAGCTTGCCCCAGGTGCGCGGGTCGTAGGTCTTCTTGGAGCCGACCTCGCCGTCGACCTTCAGGACGCCGTCGTAGTTCCTGAACATGTGGTCGACGACCGGACGCGTGAAGGCGTACTGGGTGTCGGTGTCGATGTTCATCTTGACCACGCCGTTCTCCAGCGCGGTCAGGATCTCCTGCTCGGTGGAGCCGGAGCCGCCGTGGAAGACGAAGTCGAACGGCTGGGAGCCGGCCGGCTTGCCGTACTTGGCGGCGACGCCCTCGTTCAGCTCCTTCAGCAGCTCGGGACGGAGCACCACGTTGCCCGGCTTGTACACGCCGTGCACGTTGCCGAAGGACGCGGCCAGCAGGTAGCGGCCCTTCTCGCCCAGGCCCAGCGCCTCGGCGGTGCGGATCGCGTCGTCGACGGTGGTGTACAGCTCGTCGTTGATCTCGTGGGTGACGCCGTCCTCCTCACCGCCGGTGGGGGTGATCTCCACCTCGAGGATGATCTTGGCGGCGTGGGCGCGGGCCAGCAGCTCCTGGCCGATGGCCAGGTTGTCGGCCAGGGTCTCCGCCGAGCCGTCCCACATGTGGGACTGGAA
>NZ_MUND01000337.1 GCF_002154375.1 Streptomyces glaucescens | reverse complement strand
TGCGGCTCCGCGTCGGTCGGGGTGGCCCGCCAGTACTGCGGCGCGGTCGGCAAACGGGCGAACTGCCAGGTCGCGGTCAGCGTGCATGCCGCCACCGACATCGCGTCCTGCCCGCTGGACTGGCAGTTGTATCTGCCGCGCGAGTGGACGCACGAGCCGGACCGCTGCCGCAGGGCAGGAGTCCCCGACGACGTCGTCCACCAGGAGAAGTGGCGGCTGGCGCTCGGCCTGCTCGACACGCTCTGCGAGTGGCAGGTGAAAGCGCCGGTCGTGATCGCTGATGCCGGTTACGGCGTCAGTACCCCGTTCCGGCTCGGTCTCGAGGAGCGAGGGCTCTCCTATGTCCTGGCGTTGACCGGGAAGGAGGTGGCCCATCCGGAGAATGCCCGGCCGCACCAGCCTGCTTATGGCGGGCTCGGTCCGCCGACGCTGCCCCGCTACCGCACCCCACCGCGAGCCATCTCGGTCCTCGCAGCCGAGGCCGGTGCCGGCCGGTTCACCGAGGTGACCTGGCGCAGCGGCAGCAAGGGTGCGATGACCTCACGGTTCGCGGTGCTGACGGTCCGGCCGGCGGGCAAGCAGCCTGTGTCCGCCGCCCAGGAGGCGGGCGGCGGCCGCAACCGGTGGGACGGAGTCTTGCCCACCCAGACTCTGCTGGTCGAATGGCCGGACGGCCAGGACGCTCCGACCGGCTACTGGATATCGAACCTGCCCGCCACCACACCGGTCGCTGACCTGGTGCGGTGGGCGAAGATGCGCTGGCGGATCGAGCACGACTACCGCGAGCTCAAGCACGGCCTGGGCCTTGACCACTTCGAGGGCCGCACCTGGCGCGGCTGGCACCACCACGTCACCCTCGTCACCGCCGCCCAGGCATTCCTCACCCTGCGGCGGCTCGACCCAAAAGTCCGCATACCGGCCTGACCCTCTACCAGGTCCTCGATCTCCTCCAGGACCTGCTGAGGTGCTGGACCGGCACCTGCACCACCTGCGGACGACCGCTACCCACCCGACGAGACCGCCACAGACAGGCCAGAACCTAACGAAGTACTACTAGTCGCCGAGCAGACCTTCGCCCTGCTCCACCCGTTCAAACGCCTCGCGGTCCGCTGGGAACAACGTATCGAACTCCACGACGCTGTATTGACCTGGAGCGTTGTTGACGCGGCTGATCGGTGGGTGGCCGCCGAGTGCGGTGTGGCAGCGGTGGTGGTTGTAGGTGTGCAGGAGGTCTGCCAGGGCGGCGGTGCGTTCGTCATTGCTGGTGTAGGGCCGCAGGTAGGCCCATTCGTCGAGTAGTGTGCGATTGAAGCGCTCGACCTTGCCGTTGGTCTGCGGCCGGTAAATGCGGGTGAGCTTGCCGGCCGCGCCGAGGTCGGCCAGTGCCTGCCGCCAGGCGAAGCTCTTGCGGTAGGGCCAGGCGTTGTCCGTCAGGACCGTTCGATGCGGTCGATGCCGCAGGTGGCGAAGAAGGCTGCGGCCCGCGTCAGGAAGGCCGCGCAGGTGGCGGCCTTCTCATCCGGGTGGACTTCACTGTAGGCCAGGCGGCTGTGGTCGTCGACGGCGGAGTGGATGTAGTCATAGCCGGTGGTGCGGCGACGGTCGGGGCAGGCGGCACGGCCGTGGACACCCCAGCCCCTGCCCTCTGGGATGCGGCCCAATTTCTTGACGTCCACGTGGATCAGTTCGCCGGGCCGGCTGCGTTCGTAGCGGCGGATGACCTGTCCGGTGGGCCGGTCCAGGAAGGCCAGGCGGTTCAGGCCGTGCCGGACCAGGACCCGGTGCACGGTCGAGGTGGGCAGGCCCAGGATCGGCCCGATGCGGGCCGGGCCCAGCTTGCGCTCCTGCCGCAGCCGGCAGATGCAGTCCTCCACCGCTGCTGCCCTGCGGTGCGGCGTCCTGTGGGGCCGGCTCAAACGGCCGTGCAGGCCGGCCTCGCCCTCTGCTCGCCAGCGGCGCAGCCACTTGTGGGCCGTGGCTCGGGAGATGCCCATCTCGGCAGCGACATGCGCGACGGGGCGGCCCGAACGGACACGCTCGACCAGCAGCCGCCTGCCGCGAACGGTCAGCCGGGCATTACGGTGGGACACGAAGACCTCCGTGCGGTGCAGTCCTAGACAGCTCCACCACACCGGAGGTCTTCGCCATGATCAAGCCCCGTGACCGTCAACAACGCTCGTGATCAAGACAGCTAGTGACGCGGCCACGGCGGGCCGCACTGGGCACCGGCGGTGGCTCTCCGTGCTCCATCAGTACCCGTACGGTGCCCTCGGCCCCGCGCGCTACGGGTTACCCGACAAGGGTGAGCGGCGCAGGGGTGCGTTCCCCCTCACGTGCGTGGTCCTCTGAGATCGCCCAGCCCTCCGTCCTGACACGGACCCGACCAGGACTGTTCGCCCGCGGCTCGGACGGATTCGGCCAGCGCCTTGGTACTGCGTACGGAGATCCAGCTCCAGGCCGAGTAGTCCGCGCCCGCACGCGCCGGAGGCCGGGTTCCCCATGGGAGCCCGGCCCTCCGGCCGTTGCCGCCGCCGTCCGTACGGGCCGGCGACGGTGCGGGTCAGCTGCCCGCGCAGTAGCTCATGAGCTGCACGTGGTTGGCCTTGTACTGGTCGAAGACGGCGGCGTTGTCGATCTTCAGCAGCGTCTCGTCGTTCGACCGCAGCGCCTGGTACGAGTAGTTGTGGCTGCCGGTCCAGACGATCTTCTTGCCGGCGACACCCTCGTACGTGCCGTTGACCAGCAGGTACTTGGAGTGCAGACCGATGTTGCCGGTGCGCCCGGCGGGTGGGGTCTCCCAGCACTCCACGCGCTGGGTGAGCTGCCCGGAGAGGATGCCCTCGACGGTCCTGCCCATGGAGTTCACACCGTCGCCGCCGCCGTTGGGGTCACTGTCGTGGGCGAGGATCACCGAACAGCCCGCGTCCACCATGGAGACCATCTTGTCGGCGATGTGCGTCCGGTAGAAGAGGTTGGCCGCGATGCGCACCTCGGAGCCCGCCGCGCAGTTCACCTTGTCGAGGATCAGCTTGACCGTGTCGGTGGAGGCGTCGGTCTGGTAGGTGGTGCCGGACGTCTCCTTGCGCGGGAAGAAGTACGCCTTGTACGCCGGGTTCGTGGTGCTGATCGGCGTCTTGTAGTAGTGGCTCAGGCCGGCGCCGGCCGCGTGGGCGACCTGGTCGTCGAAGTAGGCCCGGTAGATGTCGTAGAGGCCCTTGTCGACGAGGGTCACCGCGTTGTTGTGCAGGCGTTCGCGCTGGTGGGTCGTCAGGTTGAACGAGGTCTGCACCACCACGTTGTCCGCCCCTCCGGTGTGGGAGAAGAGGACGAACTTGTTGTGGTTGATCGGGTAGTCCGGCGAGCCGTCGGACTTGGTCAGCGGGCGGGTGCCGATGCAGCCGCGGTTCCTGCCGCAGTCCAGCAGCCACGAGGGCTGGGTCCGGTCGGTGCCCAGTGCGGTGCGCAGGGTCTCCAGCTCCCCGCCCACGGTCACGGTTTCGGAGGAGAAGTGGTCGAGGATCACCTGCACGGAGACGCCCCGGTTCTTGGCCGCGATCAGCGCGTCCCGGACGGGGCCGTCGGTGAAGGTGTACATCGACATGCGCACCGAGCTGCCCGCCGGGGCGTCGCCGATGAGCGAGACGAGGTGGTCGCGGATCCTGTTCTGGTCGGCGGCCGTGCCCGCGGGGTCGTTGAAGACCGCCCCGGGCGTGACGGTGACCGCCGCGGCCGGGATGGACGAGGCGAGAACGGCGGTGAGGGCAACGACCAGCCCGAAGAGCCAGGATCTGCGGTGCGGATGCACACCGACCTCCAGTACGTACGGCACCCCATGGTGAGTGCATGACAAGTAGGGCATTACGAACCCACGGGACGCGGGGCGCGGGCCCCGGGACCCCGGAGCCCGCGCCCCGCCGGGCCCGGACGTGAACATATCCCAGCGGCCGGGCGGCCCTGCGGGCACCCGGCGGCGCAGGGGCAACCCTCAGGCAGTGCTCCAGGTCCGCGCGCGCATACCTCGGCGATGAGGATCCGGTCGTCGGCACGCTGCGCCAGAGATGAGTAGCTCCAGCGAGGCGCTGGTCCTGCCGCGCACCCGCGAGCGGGGGTGGCACGCGGGGCACAACGCTCGTCACCGAGGTCGTTGGCGTAGGCCTCGCGCGCCTCGGGCGTCCACTGCGAGGCGCCGGAGTCATAGGCCTGCGCGAGCGGGACCAGGTGGTCGACGTCCAGACCGCCAGGGCTGCTGATGAAGAGGTTGTCGTAGGCGCTGTACCACTCCCCACCCGTGAGCCGGCAGGGCGCGGTCTGCTCCGGGGCGAGGAACGCCTCGTCGAGCATGCGGTGTCGCCGCTGCTGCCGTCGCCGTCCTGAGCGGCTGGCGGCTGAGCGTGGTGTTCCAGGCGAGGGCGCCGAGTGCGGTGAGCACGGCCAGCGTCGCGTACAGGGCGGTCCACATCCACGGCTCGTGCCGGATGACGCTGGAGGTGGCGGCGGCCGCAAGGAAGGCGGCGGAGATGGCGTAGAAGCCGGAGAGCCGCCGGTTGCGGCCCTGGAGCTGGATGGGGCCCCACCGCGCCAGAGTGCCTTGGCCCAGCGGGCGGAGTCCGGCCGGGCAGCGGCATCGATAAAGAGCCTTGCCGCCCTCGGCGCCGCCACCGACCCGCTACCCTTCCGGTCCCTCACCACCGAACGGCTTGCCGACTCGCTTGACCGCGTAGTGAAGCAGCGGGCACACAACCGAGCCGCCGCAAGAGCGGCGAAACATCTGGCGGCCGAGAACGGAGCAGGTCAGACACTCAAGACCATCCAGCAGATGACTGATGGATGACACCAGTCCGAGTGGATCCGCCTCAGCCCAGGAACGCCGTCAGGTGTTCGTTCAGCTGCTGCGGCGCGGTAAGGGGCAGCGAGTGGTGGGTGGCTCCGGGCAGTACCACCACCTTGCCCTGCGTGAGCTTCCGGCAGGCTCGGTCGGCGACCTTCCCGGCGTGGTGGGCGCGGCTGTGTTCCGCGAGCAGGACCAGGACGGGCATCCGGAGGTCGGCCACCCGGGGGCGGGAGCCTGTGATCAGCTTGCGGCCGGGAACGGTGGCGGCCAGAGCGTACAGGCGCTGCCAGGACTTGTCCGGGTGGGTCCCCGCCGTCTCCCATGCCAGGAAAGCGGCAGCGCGGGCCTGACTGGGGCGGAGGAGGAGGGGCAGTGCGCGCAGCAGGTAGCCGGGCCGGAAGCCGGCGAAGACCTGGGTGGGGTCGAGGAGGGCGAGGCGGTTGACGCGCTGGGGTGCGTGGAGTGCGTATCTGACGGCCAGCCAGGCGCCGTACGAGTGGCCGCACATGTGCGTACGGGTGAGGCCCAGCCCATCCAGCAGGGAGTCCAGCCACGCGGTCAGGTCGTCGGCGGTCTTCAGAGGTGTGCCGCCGCTCCGGTCGGTGCGGCCGGCGTCGCCCAGGAGATCCACGGCATGGATGCGGTGACGCCGGCCCAGAGCCGGTGCGTTGGCGAACCAGACCAGACCGGTGGCGGAGCCGCCGTGCAGCAGCACCAGCGGGGTGCCGTCGGCCGGGCCGTACACATGGACCCGGGTGCGCCCGTAGGGGGTGACGATGTCGCGTTCCTCGGTGGAGTGCGGCCAGTGGCCGCGGAGTTCGTCGTAGGCGAGGTCGAAAGCGGTCCGGGACACTGGGCTTTCCTCTCGTCGAGCGATAATCTCGGTGAGCGAGATATTACGCATGGGTCCCAGGGAGGGTGAATGAACGACCAGAGTCCGGTGATGGAGCTGGTCCACGTGCTGCGTGCGGTGACCGTGGAGTTCGACCTGCTCGGCGCCGAGTTCGCCGCACGTCACGGTCTGCACCCCACCGACGTACGCGCGTTGATCCACCTGCTGGACGCGGCGCGGCAGGACATCCCTGCCACGCCGGGATGGCTCGGTCGTCAGATGCGCCTCAACTCGGCCGGTACCACCGCCCTGGTCGACCGGCTGGAGCGGCTCGAACTGGTCCGGCGCACCAAGGACACCGTCGATCGGCGACGCGTGCTGCTGGAGGTGGAGGAGAAGGCTACGGAGCTCGGCTGGTCCTTCTTCGGGCCGGTGATCGCCGAGGTGGTGGCGGTCGCGGAAGGCTTCGACACGGGCGAACTGGAGACGGTGCGTAGCTTCCTGACCGCGGTACTTCATTCCACCCAGCAGGCACGAGCGACCTGACCGGTGCCGCTGCGCGGCCACGACAGGCTGGGCGAGGTGGCGCGAGGGGGGAGCCGCTCCCACCTCGCCGCCGCGGGCCGACTACGCGCCGGCTGTCCTCTCGTCGGCCACCTTCCGCCTGCCTCGTACAGGGCGATCCGCCATGCGGCCGAGGACCAAGATCAGCACACGTCTACTGCCCCAGGGGCAGAAATGGAGATCGTGAGATGGCCACTCAGGTGTCACCGACGGTGAACGGATGTCGTCACTCTTCATTCCTCAGGACCGCGGGCGCTCTGCAGACGCTGACCATATTTCTGCAAGCCGTGTCCGCCGGTCTAATGCTGACCTCCGCTTACGGAGAGACGCTGCACAGCGTGGGAGCCCGTGTGATGTACGGCGCGACCATGCTGTACGTGCTCGCGGCGGTGCTGGCGTGGAAGCCGGGCGGCGGCTCGCTGCGGCCCGTCTGGCACGCTTCGGGCTTCCTCGCCCTCGCCTCGGCTCAGGTCTTGCTTGGCATCGCCCACGTTCCGTCCCTGCACGTGCCCCTGGGTGTGCTGACGTTCGGACTGAGCGTGCTGGTGCTCGTCCCCCGCCGAAGACCGACACATGCACAGGATCACCGCGGCGATGATGGAGCCCTGACGTGACCGTCATCGCCTACACCTTGGCGGCCGTCCTCGACCTCTTCGTGCTGTTCATCGGCGCCCGGTTCCTGCTGCAGCCCCGAGCTGCCGCCGCGGGTTACGGCGTGCCGGCCGCACGAGGCGGCGAGGGGGCGTACCTCACCGTTAAGGGACTTCGTGATGGCACCTTCGGCATCGTGGGCCTGGCACTCCTCATATTCGCGGGCGCGGTGCCGAAGCCTGGTTCATGCTCAGCGTGGCACTGGCACCGCTCGGCGACACTTTGATCGTGCTGCGCCATGGCTCGCCTGCACTTCGCCGCCCTGGAGCCGGATCCCGAACCTGCCTCCCTGCGCCAGCTGCGCGAGGCAGTGGAGGCGATGCTGCCTCGGCTCAGCCTGCCGGAGGCACTGCTTGAAGTGTTCTCCTGGACCGGCGCCGACCAGGCGTTCACCTCGGTCACCGGCGGCGAGGCCCGGCTGAAGGACCTGCACGTGACGATCGCCGCGCTCTTGGTCGCGCACAGCTGCAACGTCGGCTACACCCCGGTCATCGGGGCCGCGGACGTGCTGAGGTACGGGCGCCTGTCCCATGTCGACCAGACGTATCTGCGGCTGTCGACGTACCGGGCCGCCAACGCCACGCTGATCGACTACCAGGCAGCCATCCCGCTCGCGCAGGCGTGGGGCGGCGGCCTGGTCGCCTCCGTGGACGGCATGCGGTTCGGCGTCCCCGTGCCGTCGGTGTACGCGCGGCCGAACCCGAAGTACTTCGGGCGCCGGGGCGGGGCATCCTGGCTGAACATGATCAACGACCAGGCGGCGGGGCTGGGCGGGAAGGTGGTGGCCGGCACCCCGCGCGACTCGCTGTACGTGCTGGACGTCCTCTACGACCGCAACGGCGGCAAGCGCCCGGAGATGATCGTCACGGACACCGCGAGCTACAGCGACATTGTCTTCGGGCTGCTCACCTTGGCGGGGTTCGCGTACGCGCCGCAGCTCGCTGACCTGCCGGATCAGAAGATGTGGCGCATCGACCGCATGGCCGACTACGGCGCTTTCCAGGACGCGGCCCGCGGCCGGATCGATCTCGCCAGGATCGAACGGCACTGGGAGGACATCCTGCGGATCACCGGCTCCATCCACACCGGCGCTGTGCGCGGCCTACGACGTGATCCGGATGCTGTCCCGCGACGGCCGCCCCACCCCTCTCGGCATGCGATCGCCCACTACGGACGGATCGCCAAGACCCTGCACATCCTGCGCCTGGCCGACGAGCCCGGCTACCGGCGGCAGATCAAGAGCCAGGCGAACCTCCAGGAGGGTCGCCATGCCCTTACCCGGAAGATCTTCCATGGCCGGTCCGGGCAGCTCTACCAGCGCTACCAGGACGGCATGGAAGACCAGATCGGCGTCCTCGGCCTGGTCCTCAACGCACTCGTGCTGTTCAACACGTGGTACATGGACGCTGCGGTCAACCAGCTGCGGGCGGACGGCTTCGACGTCCTCGATGAGGACGTCGCCCGCCTCTCCCCGTTCGTGCGGCACCACATCAACATGCTCGGCCGGTACTCCTTCCAGCTTCCCGACCTGCCGGGCGGCCTGCGTCCGCTTCGCGATCCGGGCGCCACCGACGAGGAATGACCCAGGGTCCCTGGCCCGCACCGACGGATGGGAGGACCCTGGAGACATGCGTCCGGCGGTGCGGTCAGTGCGGCATGGAGCGGCCCAAAGGCAGCGGGCGGTCGCGCCGGTACTGCGACTCGGCCTGCCGTACAAGGGCCTGATGGGTGACGCGGGCCCACTGGGCGGCGATCGACACCAGCATTGAGGCGATGCGGACTTCCTCGGATGACGCCTCGACAGCGTGAGCGTTGCTGTCTAAGATCACGGGCACGGCATCGCGTGTCGGTCACCGTCTGGGTGAGGCATGGAGGTGCCCGTGAGATTGCCTTGCGGAGGCATTCCACACATGTCAGTCGAGTTGAATCACACCATCATCCACGCCCGGGACAACCGGGAGTCGGCCGAGTTCCTGGCGCGCATCCTGGGGCTTGAGGTCGGGACAGAGTGGGGACCGTTCGTTCCCGTGGCCACCGGCAACAGGGTCACACTGGACTTCGCCGCCGTCCCGGCGGAGTCGATCGTCACGCAGCACTACGCGTTCCTCGTCTCCGACGAGGAGTTCGACGCGGCCTTCGCACGAATCCAGCAGGCCGGGATCACGTACTACGCCGATCCGCATCTGAAGCAGCCTGGAGAGATCAACCACCACCACGGTGGGCGCGGCCTGTACTTCATGGATCCGGCCGGGCACGGCATGGAGATCATCACACGGCCCTATGGCAGCCAACTGGAGCAGCCGGCGGCATCCTGAGGCAGTGGCAGGCCAGGGCACACCCTGGCCTGCACTCCGTGGCGGGGTTCAACTGCCGTGCGAGCGCCTCTTCCGGGTCACCGACCCCAATGGGTGCGATCGTCCAGTTCGTCGAGCGAGTCACTCCGTCTGCGCCCGAGAAGGCCTGAAGTCCCGCCGCGTCAGGCCGCATCCGAGCCATGCCCCGGCAACGCCTGGCCCCCGACCGCGTGCGACATATCGCGCAACCTCTGCAAAGGACCCCAACGTTGTCACCTGACCCGACCACCGTTCACCCGCTGCCCGCCCACGAACGCGTGGTGTTCCTCAACCCGCTGGTCACCTCACCGAATATCGCCGTGGGCGAATACACCTACTACGACGACCCGGACGGTGCCACGGACTTCGAGCACCGCAACGTCCTCTACGCCTATGGGCCGGAGCGTCTCATCATTGGCAAGTACTGCGCGATCGCCTCGGGGACCACATTCCTGATGGCCGGTGCCGAGCATCCGTCGATGGGGGTGTCCACATACCCGTTCACCATGTTCGGCGGCCGATGGGCCGAGCAGACCCTGGACATCGTCACCGCCATGCCCAGCCGCGGCGACACGGTCGTCGGCAACGACGTCTGGTTCGGCTACCGGGCAACCGTCATGCCCGGCGTACGGATCGGCGACGGCGCCATCATCGCGGCCGGCGCCATGGTCACCGCCGACGTGCCGCCCTACACGATCGTCGGCGGCAACCCGGCCAGGCCGATCCGGCAACGGTTCGACGACGCCGGCATCGAGCGGCTGCAGCGCGCCGCGTGGTGGGACTGGCCCGCCGACCTCGTCACCGAACACGCCCGCACCATCATGGCCGGAACCCCGGCCGACATCGAACGCATCGCCACCGAGCACGGATTGGGGAAGCCCCTTTGAGTCATTCGCCCCAGGTATCCATCGAAGAGCACACGGTGGCCGACAGGACGGCCGGACCCTACGCCCTCACCACGGGACCGGACGGCGCGCTGTGGTTCACCCTCGTCCACAGCGGCCGGATCGGGCGGCTCGTCCCCGGCGAGGAGCCGACGAGCCACCGGCTCGACCCCGACAGCGGGCCGACCGTCATCACCCCCGGCCCGGACGGCGCCCTGTGGTTCTCCCAGCATCGGGCGGACCGGATCGGGCGGATCACCACCGACGGTGTCATCGACGAATTCGGCATTCCCACCCCCGGCTGCGGGCCGTTCGGCATCGCGGCGGGACCCGACGGTGCGCTGTGGTTCACCGAGACCGCCGCCGACCGCATCGGCCGTATCACCGCCACCGGCCACATCACCGAGTTCCCGCTGCCCGTAACCGGCGCGTTTCCCTCAGCGATCACCGCCAGTGACGACGGCGGTATGTGGTTCACCCTCAACCAGGCCAATGCCATCGGGCGGATCGACATGGACGGTGCGGTCACCCTCCATCCCCTGCCGACGGAGGCGGCAGCGCCAGTCGGGATCGCCGCAGGCCGCGACGGAGCGCTGTGGTTCGTGGAAATCGCCGCCGGGCAGATCGGACGGATCACCCCCGACGGGCAGATCACCGAGTTCCCGTTGCCCGACCGCACCGCCCGACCGCACGCCATCACCGTCGACGGCGACGGCACCGCATGGTTCACCGAATGGGGTGGCAACCGCGTCGGCACCCTCACCCCTGACGGGTCCCTCACCGTCCACGACCTGCCCACCCCTCACTCCGAACCACACGGCATCACCCCCGGCCCCGACGGAGCCCTGTGGACCGCACTGGAGATCGGCGCACTCGCCCGCATCGCCCCAGCGGACAGCAACACCTGACCAAGCTGCCCACTCACTCCCTGACTTTGTTCACGAGTCGTCACTCATGAGCAATGCCACACACCCCATCAGTCCTCTCGATCAAGGTCACAACCACTCCGCCCCAAGACGAAACCCGACGTCACCACCAACGACACCGGGCCGAACGGATGCGAGGGATACTCAACGCTCCGAGATCATCCCGTGGCGGGTTTCTGGTGCATCTGGGTCACACCAGCAGGGCTCAGCGGCGCGCATCGCCAGGCGCGAGCAAGCTCGTCAGCTGCGAGATCGCCTCAGGGGACGGCTTGAAGTAGCGGCGGACGTTCTCCGGCTTCTTGTGCCGGGACTTCGCCATCAGCATCAGCAGGGAGGCACCCTGCTCACCGAGGTGGGTCAGGGCGGAATGGCGGTACTCGTGCAGGTCCCAGCCGGTGCCCGGCCCGCGTACGGCGATGTGCTCGTCCAGCAGCGCGCGGGCCTGGCCGTAGGAGAGGCGGGCCAGGCCGGTGCCCCGGCACAGGTCGCGCGGGCTGACGACCTTCCCCGGGCCGGGGCGGCGGTGGGTGACGAACACCGGTCCCCGGATACGGCCTTTGAGCAGTCGAGGCAGCAGCCGGGCGGTGCCTGCGTCCCAGTACACGGTCTCCAGCACGTGGTCCTCAGACCGTCCTTGCCGCCCAGGCCCCGTCAGTCGCCCACCAGAGACGACGTCGGCTTAAGACCGCGGGCACGGCGTCGGTGTCGGGGGGCGGTGACGGGCAGAGCCCGCAGCCGCAGACGCAGGACGACAACACCACCGACTACGAGTCGGACTGAGGCGTGTGATGGCTGGCCTCGTCCTGGTCGTCACCGCCCTGGAGGACGTCACCGCGGACCGGGTGATCGGTGCGCTCAACGAGCGTGAGGTGCCGGTCGTCCGCGTCGACCCGGCCGACATCGGGCCGCAACTGTCCTTCGGCGTCCGCATCGGTGCCGGGGCGCCCATCTCGGGCGGCCGGCTGCGCAGGGCCAGCCGCGAGGTCGAACTCGGGGAGGTGGCCGCGGTGTACTACCGCCGCCCCACCCCGTACGTTGCGCGCTCTCAGCATCTGCCGGTCCAGCAGCGCGACTTCGCCGCTACCGAGGCCCGGCACGGGCTCGGCGGGGTATGGCGCACGCTCCCGCCGCTATGGCTCCGGCGGCATTGCGACGCATCGCAGCGCCGGAACAGCGCGCGCCGCGACCCGTACATCAGTCGCGGCGCGCGCTTCGCCATGTCCGCCCGGCGCTGGCGGCGGGGTCTGCTGCGCCGGACGCCGCCCCTGGAGGGTCAGGCGGTGGTGCCGTTGCCTTGGCGAGCGGCAAGTGCGGCGTCGGCGGTGGGGTAGGCGGGCAGGAAGGCGTCCATCCCGGTGACGCTGAGCAGACGGCCCAGCCGGTCGGGGATGGCCGACAGGGTCAGGGAGCCGTCGGCGTCCTTCGCACAGCGCCAGATGCCGACGAGGGCTCCCAGTCCTGAGGAGTCGCAGAACGTGACGCCCGACAGGTCGGCGACCAGGTCGGGGTGACCGTCCGCGATGAGTTCCAGGGCGCGGGCCCGGACGGCGGGGGCGGCGCTGATGTCGAATTCGCCGGACAGCGCGATCACGGCCAGGGCGCCGTCGGTGTGCGGGACGTCGATGCGGAATGCGTCGGTCATGGGCGTCGGTTCTCCTGCCCGACGGAGGCGCCGGCGGTCGGGGCGGCGGCGCTGTGGGCGGTGGTGGTGATGCCTGCGGGAGCGGCATCCGCGGTGGGGACGGAGAGGGCCAGCAGGGCTACGTCGTCGCGTTCGGTGTCGGGGAGGTTGTCCAGGAGCGCGACGGTGTCGTCGATCAGGGTGCCGGCACTGACCGGCGTGGGTCGCTGAGCCAGGAAGGCCATCAGGCCCGTGTCGGCGAGCATCTCACCATCGGCGGTGCGGGCCTCGGTCAGCCCGTCGGTGTAGAGCAGCAGTCCCTCGCCGGGTGCCAGGTGCAGGGTGCGTGAGGCGAAGGTGGCCTCGGCGAACGCGCCGACCAGCATGCCGCCCTTGGCGCGGACCGCCTCGACCCGCACATCGCCGTCCTCGGCGGGGCTGAGGTGGTAGGCGGGCGGGTGACCGCCGGTGGCCAGCGTGACCGTGAAACCGCCGTCCCGGTCCGGATCGAGCAGGCCGAAGATGGCCGTGCAAAAGCGGGTACCGACCGCCGCGTCCAGCAGCAGCGCCGTGTTCAGGGCCTTCAGTGCCGCCGTGGGGTCCGCGTCGACGAGGGCCGCGGCCCGCAGCGTGTAGCGGGTCAGTGAGGTGACCGAGGCGGCTTCGGCGCCCTTGCCGCACACATCGCCCAGGAAGAACGCCCACCGGCCCCCTCCCACGGGGAAGACGTCGTAGAAGTCGCCGCCCACTTCCTGCGGGGAAGCGGTCTTGTAATGGCAGGCCAGCTCCAGCCCGGGTACCGCGGGCAACATGGGAGGCACCAGGGTGCGCTGCAGGGTGGAGGCGAACGCGGCGATGGCCGCCTTGTCCCGCTCCGCACGCTGCCGGGCCTCTTCCTCCGCCTGGCGCTTCTCCTGCTCGACCTTGCGGCGCTCCTGCTCGGCGCGCACCACGTGCAACGCCGACAGCCGCAGCTCCAGCTGGTCGCGCACCACTGCGGCCAGGTCCGCCAGCGTGGCAGAATCCGCCTCGCTGATCTCGCGGGGGCGGGTGTCGAGGACGTTGACCGTGCCCAGCCGGTGCCCGTCGGCGGTGATGATCGGAGCGGCGGCGTAGAACCGCACCCCCATCGGGCCGGCGACCAGCGGATTGGAGCAGGCCACCGGGTCAAGCAGGGTGTCGGGGATGACGGTGGTGTCATCGGTCAGCACCGCCGAGGCGCACAGGCCCGGGTCACGGCCGATCTCGGTGACGCCTTCCAGCCCGTGCGTGGCCTTGAACCAGATCCGGTCCTCGTCCACGATCGTCACCGTCGCCACCGGCACCTCGAACAGTCGCGCGGCCAGAGCTGCGACTCGGTCGTATGCTCCGTCCGGCGGAGTGTCGAGAATGTCGTAACGGCGCACCGCCGCCAACCGTGCCGCCTCGACCGCGTCTAGAGGCTCGCTCGGTGCTATCGCAGGCGGGCTCGCTTGCTCCGGCATGTCCCTCGTCTCGCTCATCCCCCCAGGAAGGCACCGACCGGACAGCCAGCGCCCTGGAACTCTACCGAACGCGGGCCGACACACCCGATCCGACGCTGAGCCTCATGGAACTGCCGCCAGAGCCTCAACCCGCCATGCGCGCGATGGTGAGCAGAACGCGCGACGGCCCCGGCCGGCGATGGTGCCGGCCGGGGTTCAACGCCGAGAAGGGCTTCGGCTTCATCGAGCAGGACGGTGGGGGCCCGGACGTCTTCGCCCACTACTCCGAGATCAACGGCAACGGGTACCGAGAGCTCAAGGAAGGTGAGCACGTCACCTTCGACATCGGCCAGGGCCAGGGCCCGCAGGCGCAGAACATCACCCGCGGCTGAGCGGGCAGGAGAGAGCACAGAGTGAGGCGGCTGCCCGGTCCGGCAGCCGCCTCACTCATGCCCATCCGCGAGCCACGACCGGCTTGGACCGCCGGTTCGAGCGTCACAGGCCCGTCACCGGCTCGGTGAGGGGCATTCGTCGTTAGACGGGGACCTGTGCCTGGGTGTTGAAGGTGACCGATCCGGCCTTCTACCTTCGGCGGCGAGCGCATCCCCAGTCCCGGTGGGCGCCCGGGTCAGCGTCCCCAAACGTGGGGCCCGCCCCCTTGCCGCTCAATCTGTCGGATGCGGCGACGTCCGGATCGCTCCAGCGAGAAGATCCTGGCCAGCGGCGATTCTCGCGCAGAGCACCAGCCCGAGTCCCTGCTGCTTCTCCTGCCCGGCGGCTGTGGCGGGGCGCCCAAGATCGGGATGTGCGCCCACCGGTCAGGCCGGGGCACCACAGGTTGTGCCCCGGACCGTGGTGGTCAGGAGGCAGCGGGGACTGCGGCATCGAGGCCGCGGGTCACGACGCGCTGTGCGCTGCCGTCGGCCAGGCGGTAGGACAGGCCCACCACGGCCGTCCGGCCGGCGGCCACTCGATCGGCCAGGACGCGGGAGCGTTCCAGCAGCAGGTCGACGGTGCGCTCGATGTGCTCGGCGAGGATGTCCTCGGGCTGGTGGTGTCCGGCGGCACGGGCCGCGAGCACGCTGGGGGTCACCCGCTCGACGACGTCCCGGACGAAGCCTGCGGGCACGTGGCCGCCGTCGGCGGCGGCGCTGGCAGCCGCGATGGCCCCGCACGAGTCATGGCCCAGCACCACCACAAGCGGGCAGTCCAGCACGCTCACGCCGTATTCGATGCTGCCCAGTGCTTCCGCACCGGCGACGTGCCCCGCGGTGCGCACCACGAACAGGTCTCCCAGGCCCTGGTCGAAGATGATCTCGGCGGCCAGCCGGGAGTCGGAGCACCCGAACAGCACGGCGAAGGGCTTCTGGGCGGGTGCGATCTGGGCGCGGCGGGTGGCGTCCTGGTGGGGGTGCTCAGGGGAGCCCTCGACGAAGCGCTGGTTACCGGCCATGAGCAGCTCGAAGGCATCGCGGGGCGTCGGAGTCTGGGTCTGGGTCATGGCCCGCAGCCTACGATCCGGCACCAGCCGCCGCTGTTTCAGGCCTCGCCCGGAGTGTCCCGGGCCGGTTCAGTCCGGGTGGCGCCGATGATGAGGCATAGCGTGTGACGGAGGTTGCGGGTGGTCTGAGACCTGCATCGCCGGGTTGCAGGTCCGTACGGACGGTGCCGCCGGGATGCGTCTGTTGGGCTGGGGGGGCGTCCTGCCGCTCTCGAGGGGTCTGGCCAAGCCCGTCGCAACCGAGTCACCACGCGGAACACAGCGCCGCCTCCGGGCTGGCTGGGCACCCCTGCCGAAGCGGCCCTCGAGGCCCTGCCCGGCGGATCTTACCCGGCAGTGCACGGTCCCCCTCGGTTGGGTGAGACAGGTCGCGCCTAGGCTTTGGCCATGCTGCTGGTACACGGCGGGAAAGCCGTAGATGACGCTCCCGGATTGCGCACGGGGGGCGTGCCGCTCGTCCCGGAGGGATTTGTCTGGCCGAAGTGCCGCGAATGTGGCGGCCCTCTGCTGTTCTTCGCTCATCTGCCCCTCGAGGCAGACGTGATCGCGGTCTTCCTCTGCCAGAATGACCCGGGCATGTGCGACGACTGGGACGCCACTTCCGGGGCCAACCGCGCCTTCGTGTTCAGAGGTCCGCTGTCGCCGGCCACCGTCCCCACCGAGGGCGAGACGCTGCTCGGTGCGGTGACCGCCCTGCGCCCCCACCCGGCCGACACCCCCACCACGGAGCCGGTGCTGGGACGGCTGGGTGGCGAACCGCACTGGATCCAAGGTGACGAAACCCCCGGCTGCCCCTCCTGCTCCGGCCCCATGGCATTCACGGCCGAACTCGAAGAGGGAGCGGACTTCGAGACGTCCGCCAACTTCGGCGGCGGCGGCCTCGGCTACGTCTTTCACTGCCGTCCCTGTGGCGAGGCTGCCTTTCTCTGGCAGCGATGAAGGCGGCCCCGAGCTCATGAGCCCTCAGATGGCCTGTCGAACACGGTGTGGCCGAAAGCGCTCTCCTCGAACTGATACGAGGCAGGTGATCCTCGGGGAGGGGGAGGCGGAGCGAGCCCCTCGCGTTTCTCTCGGACGGAATGCGAGAAGGAACGATGGAATTCGACAGCGCAGCGCCGGGGGACGCCGCCGTCGCCCGTGTCCTGACGGTTCCGGACGTCCGATGGGAGCCGGGTTCCTCAGCGGGCTGCGGGACATCCTGACCTGTACACATGTGGTCGCGGGCGTGCTCGGGGTCCCGCCCGAGGAGCCGGGATTGCCCGAGGGCCGGTTGTACGTCGACTTTCCCCTCGCCCGGCCCGGCCACCGGATCGCGGCGCGCGTGGTGGTCTGGACCCCGGTCGGCGGCGAGGGGCGGGGTGACGTCACCGTGGTGCGGCTGCTCTCCGAACCGCCGGCCAACGCCCCGGTGGCCCGGCTGGTGGACGACGGGGCGAGCCCTGCCAGCTCCACCGGATACCTGAAGACCACCATCACCGCCGGCCGCGACGGATACTGGCGCTACAGCTACGCCGGCAACACCACCACCGCGGCAGTCAACGCACCAGGCGACCACGTCGACGTACGGTAGCCATCAACCATCGTCCAACAGCACGCTGAATCCAACATGCAGAGCACTCCGCAACTCGCCGTACGCTGGCCCGTGTCCCTGTGAACCCGCTGCCAGTTGCACCAGCGCACGCCACACCCTGAGCAGGCGACGCAGTCGCAGACGTCTTGGGACGGCCGATCCAGCCCGCTTCAGGTCGACGAGATGTATTAGCAGACGCGACGGAAGGTGGCTGCTGACCCGATGGCGGCCGAGCCGGACTTGTCCCGGATACGGACTTGGCTTGCTCGGCCAGCAGCCCGGCCTCACGAGTGTCATCGGGGCCCGGCAGCCGGCCAGCATCGGCAAGGTCTTCACCGTGCAGGGCGAGGCAGTGAGATCGCCCAGCGCACCCACAACGCGATTCCCTCCAACCACGTCCTGGAGGCCTTCGAGGATCTGGACGAGCTGCTGGACGACCGACCCGACACCGTGCAGACCTGGTGCGACACACGCCTGGAATTCCTCGCAGCCGGGATCCGGGCGGAGGACGACGCCTGGGTCGCGATTTTGCGCAACGGCAGCCGACGTCGGCGCCCCCGCGCCCGGTCCATGATCATCACCCAGCTCAGGCTGGTCCAGCCGTTCCCGCGCGAGCGGACGGCGGCCTACACCACCCTGCGTCAGGTCACCCGCGACGACATCACGAGCTGGCTCTCCGACCGCCCCAACCGAGTGCACGAGGCCAGTGCCCTGCGGAGCCTGTTCGGCGTGCTGAAGAAGGAACGGCTCGTCTTCGCCAACCCGATGCGAGGGGTGAGGACAAGCGGGAACCACGTCTCGGTACCGATTCCGCTCACCAGCCAGGAAGTCGACGCCGTCGCCACCGCAGCTGAACAGGATCCCGCCCTGCGGGTGGTCGTCGCCCTCGCGGGCGTCCACGCATTGCCCGCCCGCCGCATCCGCGCGCTCCAACTGGACCAGGTCGACCTGCCCGGCCGCCGCCTGGATCCGGCCGACAGCAATCGCCCGCTGGACGACTACACCGCCGAGGCGATCACCAACTACCTGGCCCACCGGCGCCGACGCTGGCCCAACAGCACCAACCCTCACCTCCTGGTCAACCGCAACACGGCCACCACCACGACAGCGGTCCGCACCTTCTGGCTCGACCGCCTGGTCAATCGGCTCCCCGTCAGCCTGGACCGGCTCCGACAGGACCGAATCCTCGAAGAAGCCGCCGCCACCGGAGCCGACCCGCTCCCCCTCGCCCACGTCTTCGCCCTCAGTGCCAAGGCCAGCCTCCGCTACACCACCGCAGTCGCACAGTCCGTCGCGGAACAGACCTGATGCAAGCCCTGGGCAGCCACCAGGTCGTCCTGTCGGACGCTGACGAAGTCGCTGAGCTGGTCGCTCTCTCCTCCCATCGTGTTCTGCGGTTGCTCTTCGTCCCGGGCCTGCCCCCGGCACAACTGAACGGGGCAGTCGATCGCATCAAGAAGGAGATCGGTATGGCGGGACTGCTGAGTGAGTGGAGCGGTGACCGTCACGTCGCCGTCGACATCCCGCCCAATACGGATGCCTCTCAACTGTTCGCGATCATGGAACACGAGGTGACGGGGGGCCGAGCGTTCTGGGAATGGGCCGACGCCATGCCGTTTTCCCCACGACGCTGAGCCGACCAGCCAGTCCGGACTGCTTCCAGGTGTCGAGGTACACGTCCCGATGCCCAGCCAGGTACACCGGAACGTGCCCAGTCGCGGGGCGGCTGCATGATGCCGGTCCCTCGCGTGGCCCGTGGCCGCAACTGAGATCATGAACCTGTGCCCGAGGAATCGAATCTGTTGTCAGCCCTATGGCCGCTCGCCTTATCTGGTGCGACGGACTGGCTGCTTGAGCTGTGCGGCGACGGTTTGACCGGGTTCATGCCGTCGGCGATGCCAGATGCGGCCTGGGTGCTCAACGCCATGTACGAGCATGGGCACGAGCCGGGCGACGTATCGCACCACGAGTACCGCCAGACACGTCTGGCGGACGGGAGCACCCCGCGCGACATCGTCGCGGGCATCGATCTCGACGCCGTGAGCGTCGCCATGGGAGGCGACCTGGGCCGCGCAGAGCACCCCGGCCCCGGCTGGCGGCGTCTGCGCTGGGCGGAGCTCGCCCGGCGGACCGGCGACCCCATCGTCCCCGACGGGCTGCTGCCCTCCTTCCGTTGCTTTCCCTCGGCCACGAAGAACGGCAGCTGGCCGCTAGGCATCGTCCCTCCCACCGAGGGGAGCCTGGACCGTGAGACCTGGACCCGGCTGATCGACATCCTCACCGAGCAGAGCCCCGCGGGCCCGAACACCCGCTGCCTGGCCTACTACAACCCGCTGACGGTCGGGGCCGTCGACTTCGACAACCTCCATGTGCGGGCGGGGCGCCTCGGCGACGCCGAGGTCCTCTACGACATGCCCGAGGCCGGCCTGGCCGACTTCAGCCCCGCCAACCTCTGGGCCGAAGACCGCTCATGGGTCCTGTGCACCGACTATGACCTGTGGGCCACCAAGGTCGCCGGGCCTCCGGCCCTCATCGAGGCGCTGCTGATCGACACCGGTGTCGAGGCGGTACGGCTGCCCTGGGCGACCTGAGGGCGAGCTGTACCGGCCCGTCCCCGCCCCGAGATGCGAGCGCATTCACGTGTACCAGACTGAGCACATTCACCTGTACGCCGACACCAGGCCGAACTCGGTCTCTCCATGCGGCAATAGCGCCCAAGCTTCCGTGGGTTCGCCCGGCCGACACTTCAGAATCTCTGAACTCACGGAAGATCGGGATCGAGAGCTTCTATTGTCGGCCCGGCATCGACGGCACTCACGAGAAGGGCGGGGTCAAGGGGCAGATCGGTTATTTCCGTCGCAACCACTTCACCTCGGTTCCCGAGGTCGCCTCGTTGTCGGAGCTGAACGAACTGGTCGAACAGTGGGACCAGCACGACGGCCAGCGCCGGATCGGGTCCCGGCCGCGAACGATCGACGAGTACTTCGAGGTCGAGCAGCCGCTGTTGATGCCGCTGCCCGAGGAGCCGTTCGAGACCGGACGGGTGTTCACGCCTCGCGTCGACCGATACAGCCAGATCGCGGTCCGCACCAACCGCTACTCCGTGCCGGTGAGGTTGATCGGCAAGCGGGTCAGGGTGATGCTGCATGCCTCTCACCTGGTGGTTTCACGAGAAGAATGTGGAAGTGGCCCGCCACGAGCGGCTGATCGCCAAGGGCAGTTGCCGCCTGGAACTGGACCACTACCTCGAAGCCCTGATCCGCAAGCCAGGCGCCTTTTCCGGCGCGACCGCGCTTGAGCAGGCCCGCTCCGCCGGCAAGTTCACCCCTATCCATGACGCCTGGTGGGCCGCAGCGGTCAAGGCACACGGCGACACCGAAAGCACCCGAGCCTTGATCGAGGTGCTCCTGATGGCCCGGCACATCCTGCACGAGCACCTGGTGGACGGCCTGGCGACAGCGTTGCGGGCCGGGGGCCCTGACCGCGGACGCGGTCGCCTTGGAGGCCCGCAAAGCCGCCCAGACCGAAGACGAATCCGCTCCAGCAACCTCGTCTGCGCTGGCCACCGGGCAGCCGTCGGCGACGTGACGTTCCTGCACGAATGGAAGCTGAACCACCTGCCGCCGGACACCAGGCCACTGCCTTCGTGACGCCCTACGACCAGTTGCTCCGACGTCGCGCCAGCGGCGGTGACCACCGAGAGGGGGAAGCGCAGTGTCCCTGCCCCGCCAGCGAGGACTGACCGAGCAAGCCGCCACCACCGCCATCGAGACCGCCTGCCGTTTGCTACGGCTGCCGTCAATTCGCAACGAGTTCGCCGACATCGCCGACGGGGCCGCCAAGCCAGATGACCTACCGCGGCTTCCTCGCCGAGCTGCTGATGGCGGAGTGCGACGACCGGGCCCGCCGACGCTCGGAACGGCGGATCAAGGCAGCCGGGTTCCCGAGGGAGAAATCGCTGCGGACCTTTGGCTTCGACGCCAACCCCAACATCGACGCGGCCACCGTCGACACCCTGGCCAGCTGCAAGTGGCTCAAGAAGAGCCAGCCGCTCTGCCTGATCGGCGACTCCGGCATCGGCAAGTCCCACATGCTTATCGCTTTGGGGACCGAGGCCGCCATGAAGGGCTACCGCGTCCGCTATACGCCCGCTACCAAGCTGGTGAACGAGCTGGTCGAAGCCGCCGACGAAGCAGCTGAAACAAGACCGTTGTCCGCTACGGTCGCGTCGACCCTTTGTGCATCGACGAGCCCGGATACATGGAACTGGACCGGCACGGCGCCGAGCAGCTTTCCAGGTTTTGACCGAGCGGGAGGAGAAGAATAGCGTCGCCATCGCCTCAAACGAGTCGTTCGGAGGCTGGACGGAGACGTTCACCGACCCCCGTCTCTGCGCCGCCATCGTCGACCGGCTCACCTTCAACGGCACCATCATCGAGACCGGAACCGACTCCTACCGCCTGGCCAGCACCCGAGCCCGTGCCGAACACGCAGAAGCAGGCTGATCAACCGCTCTACAGCCTGGCCGGCAACCGCTGAAGGCCGGCCAGGACGACATCACCCGAGCGGGACAGGCCCTACAACGCGGGGACCAGCGTCTAGCGCGTGTCTCTTTGAT
>NZ_MUND01000336.1 GCF_002154375.1 Streptomyces glaucescens | reverse complement strand
CGGCGAACGGGAAGCCCGCGCCACCCTCACGCGGGCTTCCCGTTCGCCGGGGTCGCGGTCACCGACCTGCTGGAACGCCCGCTGCCGGACGTCCCGGCCCCGGTGGTCGACGGTGAGCGGATCACCGTAGGGCTGCGGCCGTTCCAGCTGATGACGCTCCGGCTGCGGCGGGCCTGACGGCGGGCCGGGCGCGACGCGGGGCCGGGGCGGTCACGCCGGGGTGGTGGCGCGCCGGTCCCAGTGCCGCTCCCACCAGCGCAGCAGCTGGGGGTACACGATCAGGTACCGGAACGGCTTGATCGCTGCCATGTAGGCGCTGCCCCAGCGGCCGTTGGGCCGGACCAGGACGGCCATCTGGCCGCGGTACCCGCCGCGGCCGTCGGGGACCCAGGAGAGGTGCAGGATGCCGTGCACCGTCCGGTTGGCCATCTCGGCGGCCCACTCGTTCTCCCGCGTGTACAGCGTCGAGAAGGGCGGGCCCACCTCGGGCCCCACGGAGAGGTCCCGCAGCTCGGCGGGGAGCCGGTCCCGCAGGGTCCGCACCCGCGTGCCGAGACCGTCCTTCTCCTTGTCCCACCCGAGCAGCGCGCCCAGCTTCCAGCGCGCCGCCCACAGGAACCGCGTGGGCAGGTTGGCCTGGCTTACGAAGTCGCGCTCGGAGAAGGTCGACAGCAGGCGGAGGAAGTCGTCGGGTCCGCCCGGCGTGGGCAGGGCCCACACGTCTTCCAGCGCGAAGTCGTGGGTGATGTCGTGGAGGAGCCAGTCGTGGGAGGTGTGTGCGGTTCGGGGCAGCTTCATGAGGAAGGCCTCGCTTCCATACGCTGGTGTATGGATGACAGCGTAGCCCCTTCCATACGGCTGCGTATAGAAGCTGCGGAACAGAATGGAGACCGACCGTGGCCCAGGCCCGCACCCCACGCGGCAAGTGGATCGAGGAAGGGCTGCGCGCACTCGCCGCCGGCGGCCCGGACGCGGTCCGCGTCGAACCGCTCGCGCAGTCGCTCGGCGTCAGCAAAGGCGGCTTCTACTGGCACTTCGGCGACCGGGAGACCCTGCTCGGCGAACTCCTCGACGCCTGGGAGCGCGACGTCACCGAGCAGGTGATCGAACGCGTCGAGAGCGAGGGCGGAGACGCCCGGGAGCGGCTGCGGAGGCTGCCGGAGGCCATCGTGCCCAAGGTGACCACCGACATCCGCACCGACCTCGCCATCCGCGAGTGGGCCCGGCGCGACGAGCGGGTCGCCGAACGGCTGCGGCGGGTGGACACCCGGCGCATGGACTACCTGCGGTCGCTGTTCGCCGCGTTCTGCGCGGACGACGACGAGGCCGAGGCCCGCGCCATGACCGCCTTCTCGGTGTGGCTCGGCGGCCATCTCATCGCCGCCGACCACCACGGCCGCGCCCCGGAGGAGGTGCGGGAACTGGTGTGGCAGCGGCTGCTGAGGTGAGCCCGGGTCAGGACTCCGGGCTCCGCCTCAGCCACTGCTCCACCCCGCCCACGTGCGCGGCCGCCGCCGCGCGCGCCGCCTCCGGGTCCCGCGCGGCCAGGGCGCGGTGGATGGCGGCGTGCTCGTGGCGGGTCCGGGCGAGCGCGCCGTCCTCCTCGTAGCCGCGCCGGACGCGCGCGCGGAAGGTCCGCGAGGACAGGCCCTCCAGCAGGGCGGCCATCGTCTCGTTGCCGGCCGCCACGGCGATGACCCGGTGGAAGGCCAGGTCGTGGGCGAGGAGTTCGTCCGGGTCCTCGGTGGCCTCCATCGCCGCCAGGTGCTCCCCGGCCTCCGCCAGCCGGTCCGGGGTGATGCGGGCGGCGGCCAGCGCCGTCGCCGCCGACTCCAGGACGCGGCGCACCTCCAGGAGCTCGGCCAGCCGCTCGCCCCGGGAGAGGTCGGCCACCACGCCGAAGGTCTCCAGCAGATCGCCGGCCCGCAGCCGGGTGACGTAGATGCCGGAGCCGTGCCGTGCCTCCAGCACGCCGAGGACCGTCAGCGCGCGGATCGCCTCGCGCATCGAGCTGCGGGAGATGCCGAGTTCCGCCGCGAGGTCCCGCTCGGTCGGCAGCCGCTGGCCGGGCTCCAGCCGCCCGTCGGCGATCATCGCCTTGATCCGCTCGATGGCGCGCTGCGTCACCGTGCCCTTCCGCGGGGCCGTCCCCGTCCCGTCCACGCCTGGTGCTCCCGTCGTCGGTGCGCCGCAGTCTAGCCAGCGAAGTGGTCCGACCAATCGCGGCCGTCTGGGCGAACGGGTCGCGCAGAGGGGTGTCACTTTCGTCAAGTGGTCTGATAAATAAGCGGCATGGCGTCCCACACCCCCGCCCGCGTCACCGCCGTCGACACCTACGACATCCGCTTCCCCACCTCGCGCGAGCTGGACGGCTCCGACGCGATGAACCCCGACCCCGACTATTCCGCCGCCTACGTCGTGCTGCGCACGGACGCCGCCGACGGGCACGAGGGCCACGGCTTCGCCTTCACCATCGGGCGGGGCAACGACGTGCAGGTCGCGGCGCTCGACGCGCTGCGCGGGCACCTCACCGGACGCTCCGTCGACGCGCTCTGCGCCGACCCCGGCACCCTCTACCGCGACCTGACCGGCGACAGCCAGCTGCGCTGGCTCGGCCCGGAGAAGGGCGTGATGCACATGGCGATCGGGGCCGTCGTCAACGCCGTCTGGGACCTCGCCGCCAAACGCGCCCGCAAACCGCTGTGGCGGCTCCTCGCCGACGCCGAACCCGAGTGGCTGGTCCGCCAGATCGACTTCCGGTACCTCACCGACGCGCTCACCCCCGACGAGGCGATGGACCTGCTGCGCCGAGGCCGGGAGGGCGCCGGGGCGCGGCGGGCCCGGCTGCTGGAGCGCGGCTACCCCGCCTACACCACTTCGCCCGGCTGGCTCGGCTACGACGACGACAAGCTCACCCGGCTCGCCCGCCGGGCCGTCGCCGACGGCTTCACCCAGATCAAACTGAAGGTCGGCGCCGACCT
>NZ_MUND01000335.1 GCF_002154375.1 Streptomyces glaucescens | reverse complement strand
GCCCCCCACCTACGGCGACCCCGGCCCGCTCCCCCCGCTCGGCGGACGGGTGCGCCGGCAGACGGTCGCCGCCGCCGCCTGCGTCGTCCTCGGGCTCGGCCTCATCGGCGGCGCACTCACCGGCAGCTGGCTCGTCGGCGACTCGGCCGACGCCGGGGAGCGCGGCGCGTTCGCCACGGCCGCCGGGCTCTGGCACAACGCGCCCGTGGACCAGCTCTTCCCGCCCACCGTGGCGGGCCGCGGCGCCGGCCCCGGCGGAGCCGACCGCACCTGGACCCGGATCGCCGTCGCCCCGGACGGCGGCTGCGCCGGCGCCTTCGACCCGCTGCTGCGCAAGGCCCTCGCCCCGGCCGGCTGCGACCGGCTGCTGCGCGCCACCTACACCGACGCCACCCAGAGCCATGTCACCACCGTCGGCCTGCTCTTCACCGAGGCCGACGCCGCCGGCATGCGCTCCCTGGAGAGGCAGTTCGAGGACGAGGGCCTGTACCGCCGCACCGACCTGATGCCCCGCCCCTACGCCCCGAAGGGCACCGTCGCCGCCGCGTTCGGCACCGCCCAGCGCGCCTCCTGGACCGTCTCCGTGCTCACCGACGCCCCGGTCGTCGTCTTCGCCGTCTCCGGCTGGGCCGACGGCCGGGCCGTGGACGACCCGCAGCCCGCCGCCGACGCGACACGCTCCGGCGCCACCACCGCCCCCGCCCAGGCGGGCCTCGGCCACGAGGCGAAGGGCCTCGCCGACCGCATCGAACGCCGTCTGCGCACCTCCGTCGTCGCCGCCACGGAGCAGCCCTCATGACCCGCCGCCGCACGACTCACCGGGCCGCCCTGCTCAGCGCCCTGCTCGCCGCCTGTCTCGCGCTCGTGCCGCCCACCGTCGCGCACGCCGACGGCATCCGCGCCAAGCAATGGGGGCTCGAGGCCCTGCACACCCAGGAGGCCTGGCAGATCACCAAGGGCGCCGGCATCACCGTCGCCGTCCTCGACACCGGCGTCGACGCCACCCACCCCGACCTCGAGGGCAACGTCCTCACCGGGAAGGACATGGTCGGCTTCGGCGCCGAGCGGGGCGACCGCGCCTGGGCCCGGCACGGCACCGCCATGGCCGGGATCATCGCCGGGCACGGACACGGCTACGGCGGCACCGAAGGCGTCATGGGAATCGCTCCCGAGGCGAAGATCCTGCCCGTCCGGGTGATCCTGGAGGACGGCGACTCCGCGCGCGCCACGGCCCGCAAGACCCGCGGCAACGCCCTCGCCGACGGCATCCGCTGGGCCGCCGACCAGGGTGCCGACGTCATCAACCTCTCCCTCGGCGACGACTCCGCCTCCGCCCATCCCGAGCCCGCCGAGGACGAGGCCGTCCAGTACGCCCTGAAGAAGGGGTCCGTCGTCGTCGCCTCGGCCGGCAACG
>NZ_MUND01000334.1:419-645 GCF_002154375.1 Streptomyces glaucescens | reverse complement strand
GCCCGTACGGGCCTTGGAGGTGGCGCGGCGCTTCGGCTTGGTCTCGGTGGCGGCCTCGGCCTTGGCGGGGGCTCCCCCGGCGGCCTGCGCCTCCTTGATGACCTCGATCAGCTGGCTCTTGCGCATCCGCGCGGTGCCCCTGATTCCGAGGCCGGATGCGACCTGCTGCAGCTCGGCCAGCACCATGCCCTCGAGGCCGGTACCGCGGCGCCGCCGGGAGCCGGCA
>NZ_MUND01000334.1:0-387 GCF_002154375.1 Streptomyces glaucescens | reverse complement strand
GCGACCGGTTGTGCTGTCCGGCTTCGGTCCTTGCTGTGTGAACCGTGCCGGGGGCGGTGGTCCGCCTAAGCGGCGGAAGAGATATCTGGTGATGGCGCTTCCTCGACGCCGTGGCACCTGGTGTCACGTGGCGTGGTCGCACCGGTTCCGGAGCGTGCCCGGCGGGCCGCTCAGTGTCGACGTACGACGTACTGCCCGCATACGAGGTACGAGACACAATGCGACTTGGGGGGCTCCCGGAAGAATGTCTGTCCCGGACGGGGACACGAGGCACCTCGCCATGGTGAGGTCGGGTGCAGACTTGAGGTTAACACTACCGGATCCAACAAACATTCCCCCTCTCCACATCCGGCAATCGCCCGCTCTTTTCAATTCGCGCCGCTCGCG
>NZ_MUND01000333.1 GCF_002154375.1 Streptomyces glaucescens | reverse complement strand
GCGGCTGATCGTCGCCGCCGGCGCTTCCCTCGCCGCGCTCGGCGCGTTCTCCGCCGCGCCCTCCGCCGCCCACGCCGCCCCGTCCCCCGCGCTGCCACCACCGCTGCACGGTCCCGACCGGTCCGCCGGCGAGCACCGCCTCGGCGAGCACCACCTCACCGTCACCGTCCGGAACGCGGGCGGCGGCGCGGACGGGACCTTCGAGCTGGACTGCCACCCGAGCCGGGGCAGCCACCCCGACCCGGCCGGTGCCTGCCGGGCGCTCGACCGCAACACCCTGTGGGGCCGCGACGTCTTCGGGCCCGCCGCCGGGGGCGCCGTCTGCACCATGCAGTACGGCGGCACCGCGACCGCCCGGGTCACCGGCACCTGGGCCGGACGCCCCGTCGACGCCGCGTTCGACCGCAGCAACGGCTGCGAGATCGACCGCTGGGACCGGCTGGTCCCGTTGCTGCCCGCCGTGAGCGAGGAGCGAGGACGCGGTGTAAACGTCCTGCGCAGGTGACGAGAAGGGCGCGTGGGCGCGGACGTCCGCGGTCATGCGCTCCTTGCAGCGGGGGTGCCCGGCGGGCTTCACCGCGTGGTGCGACCTCTCTTCGATCCCGCGTCGCGAGGGCAACCCCAGCCCTTAGACTCCCTCGCGTGACACGCCGCGGGCCGGTTGGCAAGATGGCCGGAGCGGTCGGCAAGGTGCGGTAACAGGGAGGAAGCGTCTCGTGAGCAGCAGGCCACCCCGAGGCGCTGCTCGCCTCGCAGCCATACTCGACGCGCTGCCCGACGCGTTGGTCCTGGTCAACGCCAACGGAACCGTCGTCAACGCCAACGCCATCGCCCTGGAGGCCTTCGAGACGCCGGGCACGGCCCTGGTCGGGCGCGGGCTGCTCGACCTGCTGCCGGAGTTCGACTCCAAGCTCATCCCCGGCTCCATGCGGCGGCCCGACCACATGGACCCGCGCGGGCGGACCAAGCCGACCCGGATGACGGCCCGCCGCACCGACGGCACCGAGTTCCCGGTCGAGGTCACGTCCGCGAATCTGGAGAGCGGCCAGCAGGCCTACGACAGCTACGGCTACACCGGCGACGAGCTGCTGATGCTCGTCGTCCGCGACCTGTCCGGCACCGTCGACACCGAGGCCGAGCTGGCCCGCTCGCAGCGGCAGACGGAGATGATCCTGCGGGCCGCGGGGGAGGGCGTCGTCGGCACCGACACCGACGGCCGGATCGTCCTGGTCAACCCGGCCGCCGCGCAGATCCTGGGCTACCGGGCCAGCGACCTCGGCGGCAAGGAACTCCACAACCTCTTCCTGCACTCGCGCGCCGACGGCTCCCCCTTCCCCTACGACGAGTCCCCGCTCGCCGACACCCTGCGCTCCGGGCGCAAACACCGGGTGCGCGGCCAGGTGCTGTGGTCCAAGAGCGGCGACAAGGTGCCCGTCGACCTGACGACCGCGCCGGTGCGCGACGGCGACCAGCTGGTCGGCGCGGTGATGACGTTCCTCGACCGGCGGCCGTACGACGCGGTGGTCGAGGAGAAGGAGGCGGCCGAGCAGCGGCACGCGGAGGAGCTGGAGCGACTCGCCGAGGAGCACGCCTCCGACCTGACCGCGCTGCGCCAGCGGCACGTCACCGAGCTGGAGGAGCTGCGGGAGCGGCACGCGGAGGAGCTGGCCGCGGGCGAGGACCGGTACGCCGCGCTCGCCGAGCGGGAGAAGGACCGCTACGAGGCCCTGGCCGGGCGGTACGAGCAGCTGCTCACCCTGCTGGGCACGTCCCTGCGCGGCCCCCTCGACGAACTGCGCCGCGAGCTGTCCGCGCTGGCCGCGGACGACGCCGGCCAGCTGTGGCCCGAGGCCAACCAGGTCCTCCACCACCTGTCCGCCGGGTACTCCCGCATCACCACGCTGATCGACAACGTCCTCGGCTACCAGCGCCTCGACTCGGGCAGCGACGAGATCACCCGGACGAAGGTGATGCTGGACTCCGTGGTCGCCACCGGTGTCGACGGGGCCGTCGAGCTGATCGGGCCGGGCCGGGTGCAGTTCGCCGTGCACGCGCCGCCCATCGAGGCCGAGGTCGACGCGACGCTGCTGGCGACCGCGCTCGCGCATCTCGTCGCCGATGTCGCCGGGGTCGACGCGACCGGGAACTCCCCGGTGTCCGCCGGCGGCTACCTGGACAACACCGTGGTGGTGGCGGCGGCACAGCGGGGCGAGGTCGTACGCATCGAGGTGCGCGGGCCGTACTCCGGGGGCGACCCGGTGCACGAGCCGATCGTGCGCGGAATCGTGCGGGCGCACGGCGGTGTGCTCCAGACGCACGAGGTGCCGGGCATGAGCGGCAGCGCCTACGTGCTCGAAGTGCCCATCGGCGGGGGCGCGGGCGCCGTGTCCGCGCCCGCCGCCCCCGAGGGCGACGCGGTCCCGGCCGCCGAACGGACCTCCGGCGGCGGACGGCGACGGGCCCGCCGGGCCTCCACGGACGCCTTCCTGGACGCCGACCTGCCGGGCACGGCGGACGGCGGTCCCGAGGCCGATCCGGAGCAGCCCGCCCCGGCGCCGACCGGCCGGCGGCGCAGGCGTGCTGCGGCCGAGGAAGCCGGGCGGCCCGCGCCGCGTCCTCGGCGGCCCGGCCACGCCGACGGGGTGGCCGAGGGCGCCGTCGTCACCGCCGACGAGCACGCCGCGGGCAGCGCGGGCGGCAGGGCGTGCTGCTCCTCGGGGCCGCGGTGGGCGCGCCGGCCATCGGACGCGGGGACGCCCTGCGGCAGAACGGTCCCGCCCAGGCCGGTGCCCGCGGC
>NZ_MUND01000332.1 GCF_002154375.1 Streptomyces glaucescens | reverse complement strand
CATCAAAGAGACACGCGCTAACCGAGCCGGCGGTCGCCCTGTCCGGGGGCCGCGTGGCCGCCCTCCGCCAGCAGCCGTTCGATCACCACCGCCACGCCGTCCTCGTTGTTCGCGACGGTACGGCCCGACGCCGCCGCGACGGCGTCCGGATGCGCGTTGCCCATCGCGTACGACTGCCCCGCCCAGGTGAGCATCTCGACGTCGTTCGGCATGTCCCCGAACGCGACGACCTCCTCGTGCGAGATGCCGCGCTCGGCACAGCACAGAGCGAGCGTGCTGGCCTTGGAGACGCCCGGCCCGCTGATCTCCAGCAGGGCGCTGGGGCTGGAGCGGGTGACGTTGGCGCGGTCGCCGATGGCGAGGCGGGCCAGCGTCAGGAAGGCGTCCGGATCGAGGGCGGGGTGGTAGGCGAGGATCTTGAGCACGGGCTCGCCGGCACCCGGGGCGTTGGAGGCGAGCAGGTGCTCGGCGGGCGCGAGCGCGTCCGGTACCTCCATGTGCAGCTTGGGATAGTCCGGCTCCTGGTAGAAGCCGTACGTCTGCTCCACCGCGAAGACCGTGCCCGGTGCCGCCTCCCGCAGCAGCCGTACGGCGTCCCGCGCGTTCTCCCGGGCCAGCTCCCGCACCTTCACGAAGCGGTGCGTGCCGGGGCCGCCGTGCAGGTCGACCACGGCGGCGCCGTTGCCGCAGATCGCCAGGCCGTGGCCGTGGACATGCTCACTGACGACGTCCATCCAGCGGGCCGGGCGGCCGGTGACGAAGAAGACCTCGACTCCCGCCTCCTCGGCGGCGGCGAGGGCGGCGATCGTTCGCGGGGACACCGACTTGTCGTCGCGCAGCAGCGTGCCGTCGAGGTCGGTGGCGATCAGCCGGGGCGGTATCGCGGCGGCCGGGGTCTCGGGCTGTCGAGTCGCTGAGGTCACCCGGTCATTCTCCCGCATATGCCCGCACGACCGTGCGGGACTCGCACATCTGAGTGATTACCGCTGCCATCCGCCCCGTCACACCCGTCACACCCGTCGCCTCAGCCCAGCTGGGTCGGCGCCTCCATGGCGATCCGCTCGAAGACCTTCTGCTCCGCGGCGAAGTCCGAGTCCGGGACGGGCCAGTGGACGACGATCTCGGTGAAGCCCAACTCCCGGTGCCGTCCGGCGAAATCGACGAAGGCGTCCAGGGACTCCAGCGGCCGGCCGCGGTCCGGGGTGAATCCGGTGAGCAGCACCTTGTCGAGCGCGGCCACGTCACGCCCGATCACCGCGCACGCGTCCGTGAGCTTCTCGATCTGCCCGCGAATGGCCTGAACCGACTGCTCGGACGTGCCGGTCTCGTACAGCTTCGGGTCGCCCGTGGTCACCCAGGCCTGCCCGTACCGGGCGGCGAGCTTCAGCCCTCGCGGGCCGGTGGCAGCGACGGCGAAGGGCAGCCTGGGGCGCTGTACGCACCCCGGGATGTTGCGGGCCTCGTGCGCCGAGTAGAAGTCGCCCTCGTACGACACCGAGTCCTGCGTGAGGAGCCGGTCCAGCAGCGGTACGAACTCGGCGAAGCGGTCGGCGCGCTCGCGCGGTGACCAGGGCTCCTGGCCGAGCGCGGTCGCGTCGAAGCCGGTGCCGCCCGCGC
Source organism: Streptomyces glaucescens (assembly GCF_002154375.1). Taxonomy (GTDB): domain Bacteria; phylum Actinomycetota; class Actinomycetes; order Streptomycetales; family Streptomycetaceae; genus Streptomyces; species Streptomyces glaucescens. The sequence continues at coordinate 2,232 of NZ_MUND01000332.1, read as the reverse complement.
CGACACCGAGGGTGATCCGGCCGCCGGAGATGTCGTCGAGGGAGATCAGCTCCTTGGCGAGGGTGACCGGGTGCCGGAAGTTCGGCGAGGTCACCAGCGTCCCCAGGCGCAGCCGCTGGGTCACGGCCGCGGCGGCGGTCAGGGTCGGCACGGCACCGAACCAGGGGCCGTCCCGGAAGCTGCGCCAGGACAGATGGTCGTAGGTGTAGCCGGTGTGGAAGCCGAGCTGCTCGGCGCGCTGCCATGCCTCCTTGGTGCCTTCGTGCCAGCGGCGGTACGGCAGGATCACGGTGCTCAGGCGCAGAGTCATGCCATCGAGCCTAAGCGGCCCGGCATGTTTCACGTGAAACAGTGACTGTCGGTCACGGTCTCAAAGGCGTGCCGGTGCCGCGGGCGCGCCGTCTCAGGGCCGCTCCGGGAAGCCGAGGTAGTGCGGCGGTACGGCCTGGGTCAGCCAGACCCCGTTCGCGCTGACCCGGAACTCATGACCGTCGCGGTGCATGGCCCCCGCGTCCACCGTGAGCACCACCGGCCGGCCCCGGCGGGCACCGACACGGGTCGCGGTCTCGCGGTCGGCCGAGAGGTGCACGTCATGCCGGTTCATGGCACGCAGGCCGTCCGCGCGGATCGCGTCCAGGTTGCGGGCCACGGTCCCGTGAAAGAGGTGCGGCGGCGGGGTGACCGCCGGGAGTCCCAGGTCGACCTCGATGCTGTGGCCCTGGCTGGCGCGGATCCGTGCGCCCTCGATCGCGAAGCGCCGCTTGTCATTGGTGGCGACCACATGGTTCAGCTCCGCCCGCGTGAAGCGGAATCCATGCGCCGCGGCGGCCGCGATCAAGGTGTCGATCTCGACCCATCCCCCGTCGTCCGGTTCCAGCCCGATCCGCTCGGGCTGATGCCGCAGATGCTTCGAGAGGTACTTCGACACCTTCACGGTGCGTCTCTCATCCATGTGGCCAGGGTGCCGCGAGAGACACGGATCACGCATCCGATATACGCCTGGCAGGTTTGATCCACAGCAACTCCAGTTATCCACAGCCCGATCGACGACTTCTGTGGACAAGTGGCGACGCTGAGCCCCCGCGCTAGAGGTTGATCAGCCTCGGGCGGGCATCCGGCCGCCCGTACGCCAGGATGCGGGGCAACACCTCGCGCATGCGCGCCAGGTCCGCCGACGGCGCCCGAAGCACGGCCTCGACGACGGGATCGGCCAGCCCGAGGGCATCCAACGACGACGGGTCCAAGGTCACCCGCAGCACTTCACCGTCCAGCGCCACTTCCCGCACACAGCCGTACGCGGTGCCCTGGTCGGGCGTGACCAGACAGTGGGTGTCCATCCCGAGGCGCACTTCCTGCTCGTCGGGTTCGGCGAAGTCGCACATGAACAACAAGGAGAACGCCTCCTCGCCGTCCGACTCGGCCACTCCCGCCATCAGACAGTCGTCCTGGTCGGGATCGTCGAGCCCGCAAGCAACCCGAGCCATGAATCTGTACGCCATGCCGGTGTTCTAGCACTCGCGACGGACAGTCGCCCCGAAACGCCAGAGGCCCCGGATCTCTCCGGGGCCTCTGCTCTGTGTGCACTCGGCAGGATTCGAACCTGCAACCTTCTGATCCGTAGTCAGATGCTCTATCCGTTAAGCTACGAGTGCTTGTTCTTTTTTCTCCGCCGCTTTCGTTCCTTCCGGCCCGCTCGCGGCGACAGGAAGAACATTACATGACTGCCGCCGTCATGTGAAATCCGATTGGTCTACCCCACCTGACCTGCGGAAATGTCCGATGGGGCCGGATGGGTCGGGTCGGGACGGAGGGGGTCGAGGGGCCGGGAACGACGAAACCCCGGTCCGTGAGGACCGGGGTTTCGGTGATCTTGCGCGGAGGCGGAGGGATTTGAACCCTCGATGGGCTTTAAGACCCAAACCGCATTAGCAGTGCGGCGCCATAGACCGGACTAGGCGACGCCTCCAGCACAGCCGCCCGCGCGAGCGCGAGTGGTGCGTGCAGATGATGACACAGACGAGCGCGCTGTCACCAATCGCCCCCCACGGTACTAGGCAGTCGGGCCGCAGGGCAAAGGGCTTCCCGGTGCGTCGCCGGGAGCGCGGGGCCGCACGCTCGAGGCCGGGCGTGGCCGCGGGCGGCCGGACCGCGCGGGCCGAACGCAACGTACGGACGCCTGGGGCGTTGTTCAGGTCATGTTGCAGGCCACCACCCCCCACGCCGTCCGGCGGC
>NZ_MUND01000331.1 GCF_002154375.1 Streptomyces glaucescens | reverse complement strand
TGCAGGGCCTGACCGCGGGGCTGCGGCGGGCTCTGGGCTGGTGGCAGCGGTACGCCCGGCCCGGCGTTCAGCCCCGCGGTCAGGCCCTGCATGCCCGTCCCGTTGGTCGCGCCGACCAGCCGGTCAACCGCCGCCGTGCCCGAGCTGTAGCTGGTCCCGTTGCCCAGCTCGGACACGGCGGCTCCCCTCCTGGTCCCGTAGAGCACCTGTTCCAGGCCGGACACCAGGCGACGCACGTCGACCTGGGGGCGCACCACGAGCCGCAGGAAGCGGCTGGACGAACCGATCTTGTTGCCGCACTCGCGGACCAGGATCCGGTGCTCGGTGAGCAGCCGGTCCCGGACCACCGTCCCCTCCGCGCCGACGGGGAGGCGCACGAAGAGGAAGTTGCCCTGGGAGGGGTACACCGTCAGCCCGGGGAGGGCCGACAGCCGGCCGGACATCTCCAGGCGGTCGCGGCGAACCTGCTGGAGGCTGCGCGCGTACTCCGCGCCGTGCTCGCGCAACATGAACACCACGTGCTCCGCGAACGAGTTGATGTTCCACTTCGGCAGCATGGCGCGGACCTTGCCGGCCAGCGCCGGGTTGGCGACGAGGTAGCCGAACCGTATGCCGTGCAGGCCGAAGTTCTTGCCGAGGCTGCGCAGCACGATCACATTGGGGCGCAGCATCGCCTCCTGGACCACGCTGGGCTCGCTCTCGGCGTCGCAGAACTCCAGGAAGGACTCGTCGACGACGACCAGGTCCCGGTCGGCCATCGCGTCCAGGAACTGCGTGACCGCGTGCCGGTGCAGATAGCCGCCGTCCGGGTTGTTCGGGTTGCACAGGACGACGGCCCGCGTCCCGCGCGTGCGGACGAAATCGGCGTACCGCGCGAGGTCGAGGGCGAAGCCGCCGGACTCCTGGAGCGGGAACATGTCGACCCGCTTGCCGGTCTCCATGGGCTGGTCGGTCCAGCGGCCGAAGGTGGGGACGGGGACGGCCAGGGACTCCCGGACGAGCAGATGGTCGATCCAGGTGATCAGCTCCGTGGAGCCGTTGCCCATGGCCACGCACTGCGGCGGGAGCTGGAGCAGGTCGCACAGTTCCGCGGTGACGGTGTCGGCGCTGCTCGGGTAGTACGTGAGGATGTCCCGGAGCCTGGCCGCCATGTCGTCGAACATCGCGGGGGTGGGGAAGTACGGGTTGCAGGGGATGCAGAAGTCCACCGGCCCGGCTCCGTCAGCGCCGCCCTGCCGCGTCAGCGCCGCCATCGACGGGCTGTGCGCGGCGCCGCTGCGGAACAACGAGGTGACGTTGTCAGGCAAGGGGACCTCCGTGCTGTGGGTGGCCCGCGCGGGGGAGCACGGGCCGCCCTTACATACGAAGGCGTGCGGGACGCCGTTCAACTCCTGTGAAGAAAACGTGCGTTGCCGCACGGGCGGGGGACACCCACGGTCACGCGCCGAACGAGTGCACCGTCGTCGAGCGGTACGTCTGCCCCGGGCGCAGCACCGTCGACGGGAACGACGGCTGGTTGGGCGAGTCCGGGAAGTGCTGGGTCTCCAGGCAGAGCGCGTCGCCCTGCCGGTAGATCCGGCCGCCGCTGCCGACCAGGGTGCCGTCGAGGAAGTTGCCGGAGTAGAACTGCAGGCCCGGCTCGGTCGTCGCGATCTTCATGGTGCGGCCGGAGCGCGGGTCGCGCAGCGTGGCGATGTGCTCGGGGCGGGCCGTGATGCCCTTGTCCAGGACCCAGTTGTGGTCGATGCCCTTGCCGTACAGCAGCTGCTGGTGGGCGTCCCGGATGTCCTCGCCGACGGTCTTGGTGCGGCGGAAGTCGAAGGGGGTGCCCGCCACCTTCGCCAGCTCGCCCGTGGGGATCAGGCCCGCGTCGACCGGGGTGTAGCGGGAGGCGGCGATGGACAGCTCGTGGTCGTAGACGGTGCCGCTGCCCTCACCGGCCAGGTTGAAGTAGACGTGGCTGGTGAGGTTGCAGACGGTCGGCTTGTCCGTGGTGGCCTCGTAGTCGATGCGCCAGTCGCCCGCGCGGGTGAGGGTGTACGTCACCTCGGCCTTCAGGGTGCCGGGGTAGCCCATCTCGCCGTCGGCGCTGGTGTGGTACAGGCGCAGGCCGACATCGGAGCCCCGCGTGAACGGCTCGACGTCCCACACCCGCTTGTCGAAGCCCTGCGCACCGCCGTGCAGGCTGTGCTCGCCGTCGTTGACGGAGAGCTGGTACGCCGTGCCGTCCAGGGTGAAGCGGCCCTGGTCGATGCGGTTGCCGTAACGGCCGATGAGCGCGCCGAAGTAGGGGCTGGAGGAGACGTAGTCCTCGATGTTGTCGAAACCGAGGGAGACGTTCGCGTACCGGCCGCGGCGGTCCGGCAGCTCCAGGGACTGGACGATCCCGCCGTAGGAGAGAACCTTCATCCGCGTGCCGCCGTTCTCCAGCGACCAGCGGTACACCTTGGTGCCGTCGGCGAGCCTGCCGAAGAGCTCCTTCACCGGCTTCCTGCCTCCCGTGGCGTGGGCGGTGCCGCCGAGGGCGGCGGTGACACCGGCGGCGGCCGCCCCGGCGATGACGGTACGTCTGCTCATGTCCATGTGCATAGTGCGGCTCCCGGATGAGGAGGGGGCCCCGCCGTCCGGCGGGGCCCCGGCTGACTTACGAACCGGACTTGCGCTTGTTCCACACGTCGAACCCGACCGCGGCCAGCAGGGCGAGTCCCTTGATGACCTGCTGCCAGTCGGTGCCGACGCTGAGGAGGTTCATGCCGTTGTTCAGCACGCCGAGGACCAGGCCGCCGATGATCGCGCCGAGGACGGTGCCCACACCGCCGCTCATGGACGCGCCACCGATGAACGCCGAGGCGATCGCCTCGAGTTCGTAGTTCAGGCCGGCCTTCGGGGACGCCGCGTTCAGCCGGGCGGCGATCGCCAGACCGGCCAGGGCCGCGAGCACGCCCATGTTCAGGAAGACCAGGAAGGTGACCTTCTTGTCCTTCACACCGGACAGCTTCGCCGCCGGCAGGTTGCCGCCGATCGCGTAGATGTGCCGGCCGAAGATGGAGTTGCGCATGAGGTAGCCGTAGCCGACCACCAGCGCGCCCAGGATCAGCAGGACGATCGGCGCGCCCTTGTAGCTGGCGAGCAGCAGGGTGACCGTGAGCAGGGCGGCGGCGATGGCGACCAGCTTCAGCAGGAAGAGGTTCAACGGCACCACGTCCAGCGAGAACTCCTGCTGGCGCTTGCGGTCGCGCAGCTCCTGGAGGACCACGAAGGCGATCAGGACGAAGCCCAGCAGCAGCGTGATGTTGTGGTAGTTGGTCTCGGGTCCGACCTCGGGCAGGAAGCCGTTGCCCATCTTCTGCAGGCCGTCCGGGAACGGGCCGAGGGTCTGCCCCTCCAGCAGGATCTCCGTGATGCCGCGGAAGACCAGCATGCCGGCGAGGGTGACGATGAACGACGGTATGCCGAGATACGCGATGAAGAACCCTTGCGCCGCGCCCGCGACCGCGCCCGCCAGCAGGCACAGCACGACGGCCACCGGCCAGGCGATGTCGTGCTGCACGGTCAGTACGGCTGCGAACGCGCCCACGAACGCGGTCAGCGAGCCGACCGACAGGTCGATGTGGCCCGCGATGATGACGAGCATCATGCCGATCGCGAGGATCAGGATGTAGCTGTTCTGCAGGACCAGGTTGGAGACGTTGCGCGGCAGCAGCAGGTCGCCGTCGGTCCACACGGCGAACAGCGCCACGATCAGACCGAGGGCGAGCAGCATGCCGTACTGGCGCATGTTGCGTCGCAGGCCGTCCAGCACCAGGTGGAGCAGGCCCCCGCCCGACGCCGATCCGGTGCCGCCCGGCGGCGCCGGGGCCGGGCTCTTGGCGGTCACATCCGTGCTCATCGGGTTACCTCTTTGTCCTTCGTCATCTGGCGCATCAGCGATTCCTGCGAGGCCTCGGCCCGCGAGAACTCACCCGTCAGCCGCCCGGCGGCCATCGTGTAGATGCGGTCGCACATGCCGAGCAGTTCGGGCAGCTCGGAGGAGATGAAGACGACCGCCTTGCCCTCGGCGGCCAGCTTGTCGATGACCGTGTAGATCTCGTACTTGGCGCCGACGTCGATGCCGCGCGTCGGCTCGTCCAGGATCAGCACGTCCGGACCGGCGAAGATCCACTTGCTGAGGACGACCTTCTGCTGGTTGCCGCCGGACAGCTTGCCCACCGGCTCGAACACCGTCGGCGCCTTGATGTTCATCGACTTCCGGAACCGCTCGGCGACCTGGCGCTCCTCGTGCTCGTCGACGACGCCGCGCTTCGCGACCTTCGCCAGCGCGGTCAGCGAGATGTTCCGGTTGATGGTGTCGATCAGGTTCAGGCCGTAGTGCTTGCGGTCCTCGGTGACGTACGCGATGCCGTTCGCCACCGCCTCCGCGACCGTCTTCGTCCGGATCTCCCGGCCGTCCTTGAGGACCGTGCCGCCCGCGTAACGGCCGTAGGTGCGGCCGAAGACGCTCATCGCCAGCTCGGTGCGGCCGGCGCCCATCAGGCCCGCGATGCCGACGATCTCCCCGCGCCGCACGTTGATCGAGACGTCGTCGACCACCTTGCGCTGCTGGTCGATCGGGTGGTGCACGGTCCAGCCCCGGATCTCCAGCGCGGGGGCCGTGCCCTCCTCCGGGTGGTGCGGGGTGCGCTCGGGGAAGCGGTGGTCCAGGTCACGGCCGACCATGCCGCTGATGATCCGGTCCTCGGTGGTGCCCGGGTCCTTCACGTCGAGCGTCTCGATCGACCGGCCGTCCCGGATGATCGTCACCGAGTCGGCGACCTTGCGGATCTCGTTCAGCTTGTGGGAGATGATGATCGAGGTGATGCCCTGGTTCTTCAGCTCCAGGATCAGATCGAGGAGCTTGTCGCTGTCCTCGTCGTTCAGCGCCGCCGTCGGCTCGTCGAGGATGAGCAGCTTCACCTTCTTCGACAGCGCCTTGGCGATCTCCACCAGCTGCTGCTTGCCCACGCCGATGTCGGCGACGCGGGTCTCCGGGTGGTCGGTCAGCCCGACCCGGCGCAGCAGCTCGGTGGCGTGCCGCAGGGTCTCGTTCCAGTTGATCAGCCCGCGGGTGGCGTGCTCGTTGCCGAGGAAGATGTTCTCCGCGATGGACAGGAACGGCACCAGGGCCAGCTCCTGGTGGATGATCACGATGCCGTGCTGCTCGCTCGCCCGGATGTCCTTGAACCGGCAGAGCTCTCCCTCGAAGAGGATCTCGCCCTCGTAGCTGCCGTGCGGATGGACGCCGGAGAGCACCTTCATCAAGGTGGACTTGCCGGCGCCGTTCTCGCCGCAGATGGCGTGGACCTCGCCCTGCCGGACGGTCAGCGTGACGTCCGACAGCGCCTTGACGCCGGGAAAGGTCTTGACGATCGAGCGCATTTCCAGGACGGGTCCCGCCATGGTCGTGCCTTCCAATCCCTAGGGTGCGGGCGTTACTTGAGGTCCGATTCCTTGATGTAGCCGGAGTCGACGACGGCCTGCTGGTAGTTGGCCTTGTCGACGGCGACCGGGTCGAGCAGGTAGGCGGGCACGACCTTCGCCCCGTTGTCGTAGGTCTTGGTGTCGTTGACCTCGGGCTTCTTGTCGTTCAGCAGCGCGTCGACCATGTTCGAGGCGACCTTGGCCAGCTCGCGGGTGTCCTTGTAGACGGTCATCGACTGCTCGTCCGCGATGATCGACTTCACCGAGGCGACCTCGGCGTCCTGTCCGGTGACCACCGGCAGCGGCTTGTTCTTGGAGCCGTAGCCGTCCGACTTCAGCGCCGACAGGATGCCGATGGAGATGCCGTCGTACGGCGAGAGCACCGCGTCGACCTTGCCGCTCTTGTACGACTTGGTGAGGATGTCGTCCATGCGGCGCTGCGCGGTGGCGCCGTCCCAGCGCAGCGTGGTGACCTGGGTCAGCTCGGTCTGGCCGGACCGCACGACCAGCTGCTTCTTGTCGATGTAGGGCTGCAGGACGTTCATCGCGCCCTGGAAGAAGTAGCGGGTGTTGTTGTCGTCGTTGGAGCCCGCGAACAGCTCGATGTTGAAGGGGCCCTTCTCGCCGCCGTCCTTCAGGCCGAGCTTCTCGACGATGTAGGTGCCCTGCAGCTCGCCGACCTTCTCGTTGTCGAAGGAGGCGTAGTAGTCGACGTCCGGCGAGCCGAGGATGAGCCGGTCGTAGGAGATGACCGGGATGTCGGCGTCCTTGGCCTGCTGGAGGACGTTGTTCATCGACTTGTTGTCGATGGCCGCGATGATCAGGGCGTCCACACCCTGCGTGATCATGTTCTCGATCTGGGAGACCTGCTGGTCGGGGTCGTCCTCCCCGTAGACCAGCTTGGTCTTGTAGCCCTTGTCCTCCAGGTGCTGGACCACGTTGTTGCCGTCGGCGATCCAGCGCTCGGAGGACTTGGTCGGCATGGAGATGCCGATGGTGGCGTCTTCGCCGCTGCCCTTGCTCTGCTCGCTGCCGCCCTCGCTGTTCTGGCCGCAGGCGGTCAGGGTGAGGGCCAGGGAGGCGGCGGTGGCTATCGCGGCGAGTGCGGCTCTGCGGTTGCGCATGGTCATCTTCCTCGATGTCGGTGCGGGAGGGGCCGGGCGCTCGAGACGGTTCTGATGTGTGATTCTGTTGGGCTCCGTCTTCTTCTGTGAAGAGGGCGTGTCCGAAAATTTATGAATGCGTTTCGAACCGCTGGAGCCGGCCGGGCAGCCGGGAGCCGAGCGGCGCCATGTCCCCGTCCGCCCCGTGACGGGCCAGCAGGTCCAGCGCCAGCCGTCCGCGCCGTACCCGCTCCTTGGCGG
>NZ_MUND01000330.1 GCF_002154375.1 Streptomyces glaucescens | reverse complement strand
CGCTCCCCGGGACCGGACGCCAGGTACAGCCCGACGACGGGGGTCTCCGGGCGTCCGGTCCCGGGGAGCGGCCGGAAGACGAGCTGCTGGTGGAGTGCTGTGGTGCCGCCGTTGATGGCGCCGTGGTGCAAGTTCGCGTCGAGCGCCTCCATGGTCGGCGGGGCGAGGACGCGGCGGGCGCGGATCAGGGAGCGGAAGCCCGGAGCGAACCGTTCCACCTGGCGTTCGACCCGGTCGGCCATGATCTCCTGCTCGGCCGGGCCCCAGCGGCCGGTCAGTCCTTCGTCGCCCGCGTCGGAGGCGACGTCGAGCGGCACGTGGGTGTAGGCCCACGCCGACTCGGTGCCTTTCGGTGACCGTACGGGATCGGCGGTCGTCATCTGGCCGAACAGGGCGAAGGGGCGGTCCGGGACCTGTCGCATGGCGATCTGCGCGGCGAACCTGGTCAGCTCGTCCACGCCGTCCGCGAGATGCACCGTGCCGGCCCGCGCCGCCTGCTCGGCCCGCCAGGGCACCGGGCCGTCGAGCGCCCAGTCCACCTTGAAGGTCGCGAAGTCCCACTGGAAGCGCCGCAGGTCCTCCAGCACCTGGCCGGGAAGGTGCTCCGGCCGGACCAGGCCGCCGTACAGGGCGGGCACGGACACGTCCGCGAGAACCGCGCGCCGCGCTTCGACCGCCTCCCCGCCGGCCGTGCGCACCCCGACCGCCCGCCCGCCCCGGACGACGATCTCCTCGACCCTGTGTCCGCAGCGCACGGTGCCGCCCAAGGCCAGCAGCCGCCGGGTCAGGGCGTCGGTGAGGGCGCCCGCGCCGCCCACCGGCACGGGAAACCCGTACGTCTGCCCGAGCATCGACATCAACCAGCCGAAGCCGCCGCTGCCGGCCGCCTCCGGTGCCAGGTCGGCGTGCAGGGCGTTGCCCGCGAGCAGCAGCCGGCCGCCCGCACCGCGGAACTCCTCCTCGCCCAGGCGGCGCACCGGCAACAGCAGACTGCGGGCGAGCCGCAGCCCGCCCGCGGCCCGCAGCCGCACGGCGAGGCGGGCACCGGCCCGCACCGGGGGGAAGGGGGTGAACAAGGCGTCCAGCAGTTCCTCGCGGATGCGCTGCCACACCTCGTGCAGCCGGCGCCAGGCGGCGCCGTCCCCGGGCGCGAAGGCGTCCAGGGAGGCGGCCGTGACGTCGAGGTCTCGGTCCAGGACGGCGCAGCCGCCGTCGCCGAGCGGGTGGGCCAGCACGTGCGGAGCGTGGCTCCAGCGCAGTCCGTGGTCCTCCAGGCGCAGTCCCGCCAGGACCGGGGAGGCCGCGGCCAGCGGGTAGAAGGAGCTGAACAGGTCGTTGACGAATTCGGGATGGACGCCCCGGTCATGGCGTACCGCGCCGCCGGCCTCGCCCTGTTCCTCCAGGACCGTCACACTCCAGCCCGCGTCGGCCAGCAGGTTCGCCGCGACCAGTCCGTTCGGCCCGGCCCCGACGACCACCGCGTCAGGCATGTTCACCTCCGGGCGCGCCCACGCCCGTCCGCACGTCCCGCCCGCCCGCGGTGTCCCGTGCCCCGGAGCGGCCTTCGGCCTCGCAGAGCCGGGCGAGGCGGGCCAGCATGGCGCGGTGACGCAACTGGATCATCGCCTCCGTGCCCACGTTGTGCAGCAGGCCGCCCGCGCCGCGCAGGGGGTGCTCGTCCACGATGACCAGGCAGTCGTCTCCCCAGGGCCGCAGCTCGATGGCGATTCTCGCGGTGCCCAGCCAGCCGGCCTTCGCCTCCAGCTCCAGCAGGGTCCCCTCCTCGCACCGCCGTACCACCGTCTCGTTGCTCAGTGCGACCGGCCCGATCCGCACCTCGTAGCCGATCGCCGCGTCCGTCTGCGGCCATCGGCCTCGAAGGGGTCGCGAGCTGGATGTGCCCACCACCCAGTCCGCGTAGCGGGTCCCGTCGGCGAGAACGGCCCACACCGTTCCCGGGCTGGTCTTGATGAGACAGTGCCGCACCGCCATGGTGTTCTCTCCCCGGCTCGGGTTACGCGCGTCCGACATCGCGGAGTGCCCCTCCCCGCCGGGGTGAAACGGAGCCGGTCGCCGAAGGGCTCGCTCAGGGTGACGCAATTCGGTTGCGGTGGGGACGGTGAGCCCGATGAGCTGCTCACGTGGAGGAGGCCGGGGAGCGGCGGGCTGACGAGGCGGGGCCGGGACAGGACGGTGGGATCGCGTCGCGGGCCGCGCCCCGGCGGGGTCCGGCGGTGCTGGTGGCCCTGATGCCGGCCGCCTTCGCCTGAACGCTGCGGCCGACGGCTCACGCGAGGGTGTCGCGGGTGCTGTCGGCCACGTGCCCCCTGTCATGGCGGGCAGGTCCTCCAGAGAGCGCAGGGTTCAGGCGACCGTCAGGACGATCTTGCCGGTGGTGCGTCCCCGCTCGCCGATCCGGTGCGCCTCCGCGGCCTCCTCCAGCGGCAGGACCGTCTCGACCACCGGCTTCAGCGCGCCCCGCTCCACCAGGGCGGCGATCTCGCGCAGGCCCAGGTGGTCCGGTTCGACCAGCATCCACGAGGCCCGCACCCCGTCACGGGTGGCGGGGACGTCGTCCGGGCCGGGCAAGGTGATCAGCCGGCCACCGGAGCGGAGCGCCTTCAGGGAGCGCTCGGCGGTCTCCCCGCCGAGCCCGTCCAGCACCACGTCGACATCGGACACGGCGTCCTCGAACCGCACCGCGCGGTAGTCGATCACCTCGTCCGCGCCCAGCTCCCGCACCAGGTCGTGCTTGGCGGCGCTGGCGGTGCCGATGACGTGCGCGCCGCGGGCCTTGGCGATCTGCACCGCGAAGTGACCGACTCCGCCGGCCGCGGCGTGCACCAGCACGCGCTGCCCCGGGCGCACGTCAGCCACGTCCACCAGGGCCTGCCAGGCGGTCAGCGCGGCCAGCGGGAGCGCCGCCGCGTCCACGTGCGTCAGGCCCGCGGGCTTCGGCGCGAAGTGCCGGGCGGGCGCCACCACGTACTCGGCGTAGCCACCCGCCTGGCGCGGGAAGAGGGGCATGCCGAAGACCTCGTCACCCGGACGGTGGATGCCCACGCCGGGTCCGACGGCCTCGATCGTGCCGGACACGTCCCAGCCGACCGCCGGCACCGCACCCCACTCGATGAGGGCGCCACTGGCGCGTGTCTTCCAGTCGACCGGGTTGACGCCGGCCGCGTGCACCCGCACCAGGACCTCGTTCAGACCCGGCTCCGGCCGTTCGACCTCCCGCTCGACCAGGGTCTCGGGTCCGCCCCACTGCTCAACGACCACCGCACGCATGCTGTCCGCCTCGTTTCCGTCTCGATCGACTCGTCACCGGAAGGTTCCCCGGCGACCCGGTCCACGATGCGGTACCCCGGCCCGCCATGGTGTTGGCCGTACGGTCACCATGTGACAGGATCTGGCCATGCGCGCAGTGCACGGCCGGACAGCGGAGGACGAGCGGGGCCGAGTCGAGGGTGCGCCTCGCCGCCACCGGATCGCGGTACTCGCCCTGCCGGGAGTCCCGCCCTTCGAGCTGGGCATTCCCTCCCGGGTCTTCGGCAGCGTCGAGGACGCCGAGGGGCGCCCGCTCTACGAGGTCACCGTCTGCACCGCCGACGGCGCGCCGGTGCTCAGCGATGCCGGATTCACCCTGCGGCCCGCGGCCGGACCGGAGGCCCTGGCCACCGCGGACACCGTGATCATCCCGCCCACGCACGCCATGCCCGAGCTGGGCCGTGGCGGACCGCTGCCGCCCGAGGTCACCGCGGCCATCGCCCGCATCCGGCCCGGCACCCGGCTGGTGTCCATCTGCTCCGGGTCCTACGTGCTCGCCGCCGCCGGGCTGCTCGACGGCCGGCCGGCCACCACGCACTGGAATCTGGCGCCGGAGTTCCGCAGCGCCTACCCCATGGTCAAGGTCGACGAGGAGGTGCTGTTCGTCGACGACGGCGACGTGCTGACCTCCGCGGGCGTGGCGGCCGGCGTCGACCTGTGCCTGCACATGATCCGGCGGGACCACGGCGCCGCCGCCGCCAACCGGGCCGCCCGGATGTGCGTCGTGCCGCCCTGGCGGGACGGCGGGCAGGCACAGTACATCGACCGTCCCGTGCCCGAGCCCAGCGTCGCCGGCACCAGCGCCACCCGGGCCTGGGCCCTGGAACACCTCGGCGAACCGCTGACGCTCGCCCGGCTCGCCGAGCACGCCCGGATGAGCCTGCGCTCCTTCACCCGCCGTTTCCGCGACGAGGTCGGCATGACCCCGGTGCAGTGGCTCACCGCGCAACGCCTGGAACTGGCCAAGCAGTTGCTGGAGACCACGGACTGGCCGATCGACCTGGTCGCGCACCGGGCGGGCTTCGGCTCCGCCAACTCCCTGCGGGCGCACATGAGGACGGCCCTCGGGATCTCCCCCGCCGCCTACCGCCGCACCTTCAACGCCCAGGTCTGACGACGCCGCCGGGACCTCCCGAGCCGCAGCACACCTCCGTGTGCGCCCGCGGCTCGGATCCGGGCCGGCGCCGTCAAGCTCAGACGCCGAACTCCGCCGGGGAGAGGCCGAGGGCACCGCACGCCTCGCGGACCGCGTACTGCTCATTCATGTCGAAGTGCCCGTCCGCACCGGCGACCACGATGCCGGTCTGGATCACCGCGCGGGCCTCCGCGGGCTTCTTCGCGGCCTTCGCGATGACCTGGAGCGCCTCGGTTCTGCCCGCCTCGAAGTTGCCGAGCAGCCGGTCCACGTGCTGGTTGAACCGCTGGCGCAGCTGGTCCGCTGGGAAGTTCTGCAGCACCTCGTTGGTGACGATCAGCTCCTCCACGCGCTGCCGCTCCGCCGGGTCCACCTGCCCGTCGGCGACGGCCACCAGCGCGCACATCGCCATGCTGGCGTCCCGGTAGGCACCGCTCTTCAGCTCGGTCTTGACCGAGGCCAGCTGGGACTTGAACAGCCCGATCAGCTGAGCCTTCGAACCTCCGGAGGAGGAGCCCGCCCCGTGACCCTGCCCGCCGTGCGGCGCGTGGCCGCCGCTCGTCCCGCGAGCGCCCTGCATCTGCTGCAGATTCTTGGCCTGGTCCTTGATCCGGTCCCACATCGCCACTGGTGCTACCTCGGCTTCTGTTGCTGTTCGTCGCGGTCGTCGGTACGCCGTACGCCCGGTCAACGCTTGCGGGGGCCGCGGGGTTCCCCACCGGTGGCGGGCCCGTCAGACGCAGAGGGCGACGTACTGAGCATGCCCGTGGGAGCCGAGGTATCCCTCACCGATCGTGGTGACCGCGCCGGCCGCACGGTGTGGCACAGTCCTCGGCCCCGTCCTGGCATGGCCTCGCAGCCGCATCAAACGCGACGATCGAGCTTCCGGTCAGTGGTCCCCTGCCATCCGGCATCCAGGTCTCACCAGGACGAATGCATGATCGTCGGGTGCGGGCGGCCGGGATGACTGCTCAACCATTGCAGGTTCGACTCATGAAGGAATGTGCAGAGCAGCAGGTCGCGGCCCTGTCCCCGCGGAGCGATGGGTCAGGTCCTGAAAGGGCCACGACCGGGCATCGGGCCGGTTTCGGTCGGCGAGCCCGTTCCCGTCGGCGAGCCAAGCCCGTTCCCGCCCGCGGGCCGTTCCCGTCCGCGGGCCGGTAGCGTCAGCTGGCCGAGGGGGGCCGCCTCACTCGACCGGCCAGGTGTGCGCCGGAGCGTTGAGGTGCATGTAGTCGACGTACTGCCGGGTCATCCGGCGCAGCGCCTCGTGCCGGCTCAGGTGGGCCAGGTCGTGGATGTGGTGGAACATCTCCGACTGCCACACCGCGCCGTTGCGGCCGCTGACACACCGCTGCTCGATGATCCCCAGCAGCGGTTCCCGCCAGGCCGTGTCCATGCCCGCCTGCTCCAGCCCGCGGTGCGCGAGGGGCAGCAGACGTCGCAGCACCAGCTCCGTCACCGGGACCTCGCCCATCCCCGGCCAGTACAGCTGGGCGTCGATCCCGTGCCGTGCCGCGGTGTGCAGGTTGTCCTCCGCGACCGAGAAGGACATGCGCGACCACACCGGCCGGTCCTCGTCGACCAGGGCGCGGGTGAGCCCGTAGTAGAAGGCGCCGTTCGACAGGATGTCGGCCACCGTGGGGCCCGCGGGCAGCACCCGGTTCTCCACGCGCAGGTGCGGCACACCGTCGACGACGGCGTAGACCGGGCGGTTCCAGCGGTAGATCGTCCCGTTGTGCAGGGTCAGCTCGGCGAGTCCCGGGATCTCGCCGCGGTCGAGCGTCGCCTGCGGGTCCTCGTCGTCGCAGAGCGGGAGCAGCGCCGGGAAGTACCGTACGTTCTCCTCGAACAGGTCGAAGACGCTGGTGATCCAGCGCTCGCCGAACCACACCCGGGGGCGCACCCCCTGCACCTTGATCTCGTCCGGCCGGGTGTCGGTGGCCTGCTCGAACAGCGGGAGCCGCGTCTCGCGCCACAGCTCCTTGCCGAACAGGAACGGTGAGTTCGCCGCGAGGGCCACCTGCACGCCCGCGATGGCCTGGGCGGCGTTCCAGTAGGGGGCGAACTCGTCCGGGGACACCTGGAGGTGGAACTGGGTGCTGGTGCACGCCGCCTCGGGCGTGATCGTGTCCGCGAAGGTCTCCAGCCGCTCCACGCCGTCCACCGAGATCAGCAGGTCCTCGCCCCGGGCGGAGAAGATCTGCTCGTTCAGCAGGTGATACCGCGGGTTCTCGGAGAGCGCGGCCAGGCCGACGTCCTTCTGCTCCAGCGTGGGCAGGATCCCGACCATGACGAGATGCGCGCCGATCGCCGCGGCCTTCTCCTCGGCGTGGTTGAGCGCGTCCCGGATCTCCCGCTCCCAGGAGTCGGGGCCGCCCGCGGTCAGCCGCCGCGGCGCGATGTTGATCTCCAGGTTGAACCGGCCCAGCTCGCTCGACCAGAAGGGATCGGCGATCGCCTCCAACACCTCCGAGCTGCGCATCGCGGGCTCGCCGGAGGCGTCCACGAGGTTCAGTTCGATCTCCAGGCCGACCTGCGGCCGCTCGAAGTCGAACCGCGACTCGCGCAGCATCCGCGCGAACACGT
This sequence comes from Streptomyces glaucescens, assembly GCF_002154375.1. Taxonomy (GTDB): domain Bacteria; phylum Actinomycetota; class Actinomycetes; order Streptomycetales; family Streptomycetaceae; genus Streptomyces; species Streptomyces glaucescens. Next base: position 5,985 of record NZ_MUND01000330.1, on the reverse strand, counting down.
CGAGGCACTCGTGCATCTTGTGCCGGAACCGGCGACGGTCCTCACGAGTGAAGGTCATAGCCGGGACGTCGCGTCCCATACGGCCCTCCCGAGTCTCCTCGGCACGGATCCCTACCCCCAGAGTCCCCCTTCGCCGCCGGGCCAACCACCGACGCCGCCGGCCGTCGTGCCCGCCGGTCACCGGCGCGGCGACTCGCCCGCGCCGTCAGTGCGGGAAGCGGCGGGGCGGGCGGGTCACGACGGTGTCGCGGAACTCGGCGATGCGGGAGTGGACTTGGCGTATCAGCTGGGTGTCCTCGATACGGTCCAGGTAGAGGCAGCGGGCTGCCAGGCCGGGCAGGTCGAAGGCGAAGTACAGGGACATCAGCGGGTTCACGAACAGTTCGCTGCCCCGGGTGCGGTCGGTGAACCGGACGTCACCGAACGAGCCGCGCACGGCTGCCGCGATGGAGCCGTTGACGATGCTGGGATGCTCCGGAGTGTGCTGCTGGGCGTGCTCCACCGCGTCGAGATACAGGGCGCCCTCTCTGGTGGCGCGTGGGATCGAGAACGCGCCGAGGTAGGCGCCGTCGCGCTCCAGCGCGGCGATGTTCTCCAGGACCTGCACGTGGTTCACGCCGTGGTAAGCGTCCACGCCGAAGCCGACGGACACGACGAGCCGGTGCGGTACGTCGTCCAGCGCGGCCAGCGCCGCCACGCCGGCCAGATCCTCCTCCGGAGTGCCGAGGCCGGCTTCGTCACCGCGCAGCAGGATGTCCGTGCCGCCGTCGACCAGGACCACGGCGTCGATGTCGTGCCGTTCGATCAGCGCCCGGTAGGCGGCGCGCAGCGGCTGCACCCCGGTCTGCGGAAAGGCGTACACGGTGGCCGGGTGGCCGTGCAGCCGCAGCCACTGGGCGAGGGTCCGCTCCGGGAAGTAGCTCTGGTGCGGTGCGGAGTCGGGGGTGATCACGGCCAGGTCCGGGGCGGCCCAGTCCTCCGCGGGCAGACCGGCGAGCGCGCTGAAGGAGAGATTGGCGAGGTGCACCTCCTTGCCCTGGTGGCGGAGGGAGAGGGCCAGCGGCAGGCCGGAATAGATGTCGAAGCCGCCGCCCGCCCCGGCGACGAGGATGCGTTCGGCGTCGGCGAGGCGGGTGAACAGCGGGTTGGCGTGGAGGAACGTCATGACGATCATTGTCCGGGTGACGGCTGCGCTGCCGCCTCCGCTTTCCCGCTGCGCCGGCCGGCCCGGCGCTGTCAGGAGACGGTTTGCGGACGGGCGTCGAAGCCGGTCCGGGCGACGTACTCCGCGAAGTCGCGCGCGGGGCGGCCCAGTGCCTCCCGGACGCCGTCGGTCACCGTCGCGCCGCGCTCCTCGCGGATGTGCCGCAGCACCATGATCAGCTCGTCGGCCACGGCGTCCGGGTATCCGGCGGCGGCGAGGTCGGCGCGGTACTCCTCCTCGGTGACCGGGACGAAGCGCACCGGCCTGCCCGACGCGCGGGCGATCTCGGCGACCGCGTCCCGGAAGCTCAGGGAACGGGAGCCGGACAGGACGTAGACGCGTCCGGCGTGCCCGTGCTGCGTCAGCGCCGCCGCCGCGACGTCCGCGAGGTCCTCCAGGTCGACGAACGCCTCCCGCCCCTCGCCGGTGGGCAGCCGCAGCTCGCCGGGGCCGGCCAGCGGGGAGGCGATGAAGTCCAGCTCGGTGAAGTTCTGGGCGAACCAGGTGGGGCGCAGGATGGTCCACTCCAGGCCGGACGCCTGTACGGCCCGCTCGGTGGCGAGATGCTCCTCGCCCAGCTCGGCCCAGACCCGGGCGGACAGCAGCACCAGCCGCCGTACCCCGGCGCGGGCGGCGACGGCCGCGAAGTCGCGGACCTCGGCGGGCGCCTGCGGGCTCTGTGAGTCGACCACGTACACGGCGTCGACGCCGTCCAGGGCCGGCTCCCAGGTGGCGCGGTCGGACCAGTCGAAGCGGACCGGCCCCCGGCGGGAGGCGACGGCGGGCCGCACGCCGCGGCGGCGGAGGGCGGCGGCGACGCGGCTGCCGGTCTTGCCGGTGCCGCCCAGAACGAGAACGTGAGAGAGGTCGTTGGACATGCCCTCCACTTCACCGCACGATCGCAGGACGGTCGATGGCTGATCCGCGCGTGAGGATGTCTGTGCGTCTCATTTCTTCTTGGTCGCGGCGAGGCGAGCGCCTAGGATCGGGGCATGGATGACGCGCTGTCCGCACTGCTGCAGGACGTCCGTGCCCGGGGCGCGCTCTTCGACCAGACGGAACTCAACCCGCCGTGGTCGCTGCGGTTCGCCGACCGGGCCCCGCTCTCCTTGCTCACGATGGTCAGCGGCGACGCCTGGCTGACCGCGGACGGCACGGACCCGGTGCCGCTGCGGCAGGGGGACGTGGCGATCGTGCTGGGTCCCGAGCCGTACACCGTCGCGGATTCGCCGGACACGCCGCCGATGGCCGTGCTGAGCGGCGACAGCCAGTGCACCGCCCCCGACGGCACCCCGGTCGCCGCGGACGACCTGGCGATGTGCGGCCCCGGGCCGGAGAGCGCCGCGGACTCCGGTGTGGTGCTGCTCAAGAGCACCTACCCCGTCCACGGCCGCCTCTCCGACCGGGTGCTCAGCGCGCTGCCCCGGCTGGCCCTGGTACCCGCGACGACGGACGAGTGCCCTCCGCTCGCCATGATCGAGCAGGAGTTGCGGAGCGGCGCGCCGGGCCGGCAGGTCGTCCTGGACCGGCTGCTGGACCTGTTGCTCGTGTGCAGCCTGCGCGAGTGGTTCGAGTTGTCCGGCGCCCGGGCGCCCGCCTGGTACCGCGCCCACCGCGATCCCGTGGTCGGCCGGGCGCTGAAGCTGATCCACGGTGATCCGGCGCGCGCCTGGACGGTCGCCTCCCTCGCGGCGGAGACCGGGCTGTCCCGGGCGCAGTTCTCCCGGCGGTTCAGCGAGGTGATCGGCCAGCCGCCGATGGCCTACCTCACCGAGTGGCGGCTCTGCCAGGCCGCCGACCTCCTGGCCCGCACCGACGCCACCGTCGAGGCCGTCTCCCGCCAGGTCGGCTACGCCAACGCCTACGCGCTCAGCGTCGCCTTCAAACGCACCCTCGGCGTCCGGCCGACGGAGCACCGGGCACTGGTCCGGGCTACGGGCGGGCAGTAGCGGCGCCGGCACTGTCACGCCGGACCGCCGAGCGGTTCCGGTGCCGGCCGGCGGAGGGGGTCGTCTCCCTCCTACATGTCCGCCGGGAACCAGGCCTGGAAGGTCTCCGGGTCGATCGGCAGGGATATGTGCTCATGGGTGATCAGCCACGAACCGCCCGACCGTCGGCAGCAGACGGTGGACCGCACCCAGATCGTGCTCCGCACACCGTTCTTGCGTGTTCCGGAGTCCAGGTGGAGCATGTGCGCGAACGCGACTTCGGAGTCGGTCACGACCGTGAGGTCGCGTGTCTCCAGACTGATGGGGCCGTCGTATTCGTCGAACCAGCGCACGAAGTTGCGGCGCAGCTGCTCGTGTCCCGTGTACTGCATGGGGGGAACGACGTCGTAGTAGACGATGTCTGACGAGTAGTGCGACATGAGCCGATCGACATCCTTGGTCTGGCTGGCGTCGACCCGGCTCTCCAGAAGGGCCCGGACCTGGGATTCGCTCGATGTCATCGCATCCTCCATTGATGCTGCGCCGGGTGCGGACACGGTGGGTCCGCCCTCACCCTCTTACGACGGGACAGCCCCGTGGAATGTGAGGCGGTGGCCCGTCAGCGCGGACCCCACACGCTCAACGCCCAGACGTCGCCCGCCTGGTGAAGGTCGGGGTCCTCGGTGTCGTGGTCGCCGTCTCCGTAGGGGTCGGGGTCGTCGATCACGAAGACACGGGTGCCGGACCCGGGTACGCGGTAGCGGTGGACGTCCCCCGAGAGGTCGTCGGGCTCGACCGCGGCGCCCAGGGAGTCGATCGCGGACCGCAGCTCCTCGAAACGGACGCGGGGTGCGAACCGCCCGTACGTCCGTGCCAGGGCCGGCGGCACGCACGGGCCGTGGATGAGCCGGTGGACCTGCACACCGATCCCGAAGCAGGACAGTGTTCCGCCGGTCTCCGCGAAGGAGACCTCCACCAGGCCGTAGTCGAGGCGCAGCAGCCCCCGGCCGGGATCGTCGAGTCGGTCCGTGCCCAGGCCGGCTTCCCAGGCATCGGGATCGGACCCGATTCCGGTCCCGAGGATGTCGCCGCGCGTGGCGACGTGAGCGTAGAAGTCCAGATCGGACACCTGTGGATCTCCTAAATGCGGTGCGGTCGTACGTCCTTCGTACGACCGCACCGTAACGGGCGCGCCGACGGGGTTATCCGGCGGTCAGCAGGTCCGCCCGGTGTAGAAGGCGCCGTCGATCTTGCCGGCGGCGCCGAGCCAGGTGCGGCCGGGGACCACGCACCGTTCGTGGTTCGGACCCCAGACCTCCACCTCGATGACGACGTGGGAGCCGTCGCCGGTGCAGTGGTTGTAGTAGGCGTCGGACCCGGTCTCGTAGAACCCGCAGGGGTCCGCGGCAGCGGAGGAGGCGGTGGCCACCGGCAGGCCGAGTCCGAGGACGATGCTGCTGAGGGCGCCCACCAGGGCACGACGAAGCGTCATCGAGCTGCTCCTTGTCGAGGATCACATGCCGGGCGGTCCGGCGATGCAGTGGAAGCGTCCCGGACTCCAGGGGAAAGGGCTGCCGGTCTCACTCGTAAGGGGCTGGCAAACCACCGCTTCGGGTACCGCCCGCACGGCGCAGGGCCCGCCCCGTCGGTGTGACGGGGCGGGCCCTGCGAGTGCCGGTTCAGGCGCCGGAGCGCCGGCTCAGGTCCGTGTCGAAGAGCCTCAGCAGCTCGGCCTCGACCACCGGGGTGAGCGCCTCGACGAAGCCGTCCGCCAGGTGGCCGTAGTCCCGGTAGACCATGGTGTTGCCGACCACGACGGGGCAGTTGCCGGACGGGGCGCAGACCCAGTCGTAGGGGTCGATGACCGCCACGTCCTCGGCGGCCGCCGCCGCCCGGATCGCCTTGGTGACGTCGGGCTTGGGGTCGGCCTCGGAGCGGTCGCGGGCGCAGGAGCCGAGGCTGTCCGGGTGCGCGACCGCGCAGTCCACCGCGTTGTTCTTGGGCCACGGGGTGTCGAGCAGCGTGAGCACCTGGGTGCGGCCCTGCTGGAGCCTGCGGTAGGTCTCCGCCTGGCCCTTGCCCCAGACCTCCGCCATGTCGCCGTCCCCGTACAGCTTGGCCGAGTTGGAGCTGGACGTGATGACGAGTTCGGGCTCCATCTTCAGGATCTTCTCGAGGGTGGTGGCCCGCCAGTCGTCACAGGTGGAGTAGGGGCCGCCGTTGTACTCGATGGTGATCTGGGCGACCTTGCAGGCGTTCTTGGTGAACGAGTAGAGCCGCCAGTGGTGCTTGCGGGCGATCTCGTCCAGCGCCGGGAACCACTGGGCGACGTGCGAGTCGCCGAAGAGGACCACGCTGCGCTCGGCGTCCTTGTCGCCGTACAGGCAGGGCTGCGTCTGCACCGTGTCGGCCATGGTCAGGGCGCAGTCGTCGGTGTAGACCCTGGACCGCTTGTACGCGGTGTCCCGCATGCTCGGTTCGAGGTTGGACGGGAGCTTGTCCACCCGCTGTTCCAGCAGCTCGGCGAGGGCGGCACGGGGGTCGGACGCCGCCGCGATGGTCGCCTTGGGGCTGGGCCGCGCCGCGCCCTCGTCCAGGGTCGGCGGGAACTGTGTGGCGACCACCGCCAGGGCGGCCGCGACGGCGGAGAGGCCCAGGCCCAGGGAGAGTCCGCGGGCCGCGTGGGCCTTGAACGCGCGGTGGAAGCGCATCGGGTTCTCGACCAGGTGCAGGGTCAGCCAGGCCAGCGGGATGCCGCAGAGCGCGGCGATCAGCCGCAGCGGCCCGTCGTGCTCGCCGAAGCCGGCGGCGGCCGGCACGATGATGATGAGCGGCCAGTGCCAGAGGTACCAG
>NZ_MUND01000033.1 GCF_002154375.1 Streptomyces glaucescens | reverse complement strand
CGCGCACCCCCCAGCGCGGCCCTGCTGCCCCACCCGAACCCCCAGCCGGGTGGGGCAGCCCCATACCCACCACCGCACCTCCCGAGGACACCCCATGGACACAGCCCTCATCGACGCCAAGTTCCACACCGAGAAGGCCTGGGACCTCTACACCCGCGAACGCAACCTGACCGCGGTCGTCTCCGACTGGCAGACCGGAACCGCCCCCGACGGCCGGCCCACCCTGACCGCCGAGATCGTCGGCCCGGGCGCCGCACACGCCCTGTCCCGGTTCGCCGCCGAATACCACCTCGTCATCGGCGAGGACGGGCAGCGACCCCAGTACGACATCGACACCCCGGGCCGCACGGTCGTGGTGTGGCGGACGGGCGGGGTGTGGGTGCAGCTGTGGCACCCCGACGAGACCGCCAACCAGCCGGTCGTGGAGCCCGTCGTGGTGGGGCGGCAGCGGCTGATGTCCCGGGCGTCGGGCCGGCTGCCGTTCACCCGCCGGAAGACGAGCGAGCCCGCCGCCTGACCCCGCCCAACGGCAGACCACCCCACCACACCCAGGAGCAACCATGACCACGCAGCCCCTCGACCTCGACGCCATCGAAGCCCGCGCCGCCCACCTGTACGAGTACGTTCAGCAGCCGGACGAGGCCGACGTCCTCGCCGGGACCGACGTGCCCGCGATGGCCGCCGAGATCCGCCGCCTCCGCGCCCAGGTAGCCACGCTCACCACTCTCGCCGACCGCTGGACCGAGGTGGCCGACCACGGCGACGCCGCCATCGGCACCTTCCCCGGCCCGGCCGCCGCCACCCTCGATGCCGAAGTCGGCGAGCGCGGGCGCACCTACCGGAAGGCCGCCGCCGATGTCCGCGATGTCCTCCGCACCGGACAGGTCCCGCACGACCTGATGACGGACGCCGAGCTGGACACCGCCGCCCACCCGACCACCTGACCCGAGGAGACCACCGATGGCTGACTTCACCGCGGAGACCGTGACCCGCACGATCCGCCGCTGGATCGTCCCCGCTGCCCAGCCCTGGGGCGCAGCAGCGGCCGAGATCGGCAAAGCGTGGGCCGTCGCGGAACGCGCGTACCGGGAGCACTTCGAGATCCCCGACGACCGACCCCTGCACGACGACGCCCTCAGGTTCTTCGTCCGCGACGAGGAGATCGTCATCGAGTTCGCGACCGAGGCGACGGCCTCGTGACCGCTGTGGGCTCGGCCGCGCGCCTATCGCGGCCGAGCCCAACACCCACCGTACCCACCACCGGAAGGAACCCTGTGACCCCGTACTGGGAAGACGCCGAAGCGGGCCTGGCCCTCTACCTGGGCGACATGCGCGAGGTGCTGCCCGCCCTCGGTCTGCAGGCGGACTGTGTCGTCACCGACCCGCCCTACGCCGAGACGTCGCTGGAGTGGGACCGCTGGCCGGACGGCTGGCCCACCCTCGCCGCGACCGCCGCGTCGTCGATGTGGTGCTTCGGTTCGATGCGCATGTTCCTCGACCGGCGGGACGAGTTCACCGGCTGGAAGCTGTCCCAGGATGTCGTCTGGGAGAAGAACGCAGGCACGGGCTTCGCAGCCGACCGCTTCAGGCGCGTGCACGAGCACGCCCTGCATTGGTATCGCGGCGACTGGCGGGCCACCCACCACGACGTACCTCGCCAGGCTTCTCGGGACAGGAACAAGGGCACCGTCACCCGGGCGGCGATCAGCCACACCGGGGCCGTCGGGCGTAAGGCGTGGACGGACGACGGCACGCGGCTCATGCCCAGCGTGATCTACGGCCAGAACATGAAGGGCCGCGCGATCCATCCGACGGAGAAGCCGATCGGCATCCTTACCCCGTTGATTCGCTACGCCTGCCCGCTCGGCGGCCTGGTCCTTGATCCGTTCGCCGGCTCCGGCAGCACGTTGGACGCCGCCCGCCAGTCCGGCCGCCGCGCCATCGGCATCGAGGCCCGCGAGGAGTACTGCGAGGCCATAGCCCGCCGCCTGTCCGCGCTCACCCTCCCCGCCGCCTGACCCCCCGCCCATGGCCGGCTGCCCTGCGGGGTGGCCGGCCCGCCCGAGAGGACCACCATGAACAACCAGACCGCCGACGAGACCGTGCACGCATGCCCGCCGCCCGGCTCCGGCCTCACCCCCTGCTGTGGCAGGACGCCGTTCGAGCTGCCGCTCAACGACCGGATCGGCAGCGAGGCGCCCGTCACCTGCCCCGGCGCCGTCCAGGCGCCAGCCGCCGACCGGGACGCCGTAACCCTGGTGCCCCGCGTTCCGCGCCCCCTGGACATTGAGCACGACGAGCTGATGGCGCGCGCCGAGGCCGAGCACCGGGCCAGGACCGAGGCCGAGACGGCACGCAAGACCGCCGACCGGGCCGCCGTGCTGCGGGAAGCCGCGGCCCAATTGGACGCCGCCGCGGAACGGCAGGACGACCTCTCGTCGTCCGACTACGACCAAGAGTCCTACGCGGCCTTCCAACTACGCGATCAAGCAACCGCGCTGCGCCGCATGGCCGACGAGGCGCATCCCGCCCAGCCCGACACGCTCCCCGCCTGGCTGCACTGGCGGTTCGGAACGCAGGGACAGCACGCGCAGACGTGGGACGCCCTCACGGACGACGACCGTTCGTACTGGGAGCACCAGGCCCGCGCCGTTCGACGTGCGGTCGCCCGCGGCGGCTTCAAGCGCCGCGCCGCCGAGGCGCTGCCCGCCCAGCCCCAGGCTGGCGAGGCCCCGGAGGGCGGGGAATGACCTCCCCGGTACAGGCGGGCCCGTCACTGTCAGGTGGCGGGCCCACGCCGTCTCTCACCGAACATGAGCTGCACGTCCTCAACCTGATAGCCCTCGGACACACCCACGAGCAGATCGCCCAGCAGCTGTTCATGACCCCCAAGGGGGTCACCCCGACCGTTAACCGGGCGCTTCGGAAGCTCGGTGCGAACAACGCGCCGCATGCCGTGTTCCTGGCCGTGCAGGCGGGCCTGTTGGATCCACGGCGTCGGCATGGGGATCACGCCGGGTTCGCGGCTCACCGGTACCGGGGTGAGGAGCCGTGTGAGGCGTGCTGGGAGGGCGAGCGCGCGTATCGGCGGGAGCGTCGGGCCGCTCGTAGGGCTGCGAAGTCGGCCGCAGCGTAGCTGAGAAATCCGGACATCTTAGACACCGCCACCGGCGGGTAAGACCGATCAACCGGGAGGACCCCGTGCACCGCACCCTGCTCGTTCCGTGCCTGTTCCTCGCCGTCATAGCCGCTGGCACCGCCTGGCTGTGGCTCACCCTCACCCGCGCCCAGGTCCTCAGCCCGGGCGCCGTCCTCATCTGCGCTGGGATCTCCGTGGCCATCGCTCTGGCCGTGGAGTCCGCGGCCCGGCGGATACGCCACGGCCGGCCACACCGCGCCCACGACGACCACGTCAGCAAGGGGGCGTGATGGCGATCCGTGTCGACTGCCCGGCCTGCCACCAGCCGGTGGCGATGACCCCGCGCGGGCGCCTGTGGCGGCACGGGACGCCGCCCTGCGAACGCTCCGGGAAGCCGGTGGGCAGGATCTGGCCGGCCCGCCACAAAGGGCGCCGCGTCCTCACCATCCCCGGCCCCGACACCTGGAACCCTCGAGAAGGAGCAGCATGAACGACCCGACAGCGACCGAAGCGACCGAGCTCCTGGAGCGGCTTGTCACCGCGATCCGAGATGCCGCCTGCGACGGGAGATGCAGCCAGACCGAGGAGGAGTGTGCTCGCGAACGGATCCAGCCGTTCGTCTGGCATCACGGGAGGCTTGCCGTGGTGGAGGGCAGTCCGGAGATGTTCGCCAACGCGGTCCTGCCCGTGGTGGGGCGGCTGGAGGCTGAGGTGGCTGCGGCCCGGGCGTTCGCGGCGGAGATGCGGAACTTCTGTTCCCCGCACGGTGTCGCCGTGGACTATGCGGAACGGCTCATCGAGGCCATGGACCGGGCGAAGGAGGGGCGGCCGTGACCGCGGGTGGGTCGTTGTCGCGTGAGGCTGCCCGGCTGCGGGCCGCGGCGCGTCGGGGCTGGTGGCGGCGCCTGCTCGCCTGGCTGGGGTTCCCCGTCGTCGACCGACGCCTCGAGGCCCGCGCCGTCCGGGCGGAGCATGGGACGGTCGGGGAGCAGTGGACCGCGGCGCTGCTGGAGCGATTACCCGCCGGCTGGACCGTGCTGCATGACCTGTCTGTGCCCGGGCGGCGCTTCAACCTCGACCATGTCCTGGTCCCGCCCTCGGGTCTGGGGGTGATCGTGCTGGACTCGAAGAAGTGGCACGCCCAACGCCCCACCCACCTGGTCGGCGGGCGGGTGCACTGCGGTACTGAGGATCGGCACGGGCAGGTGGAGAAGGTCGCCGGGTACGCCGCGGTGGTCGCCCGGGCGCTGGGGGTACCGGTGGGGGCAGTGATGCCGCTCCTCGTCGTCCACGGCTCGCCGGTGGCGGGCGGCTGGCTGGACGCGCCGGTGCCGGGGTGGGAGCGGGCGGTGCGGGTGCTGGCCGCGGACCAGCTGCTGTCGGCGTTGCTGCGCATGCCGGGTGGGAGGGATCCGGTACGGGCGGCGGCTCTGGCGGCGCGCGTGGTCGCGGCTCTTCCCGCTGCGTGAGGTGGGGCGTATGTTGTGGTCGCCACTTGGGAGGGCGGGCTGACGCTCGCCTGGGATGAGCACCCGTCGTCTGGCGTTTGGCCAGGTGGCGGGTGCTTTTTTCATGCCCGTAGACTCGAAAACATGTTCGACGATTTGCCTCCGGACCTTGAGCGGCTGGAGACGCTCCGTACCTGGCATGCGATGTGGGTGGCCCGTATCGACGCCAAGATCAACCGGGTGCGGCTGGAGGCGGAGCAGCGCGCCCGGGCGGCTGCGGTGCGGGAGGAGCGGGCGCCGGACTGGCTGCTGGAGTACGGGCTGAACCGGGACGCCCTCCCGAACGCCGTGCACACCGGGGACTGTCACATGGCGGGTAAGCGGTCGAAGGGGGTCGACTCGGACACCGCGCGCCGGGCGCTCGCCGGCGGGGTGACGGCGTGCACGCACTGCCGGCCGGACACCGAGCTGGGGGTCTTGGACTAGGCGCTCCGCGGGTGCCGGGCGCCGGTCTTCTTTGCCGGGGCCTTCTTGGCGGGCTGCTTCTTCGCTGCGGTCTTCTTCGTCGGCTTGGGCAGCTCGTGCACGTCGGCGTCGCTGGTCGGCTCGCCGCGCCCGGCCTTGGCTTTCTGTACCGACTCGTTCAGAGCGGCCATGAGGTCGACGATCTGGGCGGGCTTCTCCGGCTCGGGTACGGCCGGCGGTTCTCGGTCTTCCCGCTTGGCTTCGATGATCTCGGCGATGGCGTCGGTGTACCGGTCCGTGTACTCCTCGCCCTTCAGCTGGTCGACGGTCATGGTGTCCATGAGGGCGAGGGCGCTGTCGATCTCGCCGTCGGACAGCTCGACGGGCGGGGGCAGCAGCTCGGTGGGGTCGCGGATCTCGTCGGGCCAGCGCATGGAGTGGAGGACGAGGACGTCGTCCTTCACGCGGAGCAGGCCGAGCCGCTCCCGCCCGGACCACGCGTACTTGGCGACGGCGACCTTGGAGGAGCGGCCGAGGGCCTGGACGAGGAGCTTGTACGGCTTGGCGGCGACCTGCTCTTTCGGCTGGAGGTAGTAGCCCTCGCCGATGCGGATCGGGTCGATCGACTCCAGGGGCACGAAGGCCTCGATTTCGATCGCGCGGGCGGTGGGCAGGGGGAGGTTGCTCAGGTCGGCGTCGGTGATCGGGATGACGTGCTCTTTGGTGAGTTCGTAGCCCTTGCCGATCTCCGACTGGTGGACTTCTCGGCCTTCCAGCTCGCAGATCTTCTTGTAGCGGACACGTCCCATGTCTTCGAGGTGGTACTGGTGGAACTGGATGGAGTGGTTTTCGGTGGCGCTGACGACGTTGATCGGGACGGTGACCAGGCCGAAGCTGATGGCGCCGGACCAGATGGTGCGGGGCATGGCAGTCCTCCACGACGGCCCCGAGCAGGGTCCAGCCTATGGCGGGCACGCGGCCGGCGCAGCCTGCCTGGGCCGGACATACGCGGCGGTTACTCCGGCAGGAGGCGGTTGATCGTGGACCGGGACACGCTGGTGATCTGCTGAACCTGCGTGCGTGTCAGCTCTGCCTCCTTGACCGCCCACGTGATCAGCGGGTCCCGCATGTCGCGTACCTCCGCCCATGCGGTCAGCAGCTCCCGCGCCATCGTCTGCGCCGTGCTTACCCCGGTCACGCCGTACAGGGCGGGCTGCTCCCACGCCGGGTGAATCGGATGCGTGGCCACGTCCGGGGCAGCGGCCAGCAGTGCCCGGTGCCGGGCCGCGAGCTCCCCGCGCCAGCGGGCAGCGATCAGCTTGGCCAGCGGCATGCCTGCCCACTCGTGGGCCTGGCTCGCCTTGGCCTGTTCGATCTCCTCCTGTGTCGCGTTGGCGATGAGGTCCTCGCGGACGTAGTCCTCCAAGGGCCAGCGGTGCGTCTCGGCTTCCTCGGCGGACGTCATCCACGACACCATCCGCGCCAGCCAGCTCCTGACCTCTGCGACCGCGGCAAGTCGGCGTAGGGCCTCCGCCCACGGTGTGATCTGCTCAACGACCGCGCTGGCGCGCTCTTCCGCTTCGGCTTGCACGACCTCCAGCTTGCACCGCGTCAGCAGGGTCCGGCCGTCCATGAGGTCCAGGCGTACACCATGCGCCTTCCATGCCCCGTCTCCCTCGGGCCACTGCTGCATGCCGATGGCCTGGATGACGTAGAGGCCGGTCTCGCGGGTGTCGGTCGTGATGTCCACGGTGGTGCCTTCCTGTGGGGGTGATGGGGTTTCAGTGGCAGTCGCAGGTGCGGGCGTCGAGTCCGCAGGTGAGGCACTCATACGGGTTGCTGCGGCGCGGAGGCGGTGTGAAGCCCTCGGCTGCGAGAGTGGCGCCGCGGCGGATGAGGAGCCACTGGTAGGGGGTGTCGGCGTATGGGGCGTTGGTGGACTGGTAGGCCAGGAATTCGCCGTGGCAGCGGGTGTCATTGAAGGGGGAGCGGATGCCGAGTGCGGCGGCAGCCTGCTCGAAGTCGGTTCGGGTGAGCGGGGCGAGAGTCATGGTGGGGGCCTTCCTGGTACGTCGGGCGCCGATGGTGATGCGGCGGGCGAGGGAGGCGGTGTCGATGATCCAGCGGCCGGCCTGCTTGACGGCGGCGACGGCTCCGATGCGGCACCAGGTGCGGATGGTGGCGACGGTGACGTTGGCCTGGGCTGCGGCGGCGGTGGTGTTCATCGAATCCCCCTAGCTGTATCGCTTCGAACACCATGACTGTATCGAACGATACGCTCACGAGTCAAGGGGTGGAGATGGCACACAGAAAACCGCCCTGACCTCAGCGGGTCAGAGCGGTTACAGGGGCCAATGCCAGCCATGACCTCCCGTGGGGAGCCGGGAGGGGCGGCGGGCCCTGCCGGTTAGGTCAGTCGCGGCAGGGCCCAGCGAGGGGGATCACCTGGGGGTCTGTGTGATCCCGTGCACAACACCATGCATCACATTCAGCCACAGCGGTAGATACCGGCCACGGACTTTTCGTGGGGGATATGAGGAGGCCCGCCTCGGCGGGGGACGACAAGGCGGGCCGTACAGCCAGGATGGCACGCGGCACTGACAACGGGGCCGGATTCAGGAGGCCGCGTCTCCGAGCACTGCCTTCATCGTGGGGCGGGGCCAGGTCACTTCGTAGTCCGGGTAGTCCCGCTCGGAGCAGTGCTCACAGACCCCGCTGTTCTCGTTCCGCACGTGCAGCTGCCGGACGCGGTCCAGGGCGGCCAGGAGATCGTCTCGCGTGGGCTTGCGGTAGGGCTCCCACCAGGGTGGTGGGTCGACGCGCAGCGGGGTGCTGCGCTGTTCGACGGCCGGCTCCTGCCCGCGCTCGTCCAGGTGCCGGTGGCCGGTGCTGTCACGGTGGAAGGCTTCGTAGTGGATGTGGGGGTCGCCGTCTGGGCCGGGTGTGAGGTAGAGGTCGCCGTCGATGGGGACGTCGGCTGGGTTGATGCCGTTAGCGGTGAGCCAGGCGCAGACGGCTTCACGTCGGTCTTCGGGCCAGGTGCGGGCCATCAGGCGCCGTCCTCGGTGGGCTGAAGGGCGACGTGAGGGTAGGCGCGCACGTGCTTGAGGTTTTCGTCGGGCATGCTGCTGCCTCCGAGGGGGCCTGGCCGGTGTTTCGGCCCAGCCGGCGTGGACGCTGGGGAACACGACGAGCTGGGCGCCGGATTCGATGCACAGGTCGTTGGAGCCGATGACGCGGATACGGCCTTGGCGGAGGCAGACGGGGTCGGTGCCGATGAATGCGACGGTGTCGCCTTCGGTGAGGGGGCGGCCGCTGTAGTCGACGGCCTGGGGCGGGGGCGTGTCGTTGGGCATGGTCCTACCGTGCCGTGGATTCGGCTCGGCGTTCCCCGGGCCCGGGTGTGCGGTCAGTTGGTCCAGGTGGCGTGGAGGGCGGACATGCTGAAGCCGGGCCCGTAGGCGACCACCAGGCATCCGGCGCCGTCGGCGGGCGGGGTGTCGTGGGTGCGCTCGAGGACCCGCAGAACCGATACGCCCCCGAGGTTGCCCTCTTCGGTAAGGGTGTCGAGGGAGTGGTGGGCATCGTTGTCGGTGAGGCCGACGGCGGTGGCGGTGTCGGTGATGATGCGCTGAGATCCGGGGTGGATGACCGGTATGTCGACGGTGCGTGTGCCGAGCCAGGTAGTGAGGGCGGGCAGGACGTCGTCGGCGGCGGTGAGGGCTTCGCGCGTGGAGTCGAAGTGGAGGCCGGTTTCGTCGATGCGTCCGCTGTAGCGGTCGAGGCTGTGCGGGAGGACGTACTCGAGGCTGTCGTCGACCGGGTCGTGGACGGTGAGGCCGGGGCCGTGGGGGTGGGTGGAGACGATGGTGGCGGCGGCGGAGTCCCCGAACAGCGCCTTGTAGATCATGTGCTCGACCGCGGTGTCGGCGTGGTTGTAGATCGCGGAGATGGCTTCGGCGGCGACGACGAGGATGCGGGCGCCGGGCCGGTGGGCGGCGAGGTCGGTGGCCCGGATGAGTGCTTGGGTGCCGCCGGCGCAGGCGAGGGTGGTGAGGCTGGCCCGGCGGACGGTGGGGCGTAGGCCGAGGCGTTGGATGAGGTGGATGTCGATGCCGGGGACGGCCCAGCCGGTGGAGTGGGTGGTGACGATGCCGTCGATGTCCGCGGGCTCAAGGCCGTGCCGGTGGAGGGCGGTGTGGGCGGCCTGCTCGGCGAGGGTGAGGGCGTCGTGGAAGGCGGCGGGGGCGCGGTCGGCGACGCCGGCGGGTCCGGAGACGGTGGGCGCGGTGAGGGGCCGGGCGAAGTAGCGGGTCTGGACGCCGGTGTTGGCGACGATTCGGAGGATCGCGGGGAGCCGCGGGTGGTTGGGGTGGTGGGCGCGGATGTCGTCGAGGATTTCCGCGGTGGTGACTTTGTGGGGGGCGAGGATGGTGGTCGGTTGGGCGATGTGGATGGTGGGCACGGTTGTTTCCCCCCGCGGTGTTTGGTGTGCGGTGGCGTGAACTGGTCGGTAAACCTACGGCAAAAACAGGTGGTCGTTGCCTGTGCTGCCGGTGTGGGGACCGTGCGCGGTGGTGTGGCCTGCTGGCCGATAAGTGTGCCCTAACCTGACCGGTTCGTCACGGGGTTGCGTCACATTGCGGGACATCCGGGGGGTTGCGGCGGTCGGCGCGCAGGACGGGGGTGCGGGCGTGGGCGCGCCGTTGGCCGGGGTGGTAGATGAGGATGATGAGCCGTGATCCGGGGGCGGTGAGGGGCTGCGCGGCGCACATGGTGACCCAGCCGGGCCCCTGTTTGGCGTGGTGGAAGGGGCGTTCGTCGCCGTCGGGGTGGATGTAGCCGCCGCCGTTGGACTGGTAGATCGCCGCGGTGACCGGGTCGGTGAGGACGTCGTGCTCGATGGCGAGCAGGGTGTGGTCGTCGGGGCGTTGGGCGAGCGCTGCGCGCAGCTGGGGGAGGATCAGCGGCGCCCAGGCGGTCGCCCAGTCGGTGAGCTGGGGCCGGCCGTCGAACAGCATCCACCGCATCGTGTTCTCGGGAGCCTTGCCGTCGGAGAAGAGGTCGAGGAAAGGCTGGTTGCAGGCGAGGAGGTCCCAGGAGGCGTCGGAGACGTAGGCGGGGTGCTGGATGGCGGCAAGGGCTTCCTGCCACACGCCGGGGACTTCTTTGCCGGAGGCGGGGTGGAGGGGGCCGGGCGGGTCCTGGCCGAGGGCGTACCGGCAGAGGCTGATCCATTCCTGTTCGTTGAGGCCGAAGAGGCGGGCTACGGCGCGCAGGAGGTCGGCGGGCGGGTTGGGGTACTGGCCGGATTCGAGGCGGCGGTAGGTTCCGAGGGCGCGGTTGAGGAGCTGGTCGACTTGGTGCTGGGAGAGGCCGGGGGCGCGGCGTCCTTGGCCGGTGGGGCGGGACAGTCCGTGTGCTTCGGGGGATATCAGGGCGCGGCGTTCTTTGAGGAGCTGCTTGAGGGCTTGCTTGTCCACTGTGGCGGGTCCCCCGACCGGTTGTTGACTGGATGTCAGCGTAATTATCGTCACGTACTTTAACGCTAAAGATTCGCAGTAGATATGGGCTGTCGGCGTGCTTCATGCTCAGGTCAGCGCGGTGCTGGCCTGCCAGGATCATCCACAGTCGCCGCGTGGATACACCCGCACGCAGGTGTTCGCTGGACGGCTTGAATTACCGGCTGGTATCTGCAAGCGGGACCGGAAGAAAAGCAGGGTGAGCAATCGCTTTGCGGGTCGCTTCCCGTCCGCGGGAATCGCAGCGCGACCCCAAAGTGCCTGCCCCACCCCGCGCCTTCCGACGCTGCCAGGCTGCGGCCGGTGCCCTACCGCCCCACACCAGGGGCCTCGGCACCGGCCGCCGGCCGTTCACGACCGGCCGTCCTCGTCGACGAGCCGGTGCTCGTCCCGGTGCGCCCCACACCGCGTCCCGAACAGGTCGGCCCGGCACGCACCGGGGCCTTCGTAGGCGTGGTGAGCGATCGTGCCGACGTTGATGGCCTGCTGACCGTCCATCGGCGCCGGAGTCGGCTGGGCGAGCGCGGCCTCGAGAGCCTCGATCCGCCGCAGCAGGTCCCGCTTCCTGATCGGTCGCCTCACACGTCCTCCAGGTCTGCGCCGCCCAGGACCACCCGAAGCCGTGAATGACGGGACGGCCTGGCTGCCACGTCCTCCACGGTCGGCCAGTCGTCGGCGCAGATGCCGTACTTCGGTGGTTGCCAGTGAGGCAGGTAGTGGCGGTAGACCTTCTCCCAGTCGGCCTTGAAGTAGCACGGCAGCAGACCGCCGGTGTTCGGGACGGGCTCGGGAGCCTGCTCGTTCTGTTCGCGGACCTGTTCGGCGACTCGGTCGGCGTGGTCCTTGTGCCGCTTGCAGAACCAGTGTGCGGTGATCCAGCCGGTGCGGGGGTCCTTCTCGAGGACGCGGTGGTGGGATCGGGCGCCGCAGACGCCGTCTTCGGTGCGCCAGTCGCGGGGCGGGGTGTAGCCGGGCATGACGTGGATGATGGGCGGCGGAAGCCGGCGGGAGATCGCTTCGTCCCTCAGGACCGGTACGTCCGCCGGAAGGGTCTGGGTGCGGGGCTTGTAGGCGCGGGGCCTGTATGGGCGGAGCCGCGGGCCTTCGCAGGAGGGAGCACCCGAGGGGTGCCAGTCGGCGGCTTCCCGGGGCGGCTTGTAGCGGGGTGCGTCGTCGGCGACGAGCCGGTCGTAGCGGGCCTTCCTGCCGTGCTCGACGCCGAGCTTACGGCGGGCGACCTTCAGGGGGCTGACGCCGTCCTCGCGTTTGGCGAGGTCGACGGCGTATCCGATGGCGAGGAGCAGTTCGCGGGTCTCGTGGTTGACGCGGGGGTCTTCGTAGACGGCGGCGACGAACTCGGGGAACGTTCGCTTCGGACGCTGCTCCTCGGCGGAGGCGGGCACGGAGCGCAGCACGTTAGCCCTCCTTCGGCTGATCGGTGATCGGGGCGAGCAGGGCGCGCATCTCCCGCACGTACTTCACGCGGTGCTCGTTCCACCGGTGCTTGGCCGCGATCTCTTGGAGGACTTCGTCGTCCCAGCCGATGAGGACGGCCCACAGGTAAGCGTCGATCCGGTCGGCGGTCCAGTCGCGGCGGTCTAGAAAGTCGGACGAGGTCCGCATCATGTTGCAGACCGCGGTGACCGCCCGTGCTGCGCCTGCGAGCGTGTGCCGGTGCCAGTCCCAGGCCTTGTACATCGCCTGGGCTGCCTCGCGGGTCTCTGCGCGATCGTGCTCGGTGTCCTCCAGGGCGTCGTACAGCTCGCGAAGGCTGGTCTCGGTGTGGTCGGGGAGCGGGAGCCGGCCGGGCGTCTCAGCGAGCGTGACGGGGGCGGTCAGCTCTCCGGCCGCGTACAGGAGGTGTTCCTCCCACAGGGGGCGCAGGAGGCCGCCGTAGGTCTGGGGGCGGGACATCCAGCCGCAGGCGCAGGCGACCATCCAGCGTCCGTTGGGCACGTCCACCGGGCGGGCGAGGTGGGCGGCGACGGTGTCGACGTGGTTGGGGCAGATGTGGCCGGGGGACACGCCGCCGACTTGGTGCCAGCCGTCGCCGGACCAGGATGGGCGGGCCGGTTCCCGTCCGTTCATGCGGGCGGCCATGTCGAACTCGCGCAGGCAGCCCGGGTAGATGCAGTTCCGGAGGGACGGCTGGTTGCGCCAGGCGGTCGCCGCTTGGATGAGGTCGGCCAGCTGGTCCTCAGTGAGGGTCGCCAGGGTCGGCTGGTCGGTCACGGGCTGGTCCTTCCGCGGGCGGGGAGGGCGTGGGCTTGGGGCCAGCCGGTCATGAGCCAGATCGGTGTGGTGCCGGCGGCTGCGGCGAGGGTGACGAGGTGGGTGCTGGTGGGTGTGCCGCCGCGCTGGTAGGCGTCTGCGAATCGTGGGGGGATGGTGCCGGGGGCGGCGTGGGCGAGTGCGAGGCGGACTCGGGCCGCCATCGTGTCGGTCACGGGGCCTCTTCCGGTTCGTCGTCTGTCTGGGGGACGTGCTGGGCCTCGACGACGCGGGTGGTGTCCGTGCGGACAAGGCGGTACGCCCACCGGTGGCCGTTGGAGTCGACGCACTGGTCGTACTCGGAGCGGGCCTCGGTGGCGTCGTTGCGGGGGCCGAGCCAGGTGCGCCAGGTGCCGCGCTGGAGGGTTTCGATTTGCCAGACGGGCTCGGGGGCGGTCTTGATGCGGGCGATCGCGTTGACGACCGGGTACAGGTCCGGGTGGGCGAAGCAGGCGTCGGCGACGAGGGCCATCGTCTGGGAGTCCTTGGGTACGCCTTCGCTGCGGTCGCGCATGAGGCCCTGGACGTATCCCATGACGGCGGCGTCGTGGAAGATGCCGCGTTCGCGGGGGGTCAGCTTGTTGAGGAAGTCCTCCACTGCTGTCGCGCGTTGATTCTCGCGTTCGGTGAGGTAGGCGAGCAGCGGCTCGGGAAGGTCGGCCATGGGGCGGGCTCCCGGGTGTTGGGGGCGTAGTGGGCTAGGTTGCCGTGGTTTGGCCGCGGTGTTCCCTCCGCCTGTGGAGGCTGGAGGCCCGGCCGCCGTGGGGGGGGCGTGACCGAGCCCGCGGGAGGGATCACTTCCATCCAGGGTCAGCGGGAGCTGGTGCGGCGTGCGCGGTTGCGGCCGGCGGAGCGGAGGGCTTCGGGGCTGTAGAGGGTGTAGGTGGTGACCGTGCCCTGGAGGTTCTGGGTGGTCACAGTGGGCGTTGCGAGGATGTGGGCGGTCTCGGCGATGAACGCGTCCTCGTCAGATTCCAGCTTGTCGATGACGGCCTGTTCGGCGGGGGTGGCGGGGTTGATGGTGCGCCAGAAGTTGGCGAGGTCCTGGGCCTGCTGGCGGGTGATGTCCATTGGGTGCCCCCTTGGGTGTGCCGTGTTTGTGGCACCATAGTACCCACATTGGCATTACATGGCAATGCCGAATGGGGGGTGGGAGGGCCACAGCACCCAGCGCCCGCTGTAACCGGACGCCGGCCTGGTCGTTGGGCACGATGTCATGTGCAACGTGGGCCCGGCCGGGACGTCATGGGGTCGGCCGGGCCCACGTCCATGCCCCGCGACGTGAAGACGCCCCTGGCGTGTTGCCGGGGGCGTCGACCAGCTTTCCCCTCGCCGGTTCTGCGGCCGGGTCATGGGGGCGCTTCAGGGAGCAACCCCATCTGCCCGGGCTGCCCTGCCATCCTGCACCCGAAGACGGCGGGCGTTCCCTCCGCTCAGCCGTGAAGGATCTTCGCGACGATCGGTCCAGCGTCGTCGTTGATGTGCTGCGCCACGGTGCGCACGGTCTCCCGGGCCTCGTCCAGGAGCGTGCGCCCTTCGAACGCGCTCGGGGTGATCAGGTGCGGCCATTCCCGGCCGGATACCCGTACGACTGCCGCCGCCAGCACTGCAGTCTCCCGGAGAGTTCGGGGCTCGAGGTGGGCCAGGTACCGGTCGCCGGCGAAATCGTTCTCGGTCTCCCAGTCCTGCCACGCGTAGGGGAGCCGCTTCGTCTCGCCGCTGATGTCGTGGTGCCGTAGGGGGACGCGGACTTCGGCGTACAGGGAGCCGTCATCGTCGTCGCGGTGCAGGGAGACCCGGTGCAGGTCGGGCCGGATGCGCACGTATCCGGGGGACATGACGGGGGGCGTCGCTACCTGCCAGGCGTGGACGGCGAACTCTTCGGGGGTTTTGATCGGCTCGGGTTCGTCGGACCAGCTGTTGCGGAACTCGTTGGGCCGCTGCCGCAGGTAGGCCCCGTACCGGGAGACGCCGTTGTCGGCGTATTCCTGGTCGTACGAGTCGTCCACGTACACCAGCAGCTGGTCATTCCAGGCGACCATGCGCGGGGTCCTCTCGGGGGCGTGTCGGCAACCCGGCCAGTCTTCCAGCCGTGGGGCGGCTTGTGGGGTTATTGGCGGGTGTTGGGGCGTGGTGTCGGCCTCGAGCACCCGTGCGCTCTGAAAGCCCTCTCCCCGCCCGCCGGGGCCGCGGCGCACCGTCGAACGCATGGGGGATACCTGGGAGCGTTGCGAAGGCCGCGGTGACGGCACGGACTGCCCGAACGGGGAGGACGAGGTGCTGGTGGACGGTGTGCGGTGTGAGGAGTGCCGGCACCACTGGGAGCTGGACGAGGCCGAGCGGAGCCGTCGGGCCGCGGCGGATGACGGGTTGACGCGGCCGATGGGGGATCCCGGCGAGGTCGGGAAGGAAGACGCGGCGTAGAGGTCTATGCCGCCTTTCCTGCGATCCCTTGCGTGTCCTCGTGCTTCCTGCGGCACGAATAGTGCTCTGGTAGCCCTTCTGGCCCTGGCAGGCTTGCGGGCAGACCACAGCCGAAGCGGCAAAGCGGGATCGGCCGACCCGACGCGTCGACAGGAGCCTCGGCAGCCTCCACTTCCTGGGCGGCACGGCTCTCGAGGACGATCGTGCGACTGCCGCGCCTCTCCTTTGGTTCAGCTCGCATTTCTGATGCTGGACGGTCCTCGGTGCATCGGTCCCGCCGGTCGCCCTGCCGGACTGATGGTGCGCGCTCCTTGTCGTCCAGGGCGGGGCCGTTCGCTTCCAGGTACTTCTGCCAGTGCTGTGAGGGAAGCCAGCCGTGATGGCCGTTGTGCTGGAAGGGGACACGTTCGCCGGCCGCCGCTTCCACGATGAACTGCGTCAGGGTTAGGCCGCCTGTTCCTTCGAAGGTCCTTGACTGGTGGACGGGAACGAGGATGCGGTGCCAGCCTCCGCAGTATCCGGTGTCAGTAGGATTCGCCGGGTCGTATGGCTTGTCCGGGCATCGGGTGATCGCGCCGCTTTGGGTGCACTTGCCCTCTTCTATGACGAAATTGCCGTCTCGGATGGCGATGGGGTTCTTCTGTACGCGGATGACGGAAGCTGGCAGGTTCGGGGTCCGGACGTACGGAACTGTGCCGATGCCCGCGTGGTCGGGGTCGGTAAAGTCCCACACGGACCGGATCCCGCTGCGGCGCCGGAATCCCTCTCGCCTACGTATTCCGTGAGCGGTTTGGGCGCTCAGCTGCGGTTCATAGTCCAGGATGGTGCCGTTCGCGCCTTCGATCTGGACGTCGAGGCGGGCGTGTCCGTCGGCGGCCGACGATTCAACGACAGCGCGGAAGCCGTGGTCTTCCGCGTCTTTCGCTACCCGTTCCTTGCGGGCGAGATGCTCGTCTGACTCGTGGCTTATGCGCTTCTCTCCTGGTTTGCGGTAGTGGGAGGGAAACCACACGCCGTCACGATGGACGAGGTACATGGGGACGCGCCGGCCTCGTAGGTCCCGGCAGTCGGGGCAGATAAGTCCCCGGTGTTCGACGGGGACGCGGCCTCGCATGCGCAGGAGTTCGTCCAGAAGGCCTTCGCCCTGCGGAAGACCGAGGTCTGGCCGGCTGAGGTCGAGGTTGCGGCCAGCCGGTTCGTAGAAGACAGGGTTGCGGAAGAGTTCTTCGTCGCTGTCGGGCTCAAGGCCTTCGTCCATCGGTACCCCCAGCAGCCGCTACGAGTAGGACTTACAACGCTACGGGGTAGGTCTGACAATGGCGGCTGAACTGCAGAAACAGGTCGGAGGCGGCTGGAAGCGACGGCGCCCCGGGCCCGAAGGCCCGAGGAAGCCGACGGACGGGTGGTCAGGGTTTCGCCCAGTCAACGAAACGTGAGTAGTGTCCCTGGAAGGCGACGGTGATCGTTGCTGCTGGCCCGTTGCGGTGCTTGGCCACGATCAGATCCGCTTCGCCCGCGCGGGCAGACTCCCTGTCGTACGCATCTTCTCGGTACAGCAGAACGATGGTGTCCGCGGCGAACGTGATCGCGCCGGACTCACGCAGGTCGTCCAAGGCGGGGACGCGGCCGTCGCGCTGTTCCGGGGCCCGGTTCAGATGCGAGGTACACACGACGGGGATGTCCAGTTCCCGGGATAGGGCCTTGAGATCCCGTACGACGTCGCCGACTTCCCGCTCACGAAGGTCGTTGCGCTGCTCGGGGCGAATGTCCTGGACGCCATCGACTGCCAGGAGCCGGACGTCGCGGGTGTCGACCTCGGTGCGGACCCGGGCGGCCAGTTCGGCGGCGGTGAGGTAGGCGGGCGCCCAGAAGTACAGCGGGGCATTCGCAACCTGCGGAAGGTGCCGGTTCAGCCGCTCTGCATCAGCCTCGTTGATCGTGCCGGAGCGCAGATGATGCAGGGCCACGCGGCACTCAGCGGACATGAGCCGCAGCGTGGTCTCGCTGATCGAGTGTTCCAGGCTGACGTGCAGCGTGGGGACTCGGTTCTTGACGGCGGCGGTGCGGCAGACGTCCAAGAGGAGTGTGCTGCGCCCCATAGCGGGCCGGGACGCCAAGACGGTGAGTGTCCCCCCGTGCAAGCCCGATGTGAGCGCGTCCAGATCCTCGAAGCCAGTGCTCAGGGCCAACGGAAAGCGCTCGGCGGCAGCATGCGCTTCCACGCGGTCCAAAGCCGCCTGCAACGCGTCCTCCAGTGATTGGGAGTTGGCCCGTGGGTCTTGCCGCTTCTTTCCCGCAATCCCCTCTGGCTCAGCCACGTCGTCCCCCTGTCTTGGCGATGCCTTGGCGCGCGGCCGCAGCCCCACGCTTGTACTCCTGGTTGATCACTGCTGCCGGTGCGGGCCTTTGCCGGTCACGGCACCCTTTGCATAGCCCATCCTCTACCGCGGGGCCGACCAGCATGATGGAAACCCCGCCACATTCCTCACCAACGCACGTTGCCCGCGGAACTCCGTCAGCGGGCGCCGCACGGGGCGCAGGCACGACGGAAGGGCCGGGACGGGGTTGGTGGCCCCCGGGACTCGCCTGGCCCTCTGCACGCCGCTCCACGCCCCGCTGCTCACAGGAGATACACGGTCGTCCGGTGTCGACGTTCGTCCGCTCATCGCACCGAGGGTCCTGGCACTCCTTGTCCCGCCGGAGCATCGTGATCAGCACGCCCACGGGCTTCTCGATCGGTCCGGCCGCGTCCCTTGATGCGTAGTGCTTGTGCCACTTCGGCAGTAGCCGGTACTCGACCAGCTGCTGCGGCGTACGCCCTTGCGGCTGGCCGGCGGCCAGGGCCTCGAGGACCGCGGTCTTCAGGTTGGCGGGCGGGTTCGCCGGCACCAGGTCGGCCAGCTGCGCCGGCAGCGCCTGGAAGAACGCGTCGACCTGCTGCCGCTGTTCTCGGGTGAGGGAGATGGGCTTCGTTTTGCCGGACGCGGCGGAGCCGCCAGAGCCCTGCCCCCTACTACCTGTAGAGGCCTGACGGCCGTCAGCACCGGGTTCTTCGTCTTCTCTCTTCTTCTGATCCACCGTCTTCTTAAAGACTGCGGGGTCACCCGACTGTCGGGAAACCCGGCATTCGCGGCCGACCTGCGGAAACGTGCCATCCTCGCTGGTCGCGCCCGAGTGCGGGTATTCCGGCACTCGGAGAACGGAGACGCTCGGACGGGCTTGTCGCTCCTTCGGCGCCAACTTTGACCGCCGCTTCTCCGCATGGGCGATAGCGGCCTTCGTCGGTTCGATGACCTGGGCGGCGCGAACCCCAGGCTCCCGTGAGACCGCGGTGAGGAGAGCGGCGACCTCGGCGTCCGTAGCTGGCGTGTCGTATACGCATACCTCGGTTGACCACTGGTTGGTGGCGGCGGACATCATGCGGATCTTCACGACGTACCGGGCCACCTGGAGCAGACCCATGGCGTTGGCCATGGCGTCGCGTCCGTAGCCGTACTTTGCGCCGATTTGGGCCAGGGTGATATCCCATCCGTCTCGGTGGCGGAGCAGGATGGTCAGCAAGGCCAAGGCCATGAAGTCCAAGCTGACAGCGTCGTCGATGGTCTCGTTGGGCACTGCGGCGAACCGCGGGGGGCGTCCTGAGCGTTTCCTCACTGGTGCGCCTCCGTGCGAATCACACTGGGGGCGACACTTCGCACTGAGCGAAGTTTGGGTACCCTCATCGCTGAGGCCCTTCTGCTCTGGTGGGACTCGAAGATCCAGCGGACTGCAATCCGCTGGTTGTGCTCGAACGGTCGGCCTGTGAGGTAGCTGCGAACCTCCTCCAGGGCCGGCCGTTCTGCGTATGGGGCCTGGGCTGCGATTCCAGGTCCCGTAACGTGATCACCGGTCTTTCCTGCGGGCCCGGGGCTTCTTGTCCGGTCCGCGGCCGTGCGGGTTCGGCGGCTCGTCCTGGAGGTGCTTGAAGAGCACTCGCAGGTTCATCTTCCGGGCGTTCGCGACCTTGCCGTATTCGTGCGGCTTGCCCTCGCCTGGGTCGCCGAAGGGCCAGGTGGTGTCCTTGCGCGCTCGGGCGAGGTGGCGGAGCTTGTCGGCAGTGGCGCCGGGGAAGAGGCCGTACTCGTCGGCCAGGGCTGCGGCTTCGGTGAAGGTTCCCTCTTCGGGCAGGTCGGTCCAGTCCGCGGTCACGGGTGGACCCCCGCACGCCGCAGACTTTTTACGAGTCTCGTGAAAGAGCGTAGGCTCATGCTGAACTCCTAGCGGGGTTCCCCTGTCGGCGAGTGATTTCGCAGGTCAGCGCCTTCAGGGAGGCCGGCCGTTCCCTAGGGGCGGTCGGCCGTATTCGTTTCGCTGTATCTAACGGGATCTGCCCGTCGCGGGCATGATTTTCGATCTACTGGGTGTCGACCTGCCAGAGGCCCGGGGCGTACACGTCCTCCCACACCTCCAGCGGTCCGTCCTCGTCGGAGAACGTGTTCACCAACACCAGGACGGGAACGGGCGTCCCCTGCTCGACGTCCAGCCCCAGCGCCTTGATCTCGTAGTCGTAGGCGAGCCGTGCGCTCCGCCTCTCCGGTGACTTCGTTACCTGCCGGCCGGTGCGTGCGGTGTAGATCTCCTGCCAGAACCGGTCGAACGGCTCCGGGCTCAGAAGTTCCGGCACGTCGGCCAAGGCGCGCATGTGGATGCAGGACACCGCGAAGACGGTCCGCTTCCCGTCCCGGACGAACGTCCGCGTACGCAGGACCACCTCGTCGTGGATCTCGACGCCGAGCTGGTCGGCAAGGATCGGGTCGGCAATGGACCGGAGCTGAGCCGTGTGGTCCACAGAGACCTCCTTCTTCGCGTAGGGCTTGCCGGTGCGAGCGATCCGATCCAGGCGGGCAGATGCCGTGGCGGCCACGCGTGGCTGATCCGCAACCACGGTGCCTACACCGGGCTTCGGCACTGTCAGGCCCTCCGACTTGAGTAGCCGGAACGCGCGGTTTGCCGTGGTGATCGACACCTGGAACTGCTCGCAGACCTTGGACATGGAGGGCATCTCGTCGCCAGGGGCCAGCGTGCCGTCGGCAATCAGCTTTCTGTAGTGGCTGGCGATGTCCGCGTATCCGTGCTTCTTCGGCTTGTTGTCGCTCATCTTCACCTTCTCTCTATGTGTAGTACTTGCCTATCCCGGTGTAGTCCTCTACGTTAGTCCTTGTCGGGGCGCAACGCAACGACAAGCCAGGACCAACGAGGCCCGGAACGCCAAAGGGCCCAGGTGGTAGCACACCTGGACCCCGAGGGGGCCCCGAAGGACCCGGCAGATCGCTACCAGCCTGAACCAGGAGCGACTGCTATGAAGCACCGTATCCGAGATGTACGCGAAGTACAGCACTCCACCTCCCAGGCCGATGAGGCGCTGCGTCGTGCCAGGGCCGCCGACCGCGACGTGTACGAGC
>NZ_MUND01000329.1 GCF_002154375.1 Streptomyces glaucescens | reverse complement strand
CCCACGGGTGGCGACAGCGGTGTGCTCGGCAGCCGGGCGGCCGCCGACAACGGCGGCTCGCGGCACGGTGACGTGTGTGCGGTGACCGCCGTGCAGCGTGCTCCGCTGCGGCCCGTGCCCGGCGTCCTCGCCTGGGCCGACGCGGGCGAGAGCCGGGACCGGTACCGGGACATTCCCGTTTTCCCCGGATAGGGCAGCCCTTTCCCCCGCCTGACCTGCCGCGCGGGGGCGGAACAGGTCTGCCCACCCATCCGGAGTTCCCACCTCCGGAATGTCCCCAAGCCCGGAGTCCTCCGACGGATTCCCCGGCGTCTCGGAACCCCAAAGGATCAGACGCACGCAATGAACAAGAACATCCGCCGCTCGATCGTCATAGCCGCCGGCGTCACGGGCGCCTGGGCGCTCGGTTCCACGTACGCAAGCGCCGACGAACTGCCCGCCTCCTCCCTCTCCGCGCCGGACGCGGCCGACGCCGAGGGCACGCTCGCCTCGGTCACCGGCGACCTCACCGACACGGTGGAGGGGACCGTCTCCGGCGTCACCGGCGGCGGTGCCGTGCGCGGTGTGACCGGCACGCTCACCGACACCCTCGGCACGGCCGGCGACACGGTCGACGGCACCCTCGGCCAGGCCACCGGCACCGTCTCCCGGACGGCCGGCACCGCCGGCGCGGCCGCCACCACCGCCACCGGCACGGTCTCCGGCAAGGCTCCCGCCGCCTCCGCCGCCGACCAGGCCCGCCGGTACGTCGACGCGAAGGTCTCCGTCCCGAAGACCGCCAAGGCCACCAAGGTCCGCGGTGCCCAGGCCATCCACGGCGCTCACGCCGCCCGCGCCGCCGCGCAGGCCCAGGCGGACGCCGCCGTCGGGGTGACCGCCGAGGCGGGCCGGGACGCGCTCCCGGACGTCCCCTCGTCCCCCCAGGACGTGATCGACTACCTCTTCGGTCCCCTCTCCGCCTTCGCGCCCGAGCTGGAGCAGGCCCTGGCCGCCGCCCAGACGCGGCTGCACGGCGCCCAGTCGGCTGCGCGCACCCAGGCGCAGGGCGTCGAGGGCGTCGTACGGACGAAGGCGCAGTACGCGGTCGCGGGCGCGGGCCGCACCGCCGCCGGTGCGCAGGGCGCCGCGCGGGCCACGGTCTTTGGCGTCCAGTCCCGGGCCGCCGGCGTGGCGGCCGTCGCCCAGGGCGAGGCGGGCGCGGTGCGGACGGCCGCGGAGGCCTCCGTCTCGTCCGTGCCGGGCCATGTCACCGGGACCGTCGACGGAGTCGAGCAGCGGGTCGTGGGCACGGTCAGCACGGTCTCCGGCAAGGTGAGCACGGTCCGTGCGACGGCGGTCGGCACCGTCGGCACGGCCTCCGCCACCGTCCAGGGCCTCCCGGGCCGCATCACCCCGGTCGTCCAGGAGACGGCCGCCGCAGCGGTGCCGCCGCTCGCCGCCTCCGCAATCCGGGGCGCGCAGCCGGTCGCCGCCGGCGCGGTGCACGGCGTCCACCCGGTCGTCACGGACGCCGTGCACGGGGTCGTCCCGGTCGCCGAGCGGGCCGTGGACGGTGTGACGCCGGTCGTCACGGACACCGTCGCCGGTCTCGCCCCGGTCGCCCGTGACGCCGTGGCCGGTGTCGCCGCCACCGCGGGGCACACCGTCGACGCCGCGACCGCGCTCGCGTACGGCGTCGTCGCCGACGTCCAGCCGGTCGCGTACGGGGCCGTGCACGGGGTCCAGCCGGTCGCCGCCGACGCGGTGCACGGCGTCCGCCCGGTGGTCACCGGCGCGGTGCACGGGATCGTGCCCGTCGCCGGGCAGGCCGTGGACGGTGTGACGCCGGTCGCCACCGGGGCCGTCGCGGACGTGCCGCCGTACGCCACCGGGCTGGCCGGCGAGGTCGCCGCGGACGCGGCCGGCACCG
Source organism: Streptomyces glaucescens (assembly GCF_002154375.1). GTDB lineage: Bacteria > Actinomycetota > Actinomycetes > Streptomycetales > Streptomycetaceae > Streptomyces > Streptomyces glaucescens. The sequence continues at coordinate 6,055 of NZ_MUND01000329.1, read as the reverse complement.
TGCTGCCGCCGGTCGCGCACACCGCGGTGCGCGGGGTGGTGCCGGTCGCCGGTCAGGCCGTCGCGGACGCGGGCGGGCTGGCCCACGGCGTGACGGGCGACGTGCGCTCCTTCGGGGCGGGTGTCGCCGCGGACGTGGCGCCGTTCGGGTACGGCGTGGCCGGGCAGGCCGGCGGCTTCGCGGAGGGTGTGGCGGACGAGGTGCCGCCGTTCGCGCAGGGCGTCACGGGCGCCGTCCAGCCGGTCGTGGACACCGTGTACGACACGGTGCGGCCGGTCGCCGACGCCGTCGGCGGCGTGGGCGGCAGTGCGGCCGGGCTGGCGTACGGCGTCGCCGGCGGGGTCGCGCCGTTCGGGTACGGCGTGGCGGGCGAGGCGGCCCCGTTCGCGCAGGGAGTGGCGGGTGACGTCGCCCCCTTCGCCGGGGACCTGACCGGCACCGTTCACTCCACCGGCGGCAGCCTCGCCGGTCACGCGGTCACCGGCGCGGAGGGCGTGGCCGGATCGGTCACCCCGGGCTGGGCCCCGGACGCCGACGACCTGCACACCCCGCAGGACGGCACGTACGGCCCGCAGGGCCTCTACGGCTCCCAGGGCTCGTACGGCGTGTGAGCTTCGCGGGGACGCGGACCGGACCGGCCGAAAACCGTCGGCCGGTCCGGCCGTACCCCCGCGGAGAGGGCCCGGCGGTCCCCATCGGGGTGGGGAGCGCCGCGGCCCGAGCCCCGGCGGGCGGCCTCGGGACGCCCGTTCGCCCCCGCCGGGGCCCGAACAGGGAACCTCACCGGGCCGACCCCAACCCGGTGAGGTTCCGCCTCGCTCGCACACGTCCCGACACTCGGTGCCACACATCCCGGCATCATGTGACAGGTATCACCGCTCGGGTGTGACCCGCGATTTAGAACGCCCCCGCAACCGGCGATAACCTGCGAGACGGACATGCCGCGCGCTCGGACACCGTGTGCGCCTCCCTTGTGACAGCGGACGTCACGTTGCCCTTCGCGGCACGCCCACGCATCCAACGAACCGCGAGATCACTGATAGGGACGGAAGCGCGTGGACCTGTTCGAGTACCAGGCGAGGGACCTCTTCGCCAAGCACGATGTACCGGTGCTGGCCGGTGAAGTCATCGACACGCCTGAGGCGGCGCGCGAGATCACCGAGCGTCTGGGCGGCAAGTCCGTCGTCAAGGCGCAGGTGAAGGTCGGTGGTCGCGGCAAGGCCGGTGGCGTGAAGCTGGCCGCCACTCCGGACGAGGCCGTCGCCCGTTCGACGGACATCCTCGGCATGGACATCAAGGGCCACACGGTCCACAAGGTCATGATCGCCGAGACCGCTCCGGAGATCGTCGAGGAGTACTACGTCTCCTTCCTCCTCGACCGTGCCAACCGCACCTTCCTGTCCATCGCCTCCGTCGAGGGCGGCATGGACATCGAGGAGGTGGCGGCCAACCGTCCGGAGGCCGTCGCCAAGACGCCGATCGACGCGATCGACGGCGTGACGGCCGAGAAGGCCCGCGAGATCGTCGAGGCCGCGAAGTTCCCGGCCGAGGTGGCCGACAAGGTCGCCGACGTGCTGGTCAAGCTGTGGGACGTCTTCATCAAGGAGGACGCCCTCCTCGTCGAGGTGAACCCGCTGGCCAAGGTCGCCTCCGGTGACGTCATCGCCCTCGACGGCAAGGTGTCGCTGGACGACAACGCCGAGTTCCGCCACCCGGAGTTCGAGGAACTGCACGACAAGGCCGCGGCCAACCCGCTCGAGGCCGCCGCCAAGGAGAAGAACCTCAACTACGTCAAGCTCGACGGCGAGGTCGGCATCATCGGCAACGGCGCCGGTCTCGTCATGAGCACCCTGGACGTCGTCGCGTACGCCGGTGAGCAGCACGGCAACGTGAAGCCCGCCAACTTCCTGGACATCGGTGGCGGCGCCTCCGCCCAGGTGATGGCGAACGGCCTGGAGATCATCCTCGGCGACCCGGACGTGAAGTCCGTCTTCGTCAACGTCTTCGGTGGCATCACCGCCTGCGACGAGGTCGCCAACGGCATCGTCCAGGCCCTGAAGCTCCTCGAGGACCGCGGCGAGGAGGTCACCAAGCCGCTGGTCGTCCGTCTCGACGGCAACAACGCCGAGCTGGGCCGCCAGATCCTCACCGACGCCAACCACCCGCTGGTCCAGCGCGTCGACACCATGGACGGCGCGGCCGACAAGGCCGCCGAGCTGGCCCACGCCGCCAAGTAAGCACTCAGGACGAGGACACCACACACCATGGCTATCTGGCTCAACAAGGACAGCAAGGTCATCGTCCAGGGCATGACCGGCGCCACGGGCATGAAGCACACCAAGCTCATGCTCGGTGACGGCACCAACGTCGTGGGCGGCGTGAACCCGCGCAAGGCGGGTCAGACCGTGGACTTCGACGGTACCGAGGTACCCGTCTTCGGCACCGTCAAGGAGGCCATCGAGGCCACCGGCGCCAACGTCTCCGTCATCTTCGTGCCGGAGAAGTTCACCAAGGACGCGGTCGTCGAGGCCATCGACGCCGAGATCCCGCTGGCCGTCGTGATCACCGAGGGCATCGCCGTGCACGACACGGCGTCCTTCTGGGCGTACGCCGGCAAGAAGGGCAACAAGACCCGCATCATCGGCCCGAACTGCCCCGGCATCATCACCCCGGGCCAGTCCAACGTCGGCATCATCCCGGGCGACATCACCAAGCCGGGCCGCATCGGCCTGGTCTCGAAGTCCGGCACGCTGACGTACCAGATGATGTACGAGCTGCGCGACATCGGCTTCTCGACCTGTGTCGGCATCGGCGGTGACCCGATCATCGGCACCACCCACATCGACGCTCTGGCCGCCTTCCAGGAGGACCCGGAGACCGACCTCATCGTGATGATCGGTGAGATCGGCGGCGACGCCGAGGAGCGGGCCGCGGCCTTCATCAAGGAGAACGTGACCAAGCCGGTCGTCGGCTACGTCGCGGGCTTCACCGCGCCCGAGGGCAAGACCATGGGCCACGCGGGCGCCATCGTCTCCGGCTCCTCCGGCACCGCGCAGGCCAAGAAGGAGGCCCTGGAGGCCGCCGGCGTCAAGGTCGGCAAGACGCCGACCGAGACGGCGAAGCTGGCCCGTGAGGTCCTGGCCGGCTGACCGCCGTCGGCCGTGGGCCGACACGGCCGACAGCCACCGGAAGGGCCCGCATCCCACCCAGGGTGCGGGCCCTTCCGCATGCTCACTCCGGTTCCGGGACCAGTCTCTCCGGCCCGTTCACCATCTCCTCGCGCAGCTTCGCGCGCAGCTCCAGCTCCCGCTCCGACAGCGGGCCCGGCGCGGCCCGCGGCGGCACTCCGCGCACCGTCTCACCCGGCGGCACCGGCGGCTCGTACCGCGTGGGGGCCGTCCGCAGGGTCAGCGCGGTGGCACCGATCAGCGCCACCGTGAAGGCGATGGCGGCCCGGGTCCAGAACCGCGCCCGGCGCTCGCTGCCGCCGCGCACCGCCGGCGGCCGGGCCGCGCGCAGCCGCTCGGCGGACGCCAGCTCGGCGAGCCGCTGGTGCAGTACGGCCGGGTCCGACAGCTCCGGCAGCCGCTCGGCCACCGCCTCGCGCGCGTGCAGCAGCCGGTTCGCCGCCGCCGGAGTGCTCGCCTCCGTCTCGGCCGCGGTCTCCGGGAGGCCGAGCCCGACCCCGTCGTACAGCACCAGGGTGCGGCGGTACGGCGGCGGAAGAGCCAGCAGGACGTCCAGCAGGGCGCGGTCGGAGGCGTCCGCGGGGGGCGGCTCGGGGTGGCGGTAGCGGGGCCGGAAACAGTGCCAGGGGGAGAGCGCGTACTCGTACGCCGCCGCGCGCACCCACCCCGCCGGATCCCGGTCGACGGCCACCTCCGGCCACCGCTGCCAGGCCAGCTGGAACGCCCGCTCCACCGACTCCCGGGCGAGTTCCCGCCGCCCGGTCAGGAGGTAGGCCTGACGGACGAGCGCGGGCGCGCAGAAGGCGTAGAGGGCGTCGAAGGCCTCTGCGGGGGTGAGCGGGGCGGCGACGCCGGCCGGCGCGGACACAGCGGGGAGGAGCGCCGGTCCCCGCTCCGGCTCGTCTCCCTGCTCCGGTTCCTTCTCCCGCGTGTTCTGACCCGGGGTCAGCACCGGGTGGGTGGCGGCGCTGTCCGGGGGCGCGATGACGACGGGTGCGGTGGCGGGCAGTTCCGTGGTGACCGGCGCCGGTGCCGGTGCCGGTGCTGGTGCCGGTGCGGGCGCGCCTTCCGGAGCCGGCCCGGACGGCACCGGCTGCGCCAGTTGGGCCAGCAGGGTCGCGTACGCGTCGCGTCTGCGTCCGCGGGGAGTGGTGCGGCCGGACTCCCACGCCCGCACGGTCTCCCGGCTGACGCCCACCCGGGAGGCGAGCTGAGCCTGTGTCAGGGCGGCGGCCTCGCGCAGCCGTCGGCGCTCCTTGGGCGGGGGAAGCGGGGTTGCAGGACGCTGCGTCACCGGTCGCCCCTCCGTACGAAAAAGCACATAAGCACATATTGAGCGACACAGCGGGGGTTCGCCTGTTACGACGGAAAAGCGCGTGTCGTTGGGAGCATGACGGGCGTGAACCGGATGACCGACCTCCGACCGTCGCTGTCGCCCCTGATCACCCCGCTGCGGGGCCGCTCGCCCGGACTTGCCGCGGGCCTGCTGAACGGCGCCCTCGCGGCCGGGCTGGGCCTCGGCTCGCTCACCGCCCTGGTGATGCTGCTGTGGATCAGCTCGCCGTACCCGGACAGCGGGCCCGGCGGCGCGCTGCATGTCGCCGCCTCCCTCTGGCTGCTGGCGCACGGCGCCGAACTGGTCCGCACCGACACCGTCTCCGGCCTGCCCGCCCCGGTCGGCCTCACCCCGCTGCTGCTGCTCCTGCTGCCCGTCTGGCTGCTGCACCGGGCGGCGCGCGACGCGGTGGAAGGGGACCCGGCGGGCGGGGACGAGGGGCCGGCCGTGCGGGCGCGCACGGCGTGGGCCGGGGTGGTGCTGGGCTATCTGGGCGTCGGCGCCGCTGTCGTGCTGTACACGGCGGATGGCGCGCTGCGGCCCTCATGGCTGTGGACGGGGCTGAGCCTGCCGCTGGTCGCCGGGGTGGCGGCCGGGGCCGGGGTGTGGTCGGCGTACGGCTGTCCCCGAGGCCCCTTGGACGGCGCGCACGGTGTGCCGGCGCTGGTGCCGGGCGCTCTCCGTCGCCTCCTCCGCGACCCGGGCGCCGAGCCGGGCCGGGGACGGCTGGAGGTCGCGGCGCGGGCCGCCGCGGCCGGGACCGCCGCCCATGTCGGAGGCGGGGCGCTGCTGGTGGCCGTGTCCCTGGTGTGGCACGGCGGGGCGGCGCGCGTGGCGTTCACGCAGCTCACGGAGGGCTGGTCGGACCGGTTCGCGGTCCTGCTGCTGTGTCTCGCGCTGCTGCCGAACGCGGCGGTGTGGGGCGCGGCCTACGCCCTCGGCCCCGGTTTCGCCCTCGGTGTCGGCCGGGTCACCGGCCCCCTGTCCGCCGCGCCCGCGCCGCTGCTGCCGCCGTTCCCGCTGCTGGCGGCGGTGCCGGAGGCCGGGCCCGGGACGCCGCTGCACTGGGCGGCCGGTGCGGTGCCGGTGGCGGCCGGACTGACGGTGGGCTGGTTCGTGGCCCGGGCGGGGGACGGCTGGTCGCGGGGCCGGACCGCGCTGGGCGCGCTGCTCGCGGCCGGGCTGTGCGCGGTGGCGCTCGCCGTGCTGGCCGGGCTGGCGGGTGGCCCGCTGGGCGCCGGGAGGCTGGCCCGCTTCGGGCCGGTGTGGTGGCAGACCGGGGCGGCGGGGCTGCTGTGGACGGCGGTCGTGGGCGTGCCGGCGGCGCTGGGGGTGCGATGGTGGCGGGGGCGGAGCGCCCGGTCGCGGAACACCAGGGAACGGGTGGCAGGGACCGGCGCTTCGGTGCCCGCCCCTGCCGCACCCGTGTCACCACCACCGGCCGCGACCTCGGACCAGCCCTCCGCCTCCGCCTCGGCCTCGGCCTCCGACGAGCTGTACGACCAGGGCGACCCGACCGGTCCCCTGGGCG
>NZ_MUND01000328.1 GCF_002154375.1 Streptomyces glaucescens | reverse complement strand
CCGCACCCGCGCCCTGGTGGCCGTCTTCGGCCTGATCGCCCTGTGCACGGCCTACGGCGAGGGCGGGGCGGGACGCTCGCGCCGGGTCGCCCGCCCGTCGTCGGCTCCGGCGGCCTCGGCGGTTCCGCTGCTTCCGGCGGTCCCGGCGGTCCCGGCGGTCCCGGCGGTCCCGGCGGCCGGCGGCGCAAGAGCGTCGGTGCCGCGAGGGCGGTGACGAGCAGACCGGTCAGGGTCAGGCCCAGCAGGTGCCGGGTGGGGGACAGCGCACCCGCCACCAGTGCGCCCAGGCCGGCGCCGATCATGCCGCCGAGGCTGAACGCGGCGTGGAAGCTCGGCATGATCGGCCGGCGAAGGGCGGCTACCAGCTCGACCGCCGCGCTGTTGAAGGCGACGTTGATCCCGCCGTAGGCCGCGCCGAAGACCAGCAGCACCGCGCCGAGTGCGAGCGCGGAGTGGGTGAGCGGGGGCAGGGCGACACTGAGCGAGAGCAGGACCGCGCAGGCGACGGTGACCTGGTGGTTGCCGAACCGGCGGCACAGCCGTCCGGTGAGGATCATCGTGACGACCGCACCGGCGGAGACACCGAGCAGGGCGAGGCCGAGGGTGCTGGGCGAGGCGCCGGTCTGCTCCTTGATGGCGGGGATGCGGACCACCCATCCGGCGAAGATGAAGCCGTCGAGGGCGAAGAAGACGGTCAGGGCTGCGCGGAGCCGGGCGAGGTCGCTGTGGGGACCCGGCACGACGCTGTGCGAACGGGTTTTGTTTATTTGCGGCACAAAGTCAGGGTAGGAGCGCACCGTGCCCGGGGCAAGGGGTGGCGGCCCCGCCGTCCCGGCCGCGCTTGTAACGCGCGCATGGCACCGTCACGACAGTGCCGTTGCAGTGCCGGCGAAGCCACCGCACCTGTCTTGACCGGCTTTTGACCCCTCGTTACGTTCGGCGGTATGCGGATCTTCGATCGCTTCTTCCGGCGGCGGGCCATTGACCTGATGCGCGTCACCACCGCGGTGTGTAGCTGAATTCCCCACCGCGTCGGTCACTCCTTTCCCCGTCCCGTTTCGCTCGCTCCCCGAAGGCGTCAATGATCCCTCGTATACGCATGCCCGGAATCAGGTCCGCGGCCGTCGGTGCCGCGCTGTCCTCCCTTTTCCTCCTGACCTCGTGCGCGGACGGCAGCGGATCGGCCTCCGTCGGAAAGGACGTCTCCGGCGAGAACATCGCGGACACCGTCTCCCCGGACACCTCGCTCACCGTCGGAGCACCGGAACTCAAGGTCGCGCTGGAACTGTCGGGCCAGATCGACAAGATCCCCTTCGACGTCGAATGGGCCAACATCAGCGGTGGCCCGAAATGCTCGGAGGCCTTCCGGGCGGGCGCCCTCGACGTCTGCTCGGCCGCCGACATCCCGGCGATCAACGCCCACTGGACCGGTCTCGACACCAAGCTGGTCGCGGCGAAGTTCCACAAGGACCCGCTGCGGCACCCGATCTACGAGCTGGGCATCGCCCCCGGCGCCGGCATCAGGACCCTCGCCGACCTGCGCGGGAAGAAGATCGCCTACAGCCCGGGGCAGGCCCAGGGCGCGCTGGTGCTGCGCATCCTGGAGAAGGCCGGACTCACTCAGGACGACGTGCAGCTCGTCGAACTCGCCAGCACCGACGACGTCTATCCCACGGCCCTCGGAAACCGCCAGGTGCACGCCGCGCCCATCGGCGGCGTCAACATCAAGCGCTATCTCGCGAAATACGGCGAGGACGGCGCCACCACCATCCAGCACGGACTCCGTGACGACCCCGAGCACCTGTGGGCACTCACCGATTCCGTCACCGACCCCCAGAAGGCCGCCGCCATCCGCGAACTCATCGCCTTCTGGGCGCGGGCCCGCGTCTGGATCGACGAGCACCCCGAGGAATGGGTCCAGGGCTATTACGTAGAGGACCAGGGGCTGAGCCGGGAGGACGGTGAATACCTCGTGGCGCGGGCCGGCCACCCGGACATCCCGGCGGACTGGACGGAGGCCATCCAGCGTCAGCAGCGGACCATCGACCTGCTGGCGAAGGAACAGAAGCGGCCGGCCTTCGAGGCGGACGTTCTCTTCGACCGCCGTTTCGAGCCGGTGGGCGCCGCCGCCCTCGCCGCCGAGGGGAAGGACTCATGAGCGCCACCGCCTTCGACCGGCAGACATCACCGGCCGCGCGGCGGACCCCGGCCACCGCCCTCCGCCGCGCGGGTGGTGGCCCCACCGGCAAGCGGCTCGGCCCCGGCCGCCCCCTGCCGTACGGCTGGGCGGCCGGCCCGCTGCTGCTGCTCGCCCTGTGGGCGGGCGGCTCCGCGGCCGGTCTCCTCGACGCCCGCAGCCTGCCCGCACCGTGGACGATCGCGGCCACGACGGGCGACCTCCTCGCCGACGGCAGACTCCAGTCCCACCTCGCCACCTCGGCCCAACGCGCCCTCCTCGGCCTGCTGTTCGGCGTCGCGGGCGGACTGCTGCTCGCGCTCGTCGCCGGGCTCAGCCGGCTGGGCGAGGCCGTGATCGACGGCCCCGTGCAGATCAAGCGGGCCATCCCGTCACTGGCGCTGATCCCGCTGCTCGTCCTCTGGCTCGGCATCGGGGAGACGATGAAGGTCGTCACCATCGCGCTCGGTGTGTTCGTACCGGTCTACATCCACACGCACAACGGACTGCGCGGCATCGACCAGCGCTACGCGGAGCTGGCCGAGACCGTACGGCTCGGCAGGCTCGGGTTCGTCCGCCATGTCGTGCTGCCCGGCGCGCTTCCCGGCTTCCTGCTCGGCATGCGCTTCGCGGTGACCGCCGCGTGGCTCGCCCTGGTCGTCGTCGAACAGGTCAACGCGACCAGCGGCATCGGCTACATGATGGAGCTGGCACGGACGTACGGACAGACCGATGTGATCCTCGTCGGCCTCGTGGTGTACGGCCTCCTCGGGCTCCTCTCCGACGCCCTGGTGCGGCTCGTGAAGAGGAGGGCCCTGTCATGGCGGCGCACCCTGGCGGGCTGACCGCGGCCCGGGAGCAGGACGGTACGACCGGGCAGGCCACCGTGCGGATCGAGAACCTGGTGCGTTCCTTCGGCGAGCGCCGGATCCTGGACGGCCTCGACCTGACGATCGCCCCGGGCGAGTTCGTGGCCCTGCTGGGCCGCAGCGGCTCCGGCAAGAGCACCCTGCTGCGGGCGCTCGCCCGGCTCGACGACGACGTGGCGGGGAGCGGCTCGCTCGCCGCCCCCGACCACCTCTCCGTCGTCTTCCAGGACGCCCGGCTGCTGCCCTGGAAACGCGTGCTCGGCAATGTCGTCCTGGGCCTGACCGCACCGGACGCCGAGCAGCGCGGCAGGGCGGCCCTCGCCGAGGTCGGACTCGCCGGCCGCGAACGGGCCTGGCCGGTCGAGCTGTCCGGCGGGGAGCAGCAGCGTGTCGCGCTCGCCCGCTCCCTCGTACGGGAACCGGGACTCCTGCTCGCCGACGAGCCGTTCGGCGCGCTCGACGCGCTGACCCGGATCAGGATGCACACCCTGCTGCGCCGGCTGTGCGAGCGGCACCGGCCGGCCGTTCTCCTCGTCACCCACGACGTCGACGAGGCGATCGTCCTCGCCGACCGGGTGGTGGTGCTGGACCGGGGCCGGATCGCCGCCGACCTCCCGGTCGGACTGCCGGCTCCGCGCCGCCACGGCGGCGCCGGGTACGCGGCCCTGCGGGAGCGACTGCTGGTGCGGCTGGGCGTGGACCCGGCGGGGGAGGGGGGCGAGGCATGACCGAGCGACGGCAGCTGCGGCTCAACCTGTTCGTCTACCCGGGCGGCCACCACGAGGCCGCCTGGCGCCACCCCGGCACCGACCCCGGCCGCCTCCTGGACATCGGCTTCTACCAGGAGCTGGCCCGGACCGCCGAACGCGCCACGTTCGACGCGGTCTTCCTCGCGGACGGCCCGTCCCTCGCCGACAATGTCCGCTACGCCAGCCGCTTCCGGCTGGAGCCGTTCACCTGGCTGGCCGCCCTCGCCGCGGCGACCGAGCGGATCGGCCTGATCGCCACCGCCTCCACCACGTACACCGAGCCGTACAACCTGGCCCGGCTCTTCGCCTCCCTCGACCATCTCAGCGGGGGCCGGGCCGGCTGGAACATCGTCACCACCGGCGCACCCCAGGCCGCCCGGAACTTCGGCCTCGACGCCCACCCGGCGCACGCCGAACGCTACGACCGCGCCCACGAGTTCGTGGATGTCGTCAGCAAGCTGTGGGACAGCTGGGACGACGAGGCGCTGATCGCCGACCAGAAGACCGGCGTGTTCGCCGACACCGACCGGATCCGCCCCATCGACCACGAGGGCCGCCACTTCAGGGTGCGCGGACCCCTGAACACACCCCGCAGCCCGCAGGGCCGGCCCGTCTACGTCCAGGCGGGCTCGTCCGAGGACGGCCGGGCCTTCGCCGCCCGGCACGCCGAGGCCGTGTTCACCGCCCACCAGACACTGCCGAACGCCAAGGAGTTCCACGCCGACATCAAGTCGCGGGCGGCAGCGCTCGGCCGGGACCCGGACCGCCTGCTCGTCCTGCCGGGCCTGAGCCCGTTCATCGGCTCCACCGAGGCCGAGGCGCGCCGGCTCCAGCGGGAGTTCGACGAACTCACCCAGCCGGAGTACTCGCTCGACCTGCTGCACCGGCTGCTCGGCGTCCGGCTCACCGCCGACCGACTCGACGATCCCGTCCCGCGCGAGCTGATCGAGACCCACGGCGAGCGGGGCAACGGCAGCCGTTTCCAGCTGGTCCTCGACATCGTCGAGCGGGAACGGCCCACCGTCCGCCAACTGCTGCACCGCCTCGCCGGAGCGCGCGGCCACCAGGTCGTCGCGGGCACCCCGGAGCAGATCGCCGACCACATCCAGGAGTGGTTCGAGCACGGAGCGGCCGACGGCTTCAACATCATGCCGCCCTGGCTGCCCGGCGGCTTCGACCTCTTCGCCGAACACGTGGTGCCACTCCTGCGGACCCGCGGACTCTTCCGCTTCGCCTATCAGGGCACCACCCTGCGCGATCATTACGGCCTGCCGCGTCCCGCCGGCCGGGCCGCCGTACCCACCTCACCGAAGGACACCGCATGAATACGCCGAGAACCCGCTCCGCCCTCGTCGCCCTGGGCGCGGCGGCCCTGCTCACCACCTCCGTCGCGGTCCCGCAGGCCACCGCGGCCGACCGTACCTCCACGGCTCTCACCTGGTACGACGCCACGGCCGAGACCGTCGCGGCGGTCGGCGCGCCCACGCAGGTCACCAACAGCCGTACCTGGGCCATCGGCTGGCTCGCGGCGGCCCGGGCCACCCGCGCCGTGCCCGCGGGCGTGGAGCGCGGCGCCTACCAGGAGGCGGCGCTCGCCGCGGCCGTGCACCGCGCCCTCGTCGCCCTCGCGCCCGGCCGGACCGAACAGCTCGACGCGAAGCTCCGGACGACCCTCGACGTGATCCCGGACGGCCCGGCGGAGCAGCGCGGCGCCGCCGCCGGACGGCGCCAGGCCGACCTCCTCCTCGCCGCGCGGGAGGGCGACGGCCTCGACCCCGCCTCGGTGAACGCGCCGTACGCCGTGCGGCCCGCGGCGCCAGGCGTCTGGCAGCCGACACCGCCCGCGTACGCCCCGGCCACCCAGTACGGCAACCGGCTCGCCGAGCCGTTCGCGCTCACCAGCCAGCGCCAGTTCCGGCTCGGCCCGCCCCCTGCGCCGGACTCCGCCCGCTACGCAGCCGACCTCGCGGAGGTCCGGGCGTACGGAGCCGCGGACAGCACGGTGCGCAGCCCGCACCAGACGGAGACCGCCGCCTTCTGGTACGGCTCCTCCCTCACCCTCTACACGGAGCCGCTCCGCGTGGCGCTGTCCCGGACGGAGCAGGGCATCGCCGGGCAGGCGCGGCTGGTCGCGCTCTTCCACGTCGCGCTGGTGGACACACAGATCGCCACCTCCGACAGCAAGTACGCGTACGAGCGCTGGCGTCCCGTGACGGCGATCCGCACCGGATCCGTCGACCCGGACCCGGAGTGGACGCCGCTGCACAACACACCCGCGCACCCGGACTACCCGAGCGGCCACACCACCTACTCGGGTGCCGCCGAGGCCGTGCTGTCGACGCTCGCCGGGCCGAGCACCGCGCCGTTCGACCTGACCAGCCCCACCGCGCCCGGCGTGACCCGGACGTACACCACCTGGAAGCAGCTGTCGGACGAGAACGTGGACGCCCGTGTCCTCTCCGGCATCCACACCCGCAGCGCCGACGAGGCGGGCATCACGCTGGGCAAGAACGTGGCCCGTCACACGCTGCGGAACGCGGCGAGCCTCCTCGCCGCTGGCTAGCGACAGCCCCGCCGGTGACACCCCGTCGGCGGGACCCGCGACCGCGGCGCGCGCACGCCCGTCCGGTGCGCGTACGCCGTGGAAAGCAGGCGCGGTTACTCCCGCCGTCAGACGCCCACGGCACCGCGGCCGGGCAGCGTGGGAGACGTGACACTCAGCCGACCCGCACGCCGGGCCCTCCTCGTCGTCCACGTGACCGCCTCCGCCGGCTGGCTCGGGCTCACGCTCGGGCTGCTCGCCCTCGGCATCGCCGCGACCACCAGCGGTTCCGCGCAGGCCGTGGCGGCCTCCGTGCGGAGCATGAAGCTCTTCGCCGACTGGCTGCTGCTCCCCGCCGCGTTCCTCACCCTGCTCAGCGGACTGGTGCTCGCCCTGGGCACCGCGTGGGGGCTGGCGCGGCACCGATGGGTGTACACCAAGTTCTGGCTCACGCTGGCCACGACCACCGCGACGGTCCTCGCCCTGCGACCGGGGGTGACCGAGGCGGTCGCCGCCGTCTCCGGCGGACGGCCGCTGCCGGACGCCGGGGACGTGCTCCTCGGCCCGGTCGTCTCGCTGTCCGCGTACGTCTTCATGACGGCGATCTCGGTCCTGAAGCCGTGGGGCCCGACCCGGCGCGGCCGGAAGCGGCGGGCGGGTTCCGGCCGGACCCCACCGGCTGCCGGGCGGGTGCGGCAGCCGGTCTGACCGGTCTCAGGGACCGGCCCGGGTCACCGGCTGCCGGTCCAGTTGTGGGCCACGTCCACGACGACCCGGTCGGCCGTCTGCGTCACCCGGAACGGCAGCCGGGCGCGGAGACCGAGCCCGAGCTGGCTCTCGCCCTCGAAGCTGCCCGCGAAGCGGGCGTCGCGGAAGGTGCGGTATCCGGTGAGGTCCACGCCCGGGAGCGGGCGTCCGGCCCGGCCGGGATAGGTGGGCGCACCGGTCTCGGGGTCGTAGGCGGGTGCCATGACCCGGATCTCCAGGACGGCCTTGCCGGCGACCGGGACGGGACGCCCGGAGCCGTCCTGATGGAGACGTTCGACGTAACCGACCCGGTAGCCGACGCCCTTGCCCGCGCCGGGGACGTCGATGACCAGCCGGTCGTAGCAGGCGTGCCGGCCGGCCCTGACGTTCGTCAGCGGCTCCGTCGTACCGGCGCCGCCGGTCTTGGCACGGCTGCCCCAGCCGGTGGGGCAGGCTGCGGTGGTCTGGGTGGTGGTGGATGCGGTGGCCTGGGCCGGTATGGCCGCCGCCGTCAACGTGGTGCCGATGAGGGCGGCTGTCGCCCATGCTGTTCGTTTTCGCGCCATTGCGTCCCCTAGGGGCATTCGCTGTCCGATATCAGGTGAGACAGTCGGGTTCCCAGAATGGTTGCACTCTCCCCCCGAGGAAATGGGAAAGCGGCCGTGCGCCCGACCGGTGGGTCGGGCGCACGGCCGCTGCCGCGTGCCCCGATCAGGCGCCGGGCGCCGGGTAGGTCGGGTACTCCACCCCGGAGACGTGCTGCACGACGCGGATGACCTGGCACGAGTAGCCGAACTCGTTGTCGTACCACAGGTAGAGGATCGCGTTGTCGCCGTCGACCTTGGTCGCGCCCGCGTCGACGATCGAGGCGTGCCGCGAGCCGATGAAGTCGCTGGAGACCGCGTCGGGCGCCGTGGTGAAGTCGATCTGGCGCTTCAGCGGGGAGGTCAGCGAGACGTTCCGCAGGTAGTCGAGGACCTCCTCGCGGGTCGTCTCACGGCCGAGGCGCAGGCTCAGGATCGCGATCGACACGTCCGGCACCGGAACCCGGATGGAGCTGCCGGTGATCGGCGCCTTGAGGTCCGGCAGGGCCTTGGCGACGGCCGAGGCGGCACCGGTCTCGGTGATCACCATGTTGAGCGGCGCGGACCGGCCGCGGCGGTCGGCCTTGTGGTAGTTGTCCAGCAGGTTCTGGTCGTTGGTGAACGAGTGGACGGTCTCCACGTGGCCGCGCAGCACGCCGAACTCGTCGTCCATGGCCTTCAGCGGCGGGACGATCGCGTTGGTGGTGCAGGAGGCGCAGGACAGGATGTTCTCGTCCGGCTTGATGGTGTCGTGGTTGACGCCGTGCACGATGTTCGGGACGTCGCCCTTGCCCGGCGCGGTCAGCACGACCTTGTCGATGCCGGGGCGCAGGTGCTTCGACAGGCCCTCGCGGTCGCGCCACTTGCCGGTGTTGTCGATGAGGATGGCGTTCTTGATGCCGTACGCCGTGTAGTCGACCTCGGAGGGGTCGTTGGCGTAGATCACCTTGATGGTGTTGCCGTTGGCGACGATCGTGCCGGCTTCCTCGTCGACCGTGATCGTGCCCTGGAACTGGCCGTGGATCGAGTCTCGGCGCAGCAGCGAGGCCCGCTTCACGAGGTCCTGCTCACCGCCGCCGCGCACGACGATGGCACGCAGCCGCAGGCCGTTGCCCGAGCCGGACTTCTCGATGAGCAGCCGGGCGACGAGGCGGCCGATGCGGCCGAAGCCGTACAGGACGACGTCCCGGCCCTCGCGCCGCTCGATCTTGTTGGCGCCGGTGGCGCCGGCGACGGCCTCGGCGGTGAACTCCTCGATGGACAGTCCGCGGTCGTCGGCCTTGTAGGTGGCGGCGAGCATGCCGATGTCGATCTGGGACGGGCCGAGATCGAGCGCGGTGAGCGCCTGAAGGAACGGCATCGTCTCGGTCACCGACAGCTCCTCGCCGGCGATCTGCCGGGCGAAGCGGTGGGTCTTGAGGATGCTGACCACCGACTTGTTCACCAAGGAGCGGCTGTGGAGGAGGACGGTGACGTCCCGCTCCCGGTGCAGCTTCCCGATGATCGGGATCATCGACTCCGCGATCTCCTCGCGGTTCTTCCAGTTCGTGAACGAGTCCTCGTTGACAGTCACAGATCCATCTTTCGAGCTAGGTGGCGCTCAGATGATAACCATGCTCCGTTCGGGTGATCGGAGGGGGGTCGCCCGAGCCGGTCGCCCGGTCGTCCTCCAGGGCCCTCTTCACCCGGCTCGACGGCGACCACGACCTCCGCGCGCCGGCGTAACGGCGCTGTCGGGCAGCGACCGGCCCCCCGGCGCCGCGCGCGCTGACCGCCTACGACGGCCCCGGTGCCGCTGTTCCGGGTGTCGCTCCAGGTGCACGACCGGGACGCCCTGGCGGAGCGGCTGGTGAACCACGGGACCGTCACCGGGTACGTCCACACCCCGCCGCTCGACGACTGTGCGGGCGCCGAGTCCACCGAGCCGTCCCCCGACCCGTCGGCCGCCCGCTGGTCCGCATTCCCTGCGCTGCCGCCGGCCCGCTGCCGGTCCGCGCGCTCACCACCGCCCGACCGGGGGGCAACAGTCATGCCGGGCCCGGAGGCCAGCGGCCCTCTTGCAGGACCGCGAAGAAGATAACGGGGCGGGCACCGCGGCCCGCCCCCCGGTCCTCGACCCGGTCCTCACGGTCCTCGAACCGGCTCTCGACCCGGATCTCGCCCCGTCACCGGACGCCGCTCACCGATCCGGACCGATCGACGAGACACCCCTAGGGCAGCACTACCAGGGTGTCCCCGGCGGGGCGCTCGCCCGTGGGGTCGCTGGGGTGGCCCTGGAGCTCGTCGCGCACGACCATCGCCGTCGAGCCGCCGCCGTCCAGGTTGATCGCGTGGACCGCGCCGAGTCCGCGCATGACCTCGGCGGTCTCGGTGATCGACAGGCCGGCGCTGTGGCCGGGCCGGCGGCCGTCGACGGTGAGCAGGAGAAGGCGCCCGTCCCGCGTGACGCCCGCCGCGGTGCGCGGATTGCGGCGCAGATACCAGTCGTTGTACATGCCGGCGCGGTCCGCGCCGTCGATGTCCTCGGGGCTCCATCCGTCCCGCACCGGGTCGAGGACCGGCTTCCCGTCCCGCAGCAGGAGAGGGCCGCCGTTGACGACGGAGGTGTCCGGGGTGAGCGTCAGCGGGGTCCGCGTCTCGGCGTCCACCACGGTGCCGCGCACCGTCAGCGGGGCACCGATCCCGGCGTGGGCGCGCAGCCACTCGGCTCCGCTTCCGGTGCCCTGGAGCACGGTGCCGAGCGGGGGGACGGGGCCGCCCAGGCCCTCCCGGACCGCGGTGACCCGGCCGTCGGCGTCGAGGGTGGCCTGGAAGCCGGGGCCCTCCGGGGCGGCGGTGCCGAACGCCGGGGTGACGGCGATCAGCTCGTCGGCGTTGCCGCAGGTGTAGTCGTGCGCCGGGCGG
This sequence comes from Streptomyces glaucescens, assembly GCF_002154375.1. Taxonomy (GTDB): domain Bacteria; phylum Actinomycetota; class Actinomycetes; order Streptomycetales; family Streptomycetaceae; genus Streptomyces; species Streptomyces glaucescens. The sequence continues at coordinate 19,860 of NZ_MUND01000328.1, read as the reverse complement.
GAGAACGGGGTGGCGTTCCCGACGCCGCCGCAGTTCACGATCAGACCGGGCCGCCGGTTGAGGCCGGTCACCTCGCGCGAGGCGCCGTCGGCCGTGGCGACCGTGATCCGGGTCTCGACCCGGCGGATCGAGGCGTTCCGGCCGGAGCCGGTCGGCACGATCAGGGCGGGCCGACCGTTCACGGCCTCCGAGACGAGGTCACCGCCGATCACCGAGACACCGGCGGGATCGCCGTCGGTGCCGGCCACCCAGCTGCCGGGGGTGTGCTTGTCGCCGCCCATGACGAAGTAGCCGGCGTTGACCGCGGCGAGGGCGCCGGTGCGCCGCGCCACCGAGCTGGTGGTCTCGCGGCCCGGCACGATCCCGGTCGCCAGCTCGGACCGCAGCCGGCCGCGGAAGCGCGCCGGGTCGACCACGAGCACGTCCAGCGACCAGGGGCCGGTCGTCGTGTGCCCGTCCTCGCTGGTGTGCTGGACGCTCCCGGGCAGCCCGCGGGCCGCGATCTCGTCCTTGGCCCGGTCGGCGGCGGCCCGGTCGGCGTACCGGCCCACCCGCACCATCCAGCCGAGCGGCCGGTCGGCGGGCCCCTGCGGGTCCGGCCCGGCGGTGCGGTCCCGCCGCGGCGCGTAGCCGGCGGCGCGGACCTTCCGCTCCAGCTCGGCGGCCTCCGCCTCGCTGGTCGCGACCCCGATCGTCACGGTCCAGAAGTCGTCCGCCGACTTCCTGCCCCGCTCGATCGCGATGTGGCTCACCCCGGGCGCCAGCTCCCGGGAGGTCCGGGTCTCGTCCAGCGTGGCGGCGCCCAGCGGCAGCTCCTCGGCGGCCGTCGCGTCGGTCTGCGGCGCGGCCGACCGGTTCTCCACCGTGGCGGCGAGCGCGGCGGCGGCCACACACGCGCCCGTCGTCCCGGCGATCAGCCAGCGGCGTACCGTTCGGCGTCTCATACAGCGTGCCCTTTCAGCTACGGAGAGTCAGCTCTGACCGTGCACGCCGCGCGCGTCACCCAGGCGGCGGCCACCTCGCCGCGGGATGGCGGAAGAGTGGCCGTACGGAGGCGACGGCGCGGTGCGCGCACGGTTCATGGGCGATCCGTGGTCCGGGGCACGCGAGTGGTCGTCGGAAGCGATGCATTTCGGCCATGATCGGCCGACGTATCATCCCATAGGAGCGCCCTCGCCTTCACCCGAGGGGTCGCGGGTCCGGACCGGTCCTGCCGGGTCGGCGGGCCGTGTGACCAGCGCCTGTCCGGCGCAAGGGTACGGAGCGGAGGCCTGTCGCGGGGTGTCGGCGCCCGCCGCTGTGCCTCTGATCGGATCGACCGGATCGCGTCCTTGATCGGCAGTCGTGCCGGTCGCGAGCGCGGCCCGCACCGGGTGGTACGGCCCCGGACACCGGGCGGGCCGCTCGTCCCCCTCCGGCGACCGCCGCCGCGCGATGCCGGCTCCGGCCGGATCGGTCACCGTGTCCCCGCCCGGGCGGCTCAGCCGAGGGCGCGGTCCAGGTGGAACGCGGCGCTGATCAGGGCGAGATGGGTGAAGGCCTGCGGGAAGTTGCCCTGCTGGTCGCCGGTATGGCCGATCTCCTCGGCGTACAGGCCCAGATGGTTGGCGTAGGTGAGCATCTTCTCGAACGCCAGCCTCGCCTCGTCCACCCGGTCCGCGTGCACCATCGCCTCGACGTACCAGAAGGAGCAGATGGAGAACGTGCCCTCGTCGCCGCGCAGCCCGTCCGGGCTGGCCTGCGGGTCGTAGCGGTAGACCAGCGAGTCCGACACCAGCTCCTCGGTCAGCGCGTCGAGCGTGGACAGCCACTTGGGGTCGGTCGGCGCGATGAACTTGGTCAGCGGCATCATCAGCACCGCCGCGTCCAGCACCTCACCGCCCTCGTACTGCACGAACGCCTGCCGCTTCGCCGACCAGCCGCGGCTGTGGATCCGCCGGTAGATGGTGTCGCGGACCTCCTGCCAGCGGAGCAGGTCCGCGGGGAGTCCGCGCCGGATGGCCATCCGGATGCCCCGCTCGATCGCCACCCAGCACATCAGCCGCGAGTACAGGTAGTTCTTCCGGCCGCCCCGGGTCTCCCAGATCCCCTCGTCCGGCTGGTCCCAGTGCGCGCACACCCAGTCGACGAGCGCGCAGACGTCGTCCCACTGGGCGCTGGAGATGGGCCGCGCCCACTTGTCGTACAGGTAGATGGAGTCGAGGAGCGCGCCGTAGACGTCCAGCTGGAGCTGTTCGGCCGCCGCGTTGCCGACCCGGACCGGGGCGGAGCCCTGGTGCCCCTCCAACTGGGGCACCTCGCGTTCCGTCAGGTCGGTGCGGCCGTCGATGCCGTACATGATCTGCAGCGGGCCGGAGGCCCGGCCGTCGCCCGGGCTGACGTGCCGGGTCACGAAGTCCATGAACGACTCGGCCTCGCCGCTGAAGCCCAGCCGCAGCAGCGCGTACACACAGAACGCGGCGTCGCGCACCCACACGTACCGGTAGTCCCAGTTGCGCTCGCCGCCCGGCTGCTCGGGCAGGCTGGTGGTGGGGGCGGCGACGATCGCGCCGGTCGGCGCGTAGGTGAGCAGCTTCAGGGTGAGTGCCGAGCGGTGCACCATCTCCCGCCAGCGGCCCCGGTACCGGGACTGGGACAGCCACCGGCGCCAGTACGCCACCGTGGTCTGGAACTCCTCCTCGGCCTCCATCCGGGGGCACCGGCGCGGCGCCACCTCGCCACCGACCTGGTCGAGCGCGAACACCGCCGACTCGCCCTCGGCGAGCTTGAACTCGGTCCGCGCGTCCGGCCCGTCCGTCTCCAGCGGCACGGTCGCGGTGAGCGCGAGCGTCAGCCCGGCCGACGCGAAGACCGCCACGCCGTCGTCCATGCGCAGGGTGTGCGGCTGCGCGCCGAAGTCGAAGCGGGGCGCGACGCGCGCGCGGAACACCACCGACCCGCGGACGCACACCACCCGGCGGATCAGCCGGTGCCGCTCGGCCTCCGCCCGCTCGCCGCGGATGGGCATGAAGTCCTGCACCTCGCCCACGCCGTCCTCGGTGAAGAAGCGGGTGATCAGGACGTTGGTATCGGGGAAGTAGAACTGCTTGGTCTTCGCCGGTCCGGCCGCCGACAGCCGGAAGGCGCCGCCGCGCTCGGCGTCCAGGATCGAGGCGAAGACGCTCGGGGCGTCGAAGGCGGGACAGCAGTACCAGTCCATGGTGCCGTCCGTGCCCACCAGGGCCACGCTGCGCAGATCGCCGATCAGCCCGTGCTCGGCGATCGGCAGGTACCGCGCGTCCGCGGAGCCGCCGTCCCTCGATGCCTCGGCCATCGCCGCCTCCCTCGAACGGTTAGCCAGCGCGGTTCCAGCTTAGGGCGGCGCGGATCGCCGGGCCCCCGGAGCCGACCGGTCCGGGACGGGAAGCGGCCATGCGTGAACGGGGCATGACGACGCCCGTGCCGTCACACCGTGACGACCCGGATCCCCGCCTCCTCGAACCGCCGTACCACGGCCTCGTCCGCCGCGGTGTCGGTGACCAGGGTGTTCACGGCCCGCGCGGCGCAGATGCGGGCGAAGGCGCGGCGGCCCAGCTTGCTGGAGTCGGCGGCGACCACCACCCGTTCCGCGCGCTCGCACAGCAGCCGGTTGATCGCGGCCTCCGCCTCGTCGTGCGCCGCGGCGCCGTGCACCACGTCGAACGCGACGACACCGAGCACCGCCACATCCAGCGTGACCTGGCCGAGCACTCCGTCCGCGAGCGGCCCGATCAGCTCGTACGACTGCGCCCGTGCCACCCCGCCGGTCACGACGATCTTGAACTGGGGCCGTACGGCCAGCTCGTTGGCGATGTTGAGCGCGTTGGTGACGACGGTGAGCGCGGGCGAACCGGAGCCGAGATCACCGCGCACGGCGAGCGCGCGCGCCACCTCGGTGGTGGTCGTGCCCCCGGTCAGCCCGACCGCTTCGCCGGGCGCGATCAGCTCCGCCACGGCCTTGGCGATGCGCTGCTTCTCGGAGGCGCGGCGGGCCGTCTTGTAGCGCAGCGGGAGTTCGTACGACACCCCGTGCACCACCGCGCCGCCCCGGGTCCGCACGAGCATCTGCTGCTCGGCGAGCTGGTCGAAGTCCCGGCGGATCGTCGCGGCCGACACCTCCAGCTCGGCTGCGGCCTCCTCGACGTCCAGCCGGCCGCGCTCGACGAGCAGTTCCAGCAGTGCCTTCCAGCGGGCGTCGCGCGACATCCGCACCCTCCATCCGGTCCCGGTCCTCCTCGGCGACCCTAGCGCACCCCGACCCCCCTCCCATGCTTGAAGATGCTCGAAAGCTCGCGCTATCTTGCAAAAACAATCACATCGCCGGGAGGGGCTACGACATGACGCATGTCGAGGACGAGCTGCGCACCCAGCCGGAGTGCTGGACCCGAGCCGCGGCGGAGGCACCCGGACACCGCGCCGCGCTGCCCGCGCCGGGGGAGCGGGCCGCGTTCGTCGGCTGCGGCACCTCGTACTTCATGGCGCGCGCCGCCGCCGCGCTGCGGGAGGGCACCGGCCAGGGCGAGACGGACGCGTACGCCGCCTCCGAGTTCCCGCACGGCCGCCCCTACGACCGGGTGGTGGCCCTCACCCGCTCCGGCACCACCACCGAGGTCCTGGAACTGCTGGGCAAGGTGCGGGGCCGCCTGCGCACCACCGCCCTCACCGCCGACCCGCGCACCCCCGTCGCCGAGACCGCCGACGACCTCGTCGTCCTCGACTACGCGGACGAACGCTCCGTCGTGCAGACCCGCTTCGCGACCACCGCGCTCACCCTGCTCCGCGCCCATCTCGGCCTGCACACCGACGCCGTCACCGCCGACGCCCGCACCGCCCTCACCGGTGAACTGCCCCAACGGCTCGTCGAGAGCGCCCAGTTCACCTTCCTCGGCCGCGGCTGGACCGTGGGCCTCGCCGACGAGGCCGCCCTGAAGCTGCGCGAGGCCGCCGGCGCCTGGACCGAGTCCTACCCGGCGATGGAGTACCGGCACGGCCCCATCAGCGTCACCACGCACGGCACCGCGACCTGGATGCTGGGCGAGGCACCCCCGGGCCTCGCCGACGAGGTCCGCGCCACCGGCGCCCGGTGGATCGCCGGCGGCCTCGACCCGCTCGCCGAGCTGGTCCGCGCCCAGCGTCTCGCGGTCGCCGTCGCCGCCGCCCGCGGCCTCGATCCGGACCGCCCCCGCCACCTCACCCGTTCGGTGATCCTCGCGCCCTGACCCCGCCGGAAAGGACCGACCGTGTCTCTCGTCACCACCGGCGAGCTGGTCACCGCCGCCGCCGCGGCCCGCCGCGCCGTGGCCGCCTTCAACGTCGTCACCCTGGAGCACATCGAGGCGGTCGTCGCCGGCGCGGAGGCCGCGGGCTCACCCGTCGTCCTCCAGGTCAGCGAGAACGCCGTGAAGTTCCGCCACGGGCGGCTGCTCCCGCTCGCCCGCGCCGCCGTAGCCGCCGCCGAGCAGGCGGCCGTCCCCGTCGCCCTGCACCTCGACCACGTCCGCGGCGACAGCCTGCTGCGGCAGGCGCCGGACGCCGGGTTCAGTTCCGTGATGTACGACGCTGCCCGGCTGCCGTACGCCGAGAACCTGGCCGCGACCCGGGCCGCCGCCGACTGGGCGCACGCCCGAGGGCTGTGGATCGAGGCGGAGTTGGGGGAGGTGGGCGGCAAGGACGGACGGCCCCCGCTGGACGCCCACGCGCCGGGCGCGCGCACCCGTCCCGCGCAGGCCCGCGCCTTCGTCGCGGACACCGGGGTGGACGCCCTCGCGGTCGCCATCGGCAGCGTCCACGCCATGACCACCCGCACCGCCCGCCTCGACCACGACCTGCTCAAGTGCCTCGCCGCGCGCCTCGACGTGCCGCTCGTACTGCACGGCTCCTCCGGCGTGCCGGACGACGAGCTGACCGCGGCGGTCGCGGGCGGCATCACCAAGGTCAACATCGGGACCGCGCTCAGCATCGCCATGACCGCGGCGATCCGTACGCATCTCGCCGCCCACCCCGAGGCGGTGGACTCCCGGACCTATCTCGGCGTGGGGCGGGCGGCGATGGCGGACACGGTGGAGCGGCTCATCCGCACGCTCACCCCCGCTTGACCGCCTTCAGCACCACGAACTTGCGGTCGGCGGCGACGACCTGGCTGTTGCCGAACAGCCGCCGCAGCTTCACGTGGTACCCGAGGTGCCGGTTGCCGACCACCCACAGCTCACCGCCCGGCCGCAGCACCCGCCGGGCGCCGCTGAACATCCGCCAGGCCGTGGCGTCCGTCGTGGCCTGGTGGGAGTGGAACGGCGGATTGTTGAGTACGACGTCGACGCTCCCGGGGGCCACGCCCGCCAGCCCGTCCCCGACCCGGAACTCGGCGTGCCCCGGCACCCCGTTCGCCTTGTACGTCGCCTCGGCGGACGCCACCGCCTGGAAAGACTCGTCCACGAACAGCACCTCGGCCTGCGGATTGGCCAGCGCCACCGCCGTCCCCACGACCCCGTTGCCGCAGCCCAGGTCCACCACCCGCTGCGTCCCCCGGCTCTCCGGCAGGTGCCCCAGGAAGAACCGGGTGCCGATGTCCAGCCGGTCGGCGCAGAACACGCCCGCGTGGTTGACGACGGTGTGCCCGGAGGCCGGCCCGATGCCGTCGGGCAGCGCGTAGCGGTACGGCCACGGGTTGGCGGGGCGGCTCCGTTCCGGGTCCGGCGTGGTGAAGATCAGCCGCGCCTTCTGTTCGGCCAGCGAGGTGCGGGTGGGGCCGACGATCCGCTCGAACAGCTGAAGCGTGGAGGTGTGGATCTCCTTCACCATGCCGGTGCCGACGACCACCGAGTCCGCGTGCAGCGCGGGCGCCAGCCGCAGCAGCTGGTCCTCCAGCAGCGCCAGGCTCTTCGGCACCCGCACCAGCAGCACGTCGATCCGCTGCGGCGGCGGATCCTGCGTGGTGAGGAGCCGCACCTGGCCCGGCTGGACACCGGCGCGCGCCAGGTTCGCCCGGGTCGCCTCCTGGGCGAGGAACGAGTCGGTGATCTGCGTCGGCCCGTGCCCGGCGAGCGCCGTGGCCAGCGCGCCCCAGCGGTCGCCGACGATCACGACCGTGCCGGTGAGCGGAACGTCCTGGGCCGCGAGATGCCGCAGCAGATAGGCGTCGGAGGCGTCCCAGGCCCGCAGGCGGTCGCGCGGGTCCTCGGGGAAACGGGTGAGCTCCAGCTCGCCCCAGGGGGTCGTCATACGGTCGTTCATCGTGCGTCAAGGCTAGCGGAGCCGCAGCTCAGCGACCGTGGGCACGTGAGGATGCCGGGACTGCTGGGGGAGGATGGACGGCATGGACGCCGAGCTGTTCCCCCGAGAGCGGGCACGGATCGCGCCGGGCGCGGTGCACGTCCCGGACTGGCTGGACCCGGCCGGCCAGCGCGAGCTGCTCGCGGCCTGCCGGGACTGGGCCCGCCCGCCCGCCGGACTGCGCACCGTCCGCACGCCCGGCGGCGGCACCATGACCGCCCGCCAGGTCTGCCTGGGCTGGCACTGGTACCCGTACGCCTACGCGCGCACGGTCGTCGACGGCGACGGCACCCCGGTCAAGCCCTTCCCCGGCTGGCTCGGCGACCTGGGGCGGCGCGCGGTCGCCGAAGCGCTCGGCGCGGAGGAGGCCGCCGCTGCCATGGGGGACGCGGCGGCCGGCGCCCGGCCGGGCCCGGCGTACGACATCGCCCTGATCAACTTCTACGACGGCGACGCCCGCATGGGCATGCACCGCGACGCCGACGAACGCTCCGACGCACCCGTGGTGTCCCTGAGCCTCGGCGACACCTGTGTCTTCCGCTTCGGCAACCCCGAGACCCGCGGCCGCCCCTACACCGACGTCGAGCTGCGCAGCGGCGACCTGTTCGTGTTCGGCGGGCCCTCCCGGCTCGCCCACCACGGGGTGCCGCGCGTGCACTCGGGGACGGCGCCGCCGTGGCTGGGACTGCGGGGACGGCTCAATGTGACCCTGCGGGTGAGCGGCTTCCCGGCGGCCGGCTGACGGGCGGATCATGGGAGACTCACCCTCATGAGCGGCAAGGCTGACCCCCGGCCGGCGGGGGAAGGGACCACCTCGAGGGCGCGGTTGGACCGGGGGCGCGGCGCGCTCGGGCCCGCGCTGGAGCTCGTGCACACCGGACGGGCGCCCACGCGTGCCGTGCTCACCGCCGAACTCGGCGTCACCCGCGCCACGGCCGGCGCGGTCGCCGCAGAACTGGAGGCCCTCGGCCTGATCCGGGTCGACGCCAGGCCCGGCGCCGCCGCCGGCTCCCAGGGCCGCCCCTCGCACCGTCTGTGGGTCGCCGAGGAGGGGCCCGTGGTCCTCGCCGCCCAGGTGCACGCCGACGGCTTCCGGGCCGCGCTGGTCGGGCTCGGCGGGCGGATCGTCGCCACCGCGCCCGGCTGCGAGACCATCGACGCCGACCCCGCGAAGGTGCTCGGCTCGGTCGTCGAGGCGGGCGCGGACCTGCTGCGGCAGACCGGACGGCGGTGCGTGGGCGCGGGTCTCGCGGTGCCGTCCGCCGTCGCCGAGCCGGAGGGCCTGGCGCTCAACCCGCTGCACCTGGCCTGGCCGGCGGGCGCGCCGGTGCGGGAGATCTTCGCCGAGTGCGTGCGCGCCGCCGGCATCACCGGGCCCGCCTTCGCCGCCAACGACGTCAACCTCGCCGCGCTCGCCGAGCACCGGCACGGCGCCGGGCGCGGTGCCCGCGACCTGCTGTGCGTGGCCACCGGGCACCGCGGTGTCGGCGGCGCGCTGGTGCTCGACGGGCGGCTGCACTCCGGCAGTTCGGGACTCGCCCTGGAGGTCGGTCACCTCACCGTCAACCCCGAGGGCCGGGCCTGCCACTGCGGCAGCCGCGGCTGCCTCGACGTGGAGGCCGACCCGCTGGCCCTGCTCACCACGGCGGGCCGTGACCCGGGGCCCGAGATGTCGCTGCTGCAGCAGGCCAACGACCTGCTGCGCGAGGAGTACGACGACCCGGCGGTCCGCACCGCCGCCGAGGCGCTGATCGACCGGCTGGGCCTGGGCCTGGCCGGGCTGGTCAACATCCTCAACCCGGACCGGATCATCCTGGGCGGTCTGCACCGCACCCTCCTGGACACCGATCCCGAGCGGCTGCGCGCGGTCGTCGCCGACCGCAGCCTGTGGGGCCGCAGCGGCGGCGTCCCCATCCTGCCCTGCACCCTCGACCACAACAGCCTGGTCGGTGCGGCGGAGCTGGCCTGGCAGCCGGTCCTCGACGACCCGCTCGGGGCGCTCGCGGGGTGACGCCCGGCCGCTACAGCGACGCGCCGCCGTCGACCACCAGGTCGGTGCCGACCAAGGGGGCGGCGGCGTCGGACGCCAGATACAGCACCGCCTGCGCCACCTCCTCCGTGGCGGCGACCCGGCCCAGCGGCGACTGCTCCTTCATCCGCACGGCCCGCTCCGCCTCGGTCTCGCCCGGCTGGAGCGACATGGCCGTGTCGGACGCTCCCGGGCTCACCGCGTTGATCCGCACGCCTTCCCCGATGTGCTCCAGGGCGGCGCCCCGGGTGAGCGAGGTGACGGCGGCCTTGGTCGCGGCGTAGGCGGTGGCGCCGTTCACCTGCTGATGGGTGCCCAGGTTGGAGGCGATGTTGACGATCGCGCCGCCGCCCGGCTGGGCGCGCATCTGCCGGATCTCGGCCGCCATGGCGAGGAAGACCCCGGTGACGTTGATGTCGAGCACGGTCCGCCAGTCCTCCTCGGCCATCTCGGGGAGCGGCCCGCCGCGGAAGACGCCCGCGTTGTTGACGGCCACGTCGAGCGAGCCGAACCGGTCGACGGCGGCCCGGACCAGCGCGGAAACGTCGTCGGCGCGGCTGACGTCGGCGGTGTGGGCGAGCGCCGTACCACCGGCCGCCTCGATCAGGGCGACGGTGTCGTCGAGCGCCGCCCGGCCGCGCCCGGCCACGACGACGCGGGCTCCTTCGGCGGCGAACGCGAGCGCGACGGCCCGGCCGATGCCGGATCCGGCGCCGGTGACGAGGACGGTGCGGTCGGCGAAGCGAGTGCGGGACATGGGCAAGTGCCTTTCCGTTCGGAGGAGCTGACGAGAGAGAAGGAGAGTGGTCATCGGCGCGCGAGGCGCGGGAGCGGGGCGGCGAGCGCGAAGAGCACCGCCGCCGCGGCGAGGCTCGCCCGGTCGCCGCCGGTGGCCAGCAGCAGGGCGAAGAGCACGGTCGGCCCGACCTCCATCGCGGTGTTGTGCACCCCGCCGGCGAGCCCGGTCCGGGCGGTGGGCACCCGGTCGGTGGCCAGCACCGCCGCCCCGGCGAACGCGGCGGCGGCTCCCAGCGGCAGCAGGACGAGGCCGGGCAGGACGCCGTGGCCGTACCCGAGCCGGCCGTCGAACCCGGTCAGGGCCAGCAGCCCGAGCCCCGCGGCGCCGGTGGCCAGCCCGCCCGCGGTGACCGCGCCGGGCCCGAGCCGTCCGACGAGCCGCCCGGACACCCGGCCGGAGACCAGGAGCGCCACCGCGAACGGCACGAACGCCGCCGAGGTGCGCAGGGCCGACCAGCCGCGCTCCTCCTGGAGGTGGAGCGAGAACAGCACGAAGACGGTGCTGGTCCCGGCCGCCGTCAGCGCGGTGGCGGCCAGCCCGAGCGCGCGCCGCCCGTCGCACAGGAAGTCCGGTGGCAGCAGCGGGTCGGCCGTGCGCCGCTCCACGGCGAGGAGGACGGCGAGCAGGACGGCCCCGGCGCCGAGCGGGACGAGGACCGGCGCCGAGCCCCAGGGCCGGGCGTCGGTGAGGACGAGGCCGTAGCTGACGGACAGGATCCCGGCGGTCGAGAGGAGTGCGCCGGGCACGTCGAGGCGGGCGGCACGGGATCGCGGGCCGTCGGCGGGGAGCAGCCGGGGTACGAGCGGCAGGGCGAGGACCGTGACCGCGAGCGGCGCGGCGAAGGCCCAGCGCCAGGACAGCAGGGCGGAGACGACCCCGCCGAGCAGATGGCCCGCCGTGGCACCGAGCGCCGACAGACCGCCCCAGCTCGCCATGGCCCGCCGGAAGGCGGGCGGTTCGGGGAACAGCGTCCGCAGTACCGCCATCGCGGCGGGGGCGACCAGGGCGGCCCCGGCGCCCTGCGCGAACCGTGCGCCGAGCAGCGCGGCGTATCCGGGGGCGAGCGGGGCGGCGGCCGACGCCGCGCCGAAGAGCAGCAGTCCGGCGAGGAGGGTGCGCCGCCCGCCGTACCGGTCGGCCAGGCGGCCCCCGAACAGCAGCAGCCCGGCGAAGGTGAGTCCGTAGGCCGCGCTCAGCAGGATCAGTTCCTCGCGGGCCAGCCCGAAGCGACGGCCGATCTCGGGCAGTGGTACGGCGATGGCGGCCAGCGTGAAGACCAGGGTGACCTGTAAGGAGCCGAGCAGCGTGACGGCCGGACGGGTGGCACGCACTGGGCCGGTGACGGCCGGAGCGGCGTCGACCGCGGTCATGAGCCCCCCTCTTTCTGGATCGATCAGTCAATTATTCGGGCGGCGAAAAGCGGCCGCCCCGAAGGGCGACCGGCCTCCCGCGGGGTGCCGGCTCAGTCCAGCAGTGCGAGCGCCTGCTCGGCCGCGTCCCTGACCCGCGCCGGGTCGTTCGAGGCCTTGCCCACGACGCGCAGGCCCTGCATCAGCACCAGCAGCATCCGGGCCAGCGCCCGCGGGTCGCGCTCCTCGGACAGCTCGCCCCGGGCCTGGGCGCGCAGCAGTGCCGAGTGCAGCAGGGTCTCCACGTGTTCCCAGCTCAGCTCCACCCGCCGGGCCGCCGCGCTGTCGTGCGGGGCCAGCTCGGCAGCCGTGTTGGTGACGAAACACCCGGCCGTGCGGCGGGTGTCGTCCATGGCCTCGGCCGCGAACCGCCGGACGACCGCGCGCACGGCGGGCAGCGCGGGGCCCGGCTGGGACAGTTCGCGCAGCAGCACGGGGTTGTGGGACTCGCCGTAGCGGTCGAGCGCCTTCAGGTACAGATCGCGCTTGTTGCCGAAGGTGGCGTAGATGCTGGCGCGTCCGATGCCGAGGTGCTCGACGAGGTCCGCCATGGACGTCGCCTCGTACCCCCGCTGCCAGAACAGTTCGAGGGCCGACTGCAGGGCGGCGTCCGGATCGAATTCCTTGGTCCTGGCCATGCTGCGACCCTAGGTGATTCAAGAACGAACGGTCAAGTATGACGGAGAGTGAGCGCCCCGCCGAGCCGCTGAACCCCCAGCGGCTCGGCGGGACCGGGCCGCACGGCGGGAGCCGGCGCTCAGCGCGGCCGGTCCGCCGCGAACGTCCGTCCGGGATTCTCCGCGAGGATCCGGGCGACCGGCCCGGCCCCCGTCTCGGCCTCCGGCCTCGGCCGTACCCGGCGCAGCAGACACGGCATGCCGGGCCCGCCGTGCACCGAGCGGGCGGCGGAGGTCGTGGTGTCGCCGCCGAGCGGCAGCCGGTCGGCGAACCCCGCCCCGGCGAGCCGTCGCAGGGCGACCGGCAACCGCCGGTCCGTCGCGTGATGGGCCCGGGAGGGGCCGCCGAAGGCCAGGTGGGCGCCCGCCTCGGTGGCCTGACGGTGCGCCACGGGGCCGGGGGAGCGGTTGAGGTGGCCCAGGATCACCCGGTGCGGCGGCACGCCCCGCTCGCCGCACAGCAGGTCCAGCACGTCGAGCGCGCCCGTGCCCAGCTCCAGGTGGACGGCGACGGGCGCACCGGTCGCGCGGTGCGCCTCGGCAGCCGCGGCCATGGTCCGGCGGGCGTGCGCGTCGAGGGCGTGGAAGCCGCGTCACCTTGATCAGCGCCGCGCGGGCCCCCGACGCGCCGATGCCCTCGGTGGGTTCCGCGACGAACATTTCCGCGAGCCGGTCGCGCAGCCCGGCCAGAGCGGTCCCGTCGTAGTACGCGGCCTGGTGCGGTCCGGTCGCCGCCACCACGTGCACCCCGGTCTCCCGGGACAGCCGCGGCAGCTCACCGGCCCGCCGTCCCATGCCGTACGGCGTCCACTGCACCACCGCGCCTCCGCCGACCGCGCGGAACGCGGCCGGCTCCGCGCGGGCCGCCGACACGTCCCGCGTCCTGACCGGGGAGTCGGGGGCTGGTCAGGAACAGGTGGTCGTGCGCGTCACGGACGCAGAGTTCCCCGGGGAGCACATCCCCGAGCACCGTGCGGACCCGGCTCACCACTGCCGGCCGCGCGGCAGCCGCGCCCGCCCCGGAGCCGACAGGTGCAGCACCTGGAACACCTCGCCGTCCGCCCCCTGCGACCCGTGCGTCTCCTGCGCCCAGAGGGAGAAGAGGACCAGCTCCCAGCGGCCGGTGTCCACGGCCGCCGCCGCGCACACCGCGCCGTCCCGGGCCGCGAGCCGTGCGGTCTCGCGCACCGCCTCCTCGGCGGTCTCGCCGAGCGCGGCGCCCTGCGGCACCGGCCGCCGCTCGCGGACGGCGATCCGCGCGGGTGCGTCCGCGCCGCCCTCCTCGTACGCGAGCCCGGTCCACTGGCGGATCGAGGGCCGCCCGAAGTCGTCGCTGAGTCCCTGGAAACCGCCGGCCCAGAGGAAGGAGTTCATGCCCCGCACGGTGTTCCACAAGTAGAACGGCGCGTACTGGTTGACCGGCGAGCCCTGCACCCCGCGCTCGCGCATCAGGTACGCCTTGAGGCCCAGCCCGTCCCAGTCGTCGAGGAGATGCCCGAGACGGGCCACGCGCGCGCGGACGACGTCCATGTCGTAGGCGGCGGGCAGGGTGATCTCGTACTGCATGGCGTGCAACGGATGCCTCCTCAGGCGGTGGGTGCGGCAGGCGGTGCGAGCAGGGCGAGCAGGCCGCGCACCCCGGCGTCGAAGGCGGCCGGCTGCCCGCAGGCGCGGGCGAGGACATAGCCGCCCTGGACGGTCGCGACGATCGCCGCGGCGATCTCCTCGGCGTCGAGCCCGGGCCCGAACTCGCCCCGTTCCTGGCCCTCCCGGACGATCGCGGCGAGCCGTTCGCGCAGCCAGTCCAGCGTCTCGTCGACGGGCGCGCGCAGTTCGTCGCTGGCGATGACGTCCGGGTCCATGGTCAGCCGTCCGACCGGGCAGCCCCGCAGCACGTCGCGCTCGCGCCGCAGATAGGCCGCGATCCGCTCGTACGGCGTCCCCGGCCCGCCGAGCACTCCCCCGACGGTGGCCCGCATCTCCTCGGCGGTCCGCCGGATCGCGGCCAGCGCGAGATCCGGCTTGCCCTTGAAGTGGTGGTACATGCTGCCTTGTCCGGCGCCGGCCCGCTCCAGTATGGCCTTGGGGCTCGTGCCCACGTAACCGCGCTCCCACAGCAGCTCGCGGGTGGACTCGATCAGTCGCTCCGAAGTGCTCATGAGCCGACTGTACATACCAGTAGTTACAGAAGTCGAGCCCGACGGGACGCCGCTCCGTCGGCCGCCGGCCTCGGTGATCATGGCGTCATGGAACCGGAAGAAGAGGTCATCCCGATCCTCCGCGTGGCCGACGCGGCCGCCGCCGTGCGCTGGTACGCCCGACTGGGCTTCGGCCCGCAATGGGAGCACCGCTTCGCGCCCGGGCTGCCCGCCTTCGTCGAAGTCGCGCGCGGACGCGTGCGGTTGTTCCTCTCCGAGCACACCGGCGACGCCCGGCCGGACACGCTCGTCTACCTGCGGGTGACCGACGTCGACGCGATCGCCGCCGCGTTCGGCGTGCCCGTGGCGGAGACGCCCTGGGCCCGGGAGGTGGAACTGCGCGATCCCGACGGCAACCGCCTCCGTGTCGGCACCCCGGTGCAGTGACCCGGTGCGCGACCGGCGGCGCCCGCCTACTCCCGCGGAGGTAGCCGCACTGCCCCCGGCCGTACGACGACCCGGCCCCCTCTCCGGAGCCACGGTGGAGTCATCACCGGTCCACCCGGACCGGCCACCTCGGGAGATGACGCACCATGCAGACCCTGGCACACCTCGGCGACGGCGGCCCCGGCGCCTGGATCCTGTTCTTCCCGCTGCTCTGGGCGGCCGTCGTGAGCGGCGGGATCACGCTGCTGCGCCGCACCGGGTGGCGCGGACGCGGCGGCCCCGGCAGGCCCACCGGCGGCAACCCCACCTCGCCCGTCGCCCTCCTCGGCCGCCGCTTCGCATCCGGCGAGATCGACGAGGAGGAGTACTGGCGGCGGCTGTCCGTCCTCGACGAGCAGTTCGGCCGTGGGGGAGGCGGCGGCGCGGTATGACCACGCCGACCCGAGGAGGCGGCCCGCGCCGCCCCCTCACCGCCCGGTCAGCCGGGAACGGCGGACCGGGCGGGAGCGTGTGCGGCGGGCCGGCCCGCGTCGGCGGGCTCGGCACGGCTGACGGGTTCGACCTCCGCGAAACGGCGCGCGGGTGCCTCCGCGGGCGTGCGGCGCGGCGGGCGTGAAGACGTCTCCGTGTCCGTGCGGCGCGGTGGACGCGGCGGTGTCTTGCGCATGGAGGACGGCGTCGGCAGCGTGAACCAGACGACCTTCCCCCGCTCGCCGTCCGGCCGCGCCCCCCAGCTCTCGCTGACGGCCGCCACCATGGCGAGCCCGCGCCCGCAGGTGGCCAGCGACTCGGCGTCCTCCACCACGGGAAGGCGGGGGTCGTGGTCGCGCACCGAGACCTTCAGCCGGTCGAGCAGCAGCTCGATCTCCACGGTGCACATCTTGTCGGGCTGGGCGTGGCGGTGGACGTTGGTGAGCAGCTCGGTCACACCGAGCACCGCCCGGTCTGTCAAGGCGTCGAGATGCCAGTAGCGCAACTGCGCTGAAACGATTCTGCGGACCTGGCCGATCCGCGACGGCAGGGCTTGGAGCTCCACCGTGCAGTGCCTGCTTGGGTACTTGATCACGGCTGCGACTCCCCGACGTGAGGTCCGGAAGAACACGGAGTTCGGATCCAGCAGAGTGCCTGCGTGCAACGGCCGCCTGCTGTCGTGGCCGGCGGGCTGGTTCGCAGCGTTATCGCCGGTAAACCCAGAGTGACGTGAGACCAGCGTGGCCCAGGGGGTGCGGTGACGCAACTCGCGGAGGCCTCCGCCATCTCAGTCGCCGTGCCCCGCCGCCCTGCGCACCGCCTCGATGAACCGGCGCGCCGCCGGCGGCCCCGGCTCTCCCGGAGCCGGATCGCGCTCGCCCAGGGTCAGCAGATACCGCGTGCCGTTGAGATCGGCGAGCGCCCGGTCCTCGGACCCGAACCACGGCCTCGACGCCCGCACGGCCTGCACCGGCGCGCTGTCGATCTCGCTGCCGTAACTGGTCAGCAGCTCCAGCCGGCCACCCCTGATCCGGACCTGGCCGGCCCGCGAGAGTGAGCGCAGTCCCTTGCCGATCCGCACGTCCGTGGCCGTGAACTCCGGCTCCGCCATGCCTCGTACGCCCCCTTGTCGCATGCTCGCGCGTGGGCCCGTCCCCGGGCGGCACACCCCGCCCCCGGTGCAGTCTGCCCCGTCCGTGGATCGAGCACCAGTGCGCATGTGCCGGGCGCACCGGCCACCCGGAGCACTCACCCGAATGCGCCCCCGCCGCGCGTCCGCCCGCGCCGCTTCGCACCCCTGTTCCCGCAGCCCTCCTTTGGGCCCTCCAAAGGGGCGTTTATGCAGGTGAGAAGCGTGCGGAAGCTGTTTATCATCGGTGTGTCGGCCGCGCGACGCGCCGTCGGCGCGCAGCCTAAGGAGCACCGCCGTGAGCATCCGCACCACCCCCCACCAGCCGCCCGTCGGAGTCACCTTCGACACCCTCGACGTCGACCGGAGCGACGCCGCCTACCGCGGGTGGCTCAAAGAGGCCGTCCGCAAGGTGCAGGCCGACGCCAACCGCTCGGCCGACACGCACCTGCTGCGGTTCCCGCTGCCGGAGCACTGGGGCATCGACCTGTATCTGAAGGACGAGTCCACCCACCCGACCGGCAGCCTCAAGCACCGCCTCGCCCGCTCGCTCTTCCTCTACGGTCTGTGCAACGGCTGGATCCGCCCCGGCCGCCCGGTCATCGAGGCCTCCAGCGGCTCCACGGCGGTCTCCGAGGCGTACTTCGCCAAGCTGATCGGCGTGCCCTTCATCGCGGTCATGCCGCGTACGACGAGCGCCGAGAAGATCCGCCTGATCGAGTTCCACGGCGGCCGGTGCCACTTCGTGGACGACCCGCGCACCATGTACGAGGAGTCCGCCCGCCTCGCGGCCGAGACCGGCGGCCACTACATGGACCAGTTCACCTACGCGGAACGGGCCACGGACTGGCGCGGCAACAACAACATCGCCGAGTCGATCTTCCGGCAGCTGCGGCTGGAGCGGTTCCCGGAGCCCGCGTGGATCGTCGCCACGGCCGGCACCGGCGGCACCTCCGCGACCATCGCCCGCTACGTCCACTACATGCAGCACGACACGCGCATCTGCGTCGCCGACCCGGAGAACTCCTGCTTCTTCGAGGGCTGGACCACCGGCGACCCGGACGTCACCTGCGACTGCGGCTCCCGGATCGAGGGCATCGGCCGCCCCCGGATGGAACCGAGCTTCGTGCCGGGCGCCGTCGACCGGATGATGAAGGTCCCCGACGCGGCCAGCGTCGCCGCCGTCCGCGCCCTGGAACGGGCCATCGGCCGCAAGGCAGGTGGCTCGACGGGCACCGGGCTGTGGAGCGCGCTGAAGATCGTCGCCGAGATGGTCGCGGCGGGCCGTACCGGCAGCGTCGTCACCCTCCTGTGCGACCCGGGCGACCGCTACCTCGACAAGTACTACTCCGACGCCTGGCTCGCCGCCCAGGGCCTGGACATCGCCCCGTACACCGCGACGATCGAGTCCCTGCTGGCGACGGGCGTCTGGCCCGACTGAGGGCGCCCGGGGCCGGGCGGCCCCGGCAGCGGTCGCCGGGCGGTCGGGCACAGCATGATCGGCGAGGCCGGCGGCGAACCGCGCGGGGGTGACGCTCCCGCCGGGAGAAGGAGGCATCTCCATGGCCCGCGGGGTGCACCCGGTGGGGCCCGGCGTCGTCGCGGGCGCGTCCCGTACGGCCGGCCGCGCCGTCTCCGCGCCGCCCGAGGCCGTCTTCCCGGCCCTCGCCGGCCGACGTGCTCTGCCGGTCCGCGGGGTTCCCGGCGGTGACGCCCGCGTGGTCGAGGAGTGGTACCACCGTGCGCGGGTGCCGCCGCCCGCCCGGGCCAGGGCCGGCGCTACGTCAGTCGTCCGCACCCTCGTCGGACTCGCCCGCCACCACCAGCCGCAGATGCTCGGAGATCTCCGCACGGGCCTCCGCGGGCAGCCCGGCGTCCGTCACCAGGGTGTCGACCTGCTCCAGCGTCGCGAACGAACTCAGGCCCACCGTTCCCCACTTGGTGTGGTCGGCGACCACCACCACCCGGCGTGCCGACTGCACCAGGCGCCGGTTGGTCTCGGCCTCCGCCAGGTTCGGCGTCGACAGACCGGCCTCCGCCGATATCCCGTGCACACCGAGGAACAGCACGTCGAAGTGGAGCGTCGCGATCGCCTGGTCGGCCACCGGCCCCACCAGCGAGTCGGACGGGGTGCGCACCCCGCCGGTCAGCACCACCGTGGCCGCGCCCGCGCGCTGCCCGGAGGTGCGCTGTGCCGCGTGGAAGACATCGGCCACCCGCACCGAGTTGGTGACGACCGTGAGGTCGGGCACGTCCAGCAGCCGGTGCGCCAGCGCGTACGTCGTCGTACCGCCCGACAGCGCGATCGCGGCACCCGGCGCGACCAGCTCGGCCGCGGCCCGCGCGATGTCCTCCTTGGCGGACAGCTCCAGACCCGACTTGGCCTCGAAACCGGGCTCGTGCGTACTCGCCTCCGCCACCGGCACCGCGCCGCCGTGCACCTTCTCCAGCACACCCTGCCGGGCCAGAGCGTCGAGATCGCGCCGAATCGTCATGTCCGACACGCCGAGCTTGCGGGTCAGCTCGTTGACCCGGACGCCACCGCGGCGGCGCACCTCGTCCAGGATCAGGGCGCGCCGCTGCTCCGCGAGGAGGTTCTGATTCTCGCTCACGTACGCTCCGGTCCTTTCACCTCAAGCCTCCGACACCCCCTCGCACACCCTCCGACGAGGACTTCTCCCGCGGCGCCGGTGCGTGGGCGTCCCATCCTCGCACGGGCCGATGCGGGCCGCGCCATCGACTGCCGGACGCGCACATGTCACCCGTGTCTCATCTGCCGCTCATCCGGGACCCCGATCGGGGAGATTCCGTGACGATGGGTGTACGCCGCCCGTCCAGCGGACATCCTGGTTGCCCGCACGACGACAGATGCCCGACGGCGCGTCACGGGGGAAGTGCCACAGTGGAACACGCGCAGGAACGTGCCCTGAACGAAACGGCCGCCACCGGCCGGCCCGAAGCCGCCCTGGAACTCCTGGTCCACGGAGTGGGCGGCACCACACCGGATCGCATGCTGGACGATCCCCGCACCACACGCGTCGCGGGCGACGACACGGCCGCCGTGTTCCGCCGCACCGCGGACGTCGAGGCCGCCGCACAGCACACCGGAACCGAAGGCCGCCCGGTGCCCGAGGCGTACGTCTGGTGCAATCTGACCTCCGGCAACGGCGCCCGCGCCCTGTGGCTGCTGCTACTGCCGTTCATGGTGGTCAACCTCGCCCACTGGATGCGCCCCGCCGCCCACGGCCGCCCCCGCACCATCCGCCTCCACGGCCTGCTCGTACGGCTCGCCGGACTCACCCTGACGGTGCTCCTGGTCGCCGCCGCCTGCGAGGTCGCCCTCGACCTCGCCGCCTGGCAGTGCGCGGGCACCTCCGCCTGCGCCGAACGGCACTCCTGGCTCGGCTTCCTCTCGCCCACGGTCTCCGACGGCGGCTGGTGGAGCCGCCCCGGCCGCCGGCTCGCCCTCGCCGC
>NZ_MUND01000327.1 GCF_002154375.1 Streptomyces glaucescens | reverse complement strand
CAGGTTGATCTTCCCGGCGCCGCCCGCCCCTGGCGCCGGGAAGATCAACCTGGACAAGGGCCGGGTCAGCCTCCAGAAGAACCAGACCGTCTCCCTGATGAAGGGCGGCCGTCCGCTGCTCTCCCAGGTCAAGATGGGCCTCGGCTGGGAGCCGGCGTACCGCGGCAAGGACATCGACCTGGACGCCTCGGTCATCGCCTACGGCCCCCAGCGCAACCACATCGACAGCTGCTACTTCGGCAAGCTGACGATCGTGGGCGGCGCGATCCGCCACTCCGGCGACAACCTCACCGGCGAGGGCGGCGGTGACGACGAGGTCATCACGGTCGACCTGGGCCGCCTCCCCCAGGAGGTCTCCGGCCTGGTCTTCACCGTGAACTCCTTCTCGGGCCAGAAGTTCACCGAGGTCGCCAAGGCGTACTGCCGCCTGATGGACGCCACGACCGGCGAGGAGCTGGTCCGCTTCGACCTGACCGGCGCCGAGCCGCAGACCGGCGTGATGATGGCCAAGCTGATCCGCCAGTTCTCCGGCGAGTGGGAGATGACGGCCATGGGCCAGTTCGTGAAGGCCCGCACGGTCCGCAACATGGTCAAGCCGGCCGCGCAGGCGCTGTAGCGACGGGTACGAGCCCGGGGGCGCCCCGGACCAGGGGCGCCCGGCGGCCACACCATCGAGGCCAGGCCGCCGTACGCCGCTGCCGGTCATGGCACAGGCGCTCAGCCGCCCTGCTGCGACCGTGCCTTGAACGCGGCCTTCCGCGCCTCCTTGGCGATCTTCTTGTCGGGGTGGATGCGTCCCATCGCCTCCAGGACGTCCGCGGTGGCCGGGTGGTCCACCCGCCAGACCGCCGAGAAGAAGCCGCCGTGCTGCTCGGCCAGGCCCTCGACGAGAGCGCGCAGCTCCGCGGAGTTGCCCTCGGCGGCGAGCTGGGCGGCGACCGTGTCGATGGTCAGCCAGAAGACCATCGCCTCGGACGGCGGCGGTACGTCCGCGGCACCGCGTTCGCTGAGCCACACCCGGGCGAGTCCGCCCAGTTCGGCGTCGTCCAGCACGTCCCGCAGCGCGGGCTCGGCCTCGGCACCGACCAGTGACAGCGCCTGCTGGCAGCGCAGCCGGCGCAGCGGCGCCCCGGCGTCGGCGCCGCGTGCGGCGGCCAGCAACTCACGTGCGGCGGCGAGGGGTTCGCGACGGGCGAGCCACTGCTCGGTCTCGGCCTGCGCGGCCCGCGGGCCGAATCCGGAGGTGCCGTCGAGGAGGGCGTCGGCGCCCTTGTCGGCGAGCTCTCCGACGGCGGGCGCGTCGAATCCGGCCTCCAGCAGCCGGGCGCGCAGTCCGTACCGGCCGAGCGGGGTGAGGCGGACCAGGCCGTAGCGGGTGACGTCGGTGTCGTCGACGGGCGCGCCCGGCTCCTCGTCGGCGTCGGTCATCAGCGCCTCGTCGACCGGCCGGTACTCGACGAGTCCGACCGGTTCCAGCATCCGGAACTGGTCGTCGAGCCGCATCATCGCGTCGGAGACCTGTTGCAGGACGTCGTTGGTGGGTTCGGCCATGTCGTCGGGGACGATGACGGACGCGGCGAGCGCGGGCAGCGGGACGGGGCCGTCGCCGGGGCCGTCCTCGCTGACGGTGAGCAGGTAGAGGTTGGCGAGGACGCCGTCGAGGAACTCGGCCTCGCTCTCCGGGTCCCAGTCGAGCGCGGAGAAGTCGATCCGGCCCCCCTCGTCGAGCGCGTCGACGAGGTCGTCCAGACCGGGCACGCTCGCGTCGGCGAGCACGGTTTCCAGGGTGCCCTGCCACACGCCGAGGACGTCCTGCGGGGAGCCGCCGGTGAGCAGCGCGAGGCCGGCGCCGGCCGCGACGGTGCCCTCCTCCTCGTCGACGATCACGACGAGCCCGGTGTCCACGGCCACCCGCCAGGCCTCACCGGCCCGGGCGGCGGCGTCCTCCCCGGTCAGGCCCAGCGCCTCGGCCGCCGTGGGCAGCTGCTCCTCGGCCAGTTGGCCGCCGGCGTCGACACGGGTGCCGGGTCCGGCCCAGCGGGCGAGCCGGGCGGCACGGGAGAGGAGCGGCGCGGACAGCGCGTCGCGCGCCAGCTCCGCGTCGGAGGCCAGCCGTACCGGCGGGAGGGTGGGGCTGTCTGACATCGGGCTGATTCTCCTAGGGGCGCCTGGGCGGCGTACGGCCAGGCGTACGACCGGTGGTTCAGCCGCTCAGCCTAGACGGATATCCACCCATGCCGCCCGGTTCATCTCCTCGTCGCCGGTTGTCCATGGCCGAAACCTTGACAACCGGCGGGACCAGGCAGGAGATTGACGCGCGTAGAAGTTCGGCGGACACCTGTTCACCGATCGGGGTGCGGCACAACTCCCTTTCCGGGCATACCGCTCCCCGTTCTCTACGCGCGTCGCCACCGCCCCACCGGTCGCGGCTCCGACCTCCCGTTCCACCCTCGTCCCGGCGCTCATGTACGTCCCCGGAGGGATCCCGTTGCCGAGCAAGTCTTCCGCGCGCCTCGCCGCGCTCACCGTCGCCGCCGTGTGTTCCGCGGCGTCCACCGTCGTCCTCACCTCCCCGGCCCACGCGGACAGCGTGCGCATCCGTGACATCCAGGGCACGACCCGGATATCGCCGTACGCCGGCAAGCAGGTCACCGACGTGGCCGGAATCGTCACCGGCATCCGGACGTACGGCTCCTCGCGCGGCTTCTGGATCCAGGACCCGGACGCGGACGCCGACCCGGCCACCAGCGAGGGCGTCTTCGTCTTCACCAGCTCCACGCCCAAGGGTGTCGCCGTGGGCGACGCGGTGACGGTGTCGGGCACCGTGTCCGAGTACGTCCCGGGCGGCACCTCCTCCGGCAACCAGGCCATCACCGAGATCACCAAGCCGACGGTGAAGGTCGTCTCCAGCGGCAACACCGTCCCCGCGCCGGCGGTCATCGACGCCGGCTCGGTGCCGGACGCCTACGCCCCGGCGGGCGACCCGGCGGCGAACGGCTCGGTCAACGCCCTGCCGCTCCGGCCCTCGACGTACGCCCTGGACCTGTACGAGGCCCTGGAGGGCATGAACGTCCGGGTCGCCGACGCCCGCGTGGTCGGCGCCACCGACCCGTACACCGAGCTGTGGGTCACGGTGAAGCCGGACGAGCACGACAACCGGCGCGGCGGCACGGTCTACGGCTCCTACTCCGCCCAGAACACCGGCCGGATCATGATCCAGTCGCTGGGCAAGCCGGCCGACTTCCCCGAGGCGAACGTCGGTGACACCCTCGCGGGCGCCACCACCGGCCCGCTGGACTACAACCAGTTCGGCGGCTACACCCTCGTCGCGAGCGAACTGGGCACGCTGGAGAGCGGCGGCCTGGAGCGCGAGACCACCCGCAAGCAGAAGAACGGCGAGCTGGCGGTCGCGACGTACAACGTCGAGAACCTGGACCCGTCCGACGACACCTTCGCCGCGCACGCCGCCGCGATCGTCACCAACCTGCGCTCCCCCGACATCGTGTCCCTGGAGGAGATCCAGGACAACAACGGCGCCACCAACGACGGCACGGTGGCCGCCGACCAGACGGTGACCAAGCTGATCGACGCGATCACGGCGGCGGGCGGCCCGCGCTACGACTGGCGCGCCATCGACCCGGCGAACAACACCGACGGCGGCGAGCCCGGCGGCAACATCCGCCAGGTGTTCCTGTTCAACCCGGAGCGGGTCTCCTTCACCGACCGCGCGGGCGGCGACGCGAACACCGCGACCGGCGTGGTCCGGGAGCGCGGCAAGGCCGCGCTGACCGTGTCGCCCGGCCGTGTCGACCCGGCGAACGAGGCGTGGCGGAACAGCCGTAAGCCGCTGGTCGGCGAGTTCGCCTTCCGTGGCCGCACGGTGTTCGTGATCGCCAACCACTTCAACTCCAAGGGCGGCGACCAGGGTCTGACCTCGCAGTACCAGCCCCCCGCGCGCAGCTCCGAGACCCAGCGCCACCTCCAGGCGACGGCCGTGAACGCCTTCGTCAAGGAGATCCTGGCCGTCCAGAAGAACGCGGACGTCGTCGCGCTCGGCGACATCAACGACTTCGAGTTCTCCGGCACGACCGAGGCCCTGGAGGGCGACGGCGAGCTGTGGTCGGCGGTCAAGTCGCTGCCCCGCGGTGAGCGGTACTCGTACGTCTACCAGGGCAACAGCCAGGTCCTGGACCAGATCCTGATCAGCCCGGCGATCCGGCGCGGCTGCGACTTCGAGTACGACAGCGTGCACCTGAACGCCGAGTTCCACGACCAGATCAGCGACCACGACCCGCAGGTGCTGCGCTTCCGCCCGTAGCCGGCGGGCCGGCCGGTCAGCCGGGCAGCAGGCCCACGGCGTGCTGGTAGCGGGTGCCGGTGAACCCCTTCACCCCGGGGTACGTCCGCACCCGCTCCCACTGCTCACCGCCGTCGCCGATGCCCTCGCCGGGCGCGGCGAGGGCGGCGTCGTAGGCCTGCTCGCTCTCCCACTCGGCGTAGTTGAGGACATGGGTGCCGTCCTTGCTGAGGTGGAAGTGGGCGGAGATCAGGCCGCGGTGGCCGGCCGGGTCGCCGGCCAGGGCCCGCAGCACCTCGCCGATCCAGTCGGCGCGCCGCTCGGCCGCGTCCGGTTCGAAGTCGATCCGCACGGTCACGATCAGACCCGGCACCCGGGTGTCGCCGGCGGCCCGCTCGCGGCTGCGCGGACGGCCGTAGCGGTCGAGCACGAGACGCTCGATCCCCGGCACGAGGGTGTCGATCTCGTCGACACGCTCCTGCCGCTGCGTCTTGAAGAACGCCTCGTATCCCGCCTCGCTCGCCCACTGCGAGTAGTGCATCAGGGTGGCCCCGTCGCGGCCGGTGTAGACGTGGTAGCCGAGCAGCCCGTCGGCCGGCCACGGGCGGCGCTCCCAGGTTCCCGCGATCGCCTCGACGGCGGCCCGCTGCCGCTCGGGCGTGCCGACCCGCCACGTGCTGAAGAACGGCGCCGCGGCGTCCGGGCGGGTGAGGTCGGGGTGGGCGTCGGTACGGCGGGTCATGTCAACCTCCGGAAAAGGCTGGTCGGTTGGTACACCGACCAGCCTTCAACCTCGACCTCGCTTGAGGTCAAGCCACTTCGGGGAGTCCCCTCCTGTCGCCCCGACGGCCGTACCTCAGCGGCCGTACCTCAGCGCCCGCCGCTCCGTCGCCGCAGCACGCCCGCCGCGACGACCACCGCACCCGCCGCACCCGCGACGAGCACCGGCCGCGGGAGCCGGAGGGCGGCCTGGGCGAGCCTGCGCACGGGCTGGGGTGCCCGGTGTTCCACGGCGTACTGCGCTCGGGTGGCGCCGCCCTGGACGGCGTGCCCCGCCTGGGCCGCGCTGCTGCGCAGCTGGACGGTCATCGCGCCCGCCCTGTCCCTGAGATCGGCGGCGCGAGCCCGGGCGCGTTCGCGGACGTCCGCCCTGGCGGCCAGCTCCCCGACGGTGGTGCCGAGTTCGCCGCGGGTCCGCTCGACCTGCTTGAGCAGCTCGGCGGGCCCCTTGGTCCGGTCGGTCATCGGTGTGCCCTTTCCCTGGTCTGCGTGCGTCTCGGCGCCCGGGTACCCTGACCGACCGTCACTACCCCCCGTGCCATACCGCCTCCCTCTCCTCACACCTCTCCTTACCGATACCTCGTAGCAGATTTAAGTGGAGCTTCACCTTCGGGCCGCCGAGACTGCTCCCATGACCCACACCACCTCGACCACCACGCCGACCCCGCCCTTCGGCCGCGTCCTGTGCGCGATGGTCACCCCCTTCACCGCGTCCGGCACCCTCGACCTCGACGGCGCACAGCGGCTGGCGGAGCGTCTGGTGAGCGAGGGCTGCGACGGTCTGGTCCTCAACGGCACCACCGGCGAATCGCCGACCACGACCGACGAGGAGAAGGCGGAGCTGATCCGCGCCGTCCGGGAAGCGGTGGGCGGGCGCGTGGGCGGGCGCCCCTCGATCCTGTCGGGCGTCGGCACCTCCGACACCCGCCACACGATCGAACTGACCCACCAGGCCGAGAAGGCGGGAGCGGACGGCGTCCTGGTCGTCACGCCGTACTACAGCAAGCCCCCGCAGGACGCCGTCGAGGCCCACTTCCGCGAAGTGGCGGACGCCTCCGGCCTCCCGGTCGCGCTCTACGACATCCCCGGCCGCACCGGCACCCGCATCGAGCCGGAGACAATGATCCGACTCGCCGCACACCCGGGGATCGTGGCGGTCAAGGACTGCGCCTACGACTTCCTCGGCACCCAGAAGGTCCTGGCCCGCACCGGCCTCGCCTACTACGCGGGCTGCGACGAACACAACCTCGCCCTGTACGCGGTGGGCGCCGCGGGCTGCGTCAGCACGGTGGCGAACGTGATCCCGGGTCACATCCGCGCGGTGCTGGACGCCTTCGACGCGGGCGAAACGGCCCACGCGGCCCGCCTCCAGCGGCAGGCCACACCTTTGATCGAAGCGATGATGGCGGCGGGCCTCCCCGGCACGGTCACCGCGAAGGCCCTCCTCACCGCCCTCGGCCTGCCCGCCGGCCCGGTCCGCGCCCCACTGCGCCCCGCAGACCGCGAGACACTCGACGCCCTGCTGGCGGCGTACCGGGAGGCCGTCCCGGAGCCGTGACCGGACCTGTGCCGTTCATCGAGCCGCGGGCTGCCCCTCGGCGGGCTCGGCGGGCTCGGCGGCAGCGCCGCCCCCCAGCCCGAGGAAGTGCTGAAGCACGTCCTCCATGGGATCGTCGATCTGCCCGGCATTGATCAGCCCGATCCGGGGCCCGTTGTGCGAGCCGGTGTTGGTCTCATCGGCATGCGCGACCCCACCGGCCAGGCCCCAGCCCACGGCCGTCAGAACACCCAGCCCGGCCACCCGGCGCACCGCACCGCTCGCCCGTACGTTCCTCATCACTTCAGCCCTCGTCTCACCGTCGACATCCGACCGGACGGCTCCGCCGCCCACCCCTTCATCTGCGGCACCGGCCCGGAGGACACGGCTGGTAATCCGTTCAAGTGATCGTCGCGAACCCGGCACACCCGTAGGGTTGCCACATGATCACCGCGACGGTCCGCGAATGGCACGACGAGGAGGGCTGGGGCGTCCTGGACTCCCCCGAGACCCCCGGCGGTTGCCGGGCCCACTTCTCGAACCTCGAGCTGGACGGCTTCCGCACCCTGTCCCCCGGCCAACAGGTCGACCTGGCATGGGAAGCCCCCGGCTTCGAACAGGACGGCTACGCGTACCGAGCGGTGAACGTCGTGCCGCGGGGTGCCTGATCAACCCCGGAGTCGTCAACGCCCCGCCTGGTGCTCACTGTGGGGGCGTGGTTGACGGGGCCACCCTCGAGGGTGCGGCGAGGCGGCCGCTCGGTGACCGCCGCTCGGCGGTGGCTACGGCGTGTACCGGTCGCGTCTGGATACCGACGGCGGGGAAACAAGGTGTCCAACGGGCGGGAAGGCAATTCCGCACCGGCCCCAGCTGCGCCTCCATGTCGTGATGATCGGCCTCACACCGAACCGCAGAACGCGGTACAACGGAGGCGGGCACACAAAGTGCGTGCCTTGGCTCAGGGGCGCGCGATGGACACCCCGGCATCGGCCGACGCATCGTGCACTGGCGTGAACGGCGCGGCTTCACCCAGACCGACTTCGGACAGCTCATGGGGCAGACGAAGCGCCGGGTACAAGCCATCGGCGCCAGGTCGGCGCGTGACGAGAGAGCGGTAGGTGCTGCGCATGGACACGACATTGATCGCAGCCATGGTGGCCGCGAGCGTTTCCGTCACCGGATGGGCTGTCAATCATGTTCTGACCCAGAGGGCCGAACGGCACAGGCAGAAGCACCAGACGCAACTCGCGCACATCGAGAGCCAGCTCGAGCGGCTGTACGGCCCGCTGTTCTTTCTGCTGCACGAGGGCACTTCATCCTTCCGGGACTTCTGCGCCACCCTGGGTCGCCATCACGTCTTCGCGGAGGGCAGTGAAATCAGCCCGGAGGATCTGGAGGCGTGGCTCTTCTGGGTGGACAACGACTTCATGCCCCGAAACACGGCCATCCAGGAGCTTCTGGCGTCGAACGCACACCTCATCGAAGGCTCGCGCATGCCTGATTCGTACATCCGGTTCATCGACCACCACAACTCCTGGCGCGTGAGCCACCTGCGCTGGAAGGAGGAGGGCGTGCCCTACATATGGCGGGCGAAGCAGAACTGGCCCGTCTCGTTCGAGCGCGATGTCATCTCCACCTATGAGGAACTGAAAAAGCGCCAGGCCGAGCTGAGCGGCATCCTCACCGGCGGTCGGTGACCCGAGCGGGCCGGGCGGGAAAAGCAGCGCCCTCCCAGGCCGTTCTCGGGCCGTGGAAGGGCGCTCAGCGATGTGACCGACCAGGCGACTCGACTGGTCGACCGACTCAGTTGTGGCTGTTCTGATCGCGATGCAGGCCAGGGGGTCAGCCTGCCCCAGGGGCCGTCTCGGGGCCGTCCTCGGTGCTCCCCGGGGCCTGGAAGACGCGGTCCACGGCGGCCCGGGTGCGCGCCTCGCTGTTCGGCATCAGGTGCGTGTACGTGCGCAGGGTGAAGCTCGGGTCGTGGTGGCCCAGGTACTCGCTCAGGGCCTTGATGCTCTCCCCTGCGTCCAGGAGCACCGAGGCGTAGAAGTGGCGGAGGGCGTGCATGCCGTTTTCGCGTCCCAGGGGGATGCCGGCGGATGCGAGAGCCGGTCGCCACACGTACTGGTTGAAGCGGTTCCGGTGCAGAGCCAGAGCCTTATTCCGAGTGTTGGCGAACAGCAGGGAGGCCGAGACGGGCGGGCCGTCCAGAGTCTTCCAGGGCAGCGTGACCTCTACCGGCTCGTGCCTCGTGATGTGATCGGCCAACGCGAAGGCGACCGTCTCGGGCAAGGGCACGTGCCGTTCCTTGCCGCCCTTGGGCGGGCCGAAGACCAGCTGCGTGCCTCGCAGAAGCTTGACCTGCCGGACGACGTGGACCGTGCCCCCGAGGAAGTCGACGTCTTCGAGCGCCAGGCCGAAGATCTCGCCTTGCCGGAGGCCGCATCCCGCCCCGAGGGACACCATCTCTTGGTAGGCGTTCGGCAGCGCCTCGTGTACTGCCATCACCCGCTCGATGGACCAGGGCTTGATCTTGCGCCCGTCGAGGGACGGCGCCCGGACGGAGCGAGCGCGGCAGGGGTTCTCGGCAATGATCCGGTCTTCCACGGCGGCCGTGAACACGGCGGACACGTTGGCGAAGATCGACCGCCGGTAGGACGCCGCGCGTCCTGTGGCTTCCAGCTCCCTCATCCATGCGCGCAGGTGGGAGGGGCGGAAGGAGGCCATCGGCCGATCACCGAGGTACGGAAGGGCGTGGACCCGGAGACGGATCTCGACACTCTCACGGGTCACCGGGTCGATGGTGAGCGCCGCCATCCACTTCTTGGCGTACTCGCCGAAGGTCACCGAGCCCGCGGCCGGGTCGATGTACCGCCCCTGCGACATGTCCGCTTCGATGTTGGCGAGCCACTGGTCCGCCTTGCGCTTCTGCTTGTCCGGGAAGCTCTTGGACTTCTCGGAGCCGTCCGGCGCGATGTACCGGGCGCGGTAGCGGTGGCCGACGCCGTATCGGTCGGTCTTGACCCGGACGGTCTTGCCGTCGAGGCCGGGAACGCTCTTGTACCAGCGGTCTTGGACGTGTCCGGCCATTACGCGGCGGCTCCTTCTTCCATGCGGGACTTCACCCAGGCGCGGACGTCTTCGGGGTCGTAGCGGAGATGCCGGCCGACACGGAAGCCGCGGGGGCCGATGCGCTTGCGGCGCCACTGGTAGACCGTCTCGACGCTGGGCAGCTCGAACAGCTCGACCAGGTCCTCGGGCGTCAGGTACCGGTCGGGCAGGCGTGTCGCCACGGTCACCACTCCCTTTCGTCAGGCAGCGCGGCAAGTGCCTCTCGGGCGGTTTCGCGGTTGAGCTGGAGGTCGCGGGCGATGGTCGCGGCGAGGAGGGATTCGCCGGGGCTGTGGCCGTGGCCGGCGTACTGCCAGTCAGCGAGGACGAGCACGGTGTCCGGCTCGGCGTCGTCCAGGCCAAGGGCGGCGCGTTCCTGCGCGGCGCGGTAGTCGGCGCGGGACTGGCGGAGAGCGCCGAGGGTGGTGGAGTAGCGGCGCGACTTCGAGGAGAAGTGGCCGCGGAAGCCGAGCATGTGCGCCCAGGCCCATAGCCGCCGGTCTGGGTAGAGCGGGTCGAGGAGCTTGCAGGCGGCGACGAGGCGGCGGGTGTGGTCGGGTACGCCGTGGCGGTCGAGTTCCGACAGCTCACCGATGCGCCGGTCGAGGGTGCCGGTGTTCTCCGCCGCTTTCGTGGCGTACTTCGCGACGTAGGAGGCGACGGCCTGTTCCGTGATCTCGGAGCCGTCCCCGAACGCCTTGATCGGCCGTACGTCGAGCTGGGTGCCC
>NZ_MUND01000326.1 GCF_002154375.1 Streptomyces glaucescens | reverse complement strand
GGTGTGCACCGGGAGCAGGCTGAGCCCCCACCCCCCGGCCGCCACGGCCCCTTCCAGCGCCCCCGGGTCCCCGGCGAGAGCGACCCGGAGCAGGGCCCACCACCACACCGCTCCGAGCCCCACAAGCGCCCCCCAGCGCACTATCCGGCCCGTCATGGCCGCCACCTCCAGCCCGACGCCAGAGCGCCGTCTCACCCCGACCGGGCCGACGCCAGACGGCCACTCTCAGCGCGGGGAGGGCGCACCACAGGCACCGGGGCGCACCACTCGCGTCATCCCGCGTCACACGTTCTCGGCCTGGAACATCCAGTGATGCTTCTCCAGATCCGCCGTGATTCCGATGAGGATGTCCTGGGACACGGGATCGGGTTCCTCGGTCACGCTCACCCGCTCACGCATCCGGGTGATGACCGCTCCCAGCGCGTGCACCAGCACCCGCACCGCGTCCTCGTCCTTGACCCAGCCGCCGGCCACCTCCTGGATGCCGCTGCCGGAAGCCACCGTCGAGGCGCGTCCGTCGGGTGAGACGCCGAGCGCGGAGGCCCGTTCGGCCACCGTGTCGGAGTGCGTGCGCGCGGTGTCCACGACCTCGTCCAGTTGGAGATGCACCGAACGGAACCGCGGCCCGACGACGTTCCAGTGCACCTGCTTCGCCACCAGCGCGAGGTCCACCAGGTCGACGAGCGCTCCTTGCAGCGCGTCGGCGACGGTCTTCAGGTCCGTGTCGGACAGCGGGCTCTTCACGACGTTCATCCGCACCTCCGGTGACTCACCCAGTCGTGGCCCCTCCACCATGACCGGATCCCGCATACGCGGCAAACGGAGCACACGCCCTGAGTAACAACGGACATGGAGATACCGGGCAATCACCGGGTCCGGATACGCGAAAACCCCGACCCCACTTCTCCGGTCTCCCCGGAGAAGCCCCGGCCGGGGCT
>NZ_MUND01000325.1 GCF_002154375.1 Streptomyces glaucescens | reverse complement strand
GGAGAAGCCCCGGCCGGGGCTCACACGTCACACTCTGTCAGCGCCGCGAGACACTCACGCGGCGACCACGTCCACCGCTTCGGCGGGCGCCTTGATGGTCACCCGTTCCGGTGGCACACCGGTCACCGAAACGGAACCAAGCATCGGACGAACCGGCGTGTGCACAGGCTCACTGGGGGTGGCCCCAGCGGACTGGGCCAGCTCGGCGAGGGCGAGCTCGTCGCTCACTTCCCGCATCAGCTCGGACATCCGTACGTCCAGCGCGTCGCAGATGGCGGCGAGCA
The DNA here is from genome assembly GCF_002154375.1 of Streptomyces glaucescens. GTDB lineage: Bacteria > Actinomycetota > Actinomycetes > Streptomycetales > Streptomycetaceae > Streptomyces > Streptomyces glaucescens. The sequence goes on along the minus strand of NZ_MUND01000325.1, from coordinate 6,046 downwards.
GTTCGGAGGAAGCCTCCTTCTGCCCCCGCTCCACCTCGGAGAGATAGCCGAGTGAGACTCGGGCGGACGAGGAGACTTCGCGCAGAGTACGGCCCTGGCGCTGGCGCTGCCGACGCAGCACGTCACCCAGCAGGCGACGGAGCAGAATCATCGGTGGCTCCCTCCTCGGACCGCGTAGCCGCATCCTTCACGCCCCACCGTACCGCCTCGCGCCGCGGCCGTGCGGGGAGCGATGTCGTGTTCACTCAGGGCTGCAAACATCAAAACCCCCCGTTCCGTTCCGTATCCTGTGCCCGCTCATTCCCGGTCTGTTCGCTCGCAAGTTCCTTCAAGAGCAGTGCGAGTACGCTCCGTACACTCTCCATACGAATTTCCGCGCGGTCGCCGTTCAACCGCAGCGGCTGCACTTTTCCGCCACCGGCAGAACCGGAACCGGGCCCAACGGGCCCGTCCAGCGCCACGAAAACCGTCCCGACGGGCTGTCCGTCCTGGGGGTCGGGGCCGGCGACACCGGTGGTCGCGATTCCCCAGTCGGCTCCCAGGGCCTTGCGGACTCCGGCCGCCATCTGGGCCGCGACCTGCGGGTCCACCGCTCCGCGCTGGGCCAGCAGGTCGTCGTCGACACCGAGCATCCGGTGCTTCAGCTCGGTGGCGTAGGCCGTCACCGAACCGCGGAACGCCTTGGACGCCCCCGGAACCGCCGTGAGCTCCGCGGCGACCAGCCCACCGGTCAGCGACTCGGCGACGGCGACCGTCTCGCCCTTCACCGTGAGTAGTCGCACCACGTCGGCGGCGATGTCGGCAGCCGTGGACCTCACCCTTCCGTCTCCTCCAACGCGGCCCTGCGCTCGGCAATTCCCTGCCTGCGCAGCACAATGGCTTGTCTCACATAGTCCAGACCGGTCACCACGGTCAGGACGACCGCCGCGGCCATCACCCAGAAGCGCAGGGTGGCCAGCCACCCCGTCAGCGCCAGCACGTACATCCCGACCGCCACGCCCTGCGTGAGGGTCTTGAGCTTGCCGCCCCGGCTGGCCGGGATGACACCGTACCGAATGACCAGAAACCGCAGCAGCGTGACCCCGAGTTCCCGTCCGAGGATCACCGCCGTCACCCACCACGGCAGGTCACCCAGTGCCGAGAGACAGATCAGCGCCGCCCCCATGATCGCCTTGTCGGCGATGGGGTCGGCGATCTTCCCGAAGTCGGTGACGAGGTTGTAGGCGCGCGCCAGATGGCCGTCGAAGAGATCGGTGATCATGGCGATGGCGAAGGCCGCCCAGGCGAGCGAACGCCATGCGGGGTCGTACCCTCCGTCGGCGAGCATCAGGGCGACGAAGGCGGGCACCAGGACCAGCCGGAGCATGGTCAGCAGGTTGGCGATGTTCCAGACGCTCGCCTGGTTGACCGCGGCGGCCGCGATCTTGCCGCCCCGCGCGGGCTTCGCGTCCTCCGGCGCACCGCCGCCGGACGCAACATCCCCAGCGACTCCACCGGACGCACCGGACGCACCGGAGCCGCCCCCGGACCCGCCGTCCGGCACCGAGGCGGCCACCGCGGCCCCGCGAGGCCCGGCGGCACTCTGGCCGTGGGCGGCGACACCCGCGGCCCCCATGGCCTGGGCGGAAGCCGCAGCCGCGCCGTTCGCCCGGGCGGGCCCGCCCGCGGCCGCCGGCACTCCGGTCATCTGCCCGCCTCCTCGCTGCCTCCGGGATGGCCCGCCAGCGGCTCGGCCACCAGGTCGACACCCTCCGTGCCGACCACCTTGGCCTCGACCATACGGCCGACGCTCAGGCCCGCGCCGCTCGTGAGCAGCACCTGCCCGTCCGTCTCCGGCGCCTGGTGGGCCGCGCGGCCGTAGGTGCCCTCCTCCTCGTCCACCGACTCGACCAGGACCTCCACGGTCGAGCCGACGCGCTCCTCCGCGCGCTGCGAGACCAGCTCCTCGGCCAGCCGGGAGATGTGGGCCAGTCGCTCGGCGACCACGTCCTCGTCGAGCTTGTTGTCGTACGTCGCGGCCTCGGTGCCCTCCTCGTCGGAGTAGCCGAAGACGCCGATGGCGTCCAGGCGCGCGCCGTTCAGGAAGCGCTCCAGCTCGGCCAGGTCGGCCTCGGTCTCGCCGGGGAAGCCGACGATGAAGTTGGAGCGCACACCGGCCTCGGGGGCCTTGCTCCGGATGGTGTCCAGCAGCTCCAGGAAGCGGTCGGTGTCGCCGAAGCGGCGCATCGCGCGGAGCACGTCCGGGGCGGAGTGCTGGAAGGAGAGGTCGAAGTAGGGGGCGACCTTGGGCGTGGAGGTGAGCACGTCGATGAGCCCGGGCCGCATCTCGGCGGGCTGCAGGTAGCTCACCCGCACCCGCTCGATGCCGTCCACCTCGGCCAGCTCGGGCAGCAGCGACTCCAGCAGGCGGATGTCGCCCAGGTCCTTGCCGTACGAGGTGTTGTTCTCGGAGACCAGCATGATCTCCTTGACGCCCTGCTCGGCCAGCCAGCGGGTCTCGTTCAGCACGTCGCTGGGGCGGCGGGAGATGAAGGAGCCGCGGAAGGACGGGATGGCGCAGAAGGTGCAGCGCCGGTCGCAGCCGGAGGCCAGCTTCACCGAGGCGACCGGGGAGCCGTCGAGCCGGCGGCGCAGCGGCGCGCGGGGGCCGGACGCGGGGGCCAGGCCCTCCGGGAGGTCGGCGGGGGCGTGCCCCGGAAGGGCGACCTCCGCCGCGGACTCCTGGCGCTCGGCGGGGCTGATCGGCAGCAGCTTGCGCCGGTCGCGCGGGGTGTGGGCGGCGTGGATGCCGCCGCTCAGGATGGTCTGGAGCCGGCCGGAGATGTCGGCGTAGTCGTCGAAGCCGAGCACGCCGTCGGCCTCGGGCAGGGCCTCGGCCAGCTCCTTGCCGTACCGCTCGGCCATGCAGCCGACCGCCACCACGGCCTGGGTCCTGCCGTGGCTCTTGAGGTCGTTGGCCTCCAGCAGGGCGTCGACGGAGTCCTTCTTGGCGGCGTCGACGAAGCCGCAGGTGTTGACGACGGCGACGTCCGCGTCCGCGGCGTCCTCGACGAGCTGCCAGCCGTCCGCCTCCAAACGGCCTGCGAGCTCCTCGGAGTCCACCTCGTTACGGGCGCAGCCAAGGGTGACCAGTGCGACGGTACGGCGTTCAGGCATGGGCTCAAGACTACTTCGTCCCACGGACACCCCACGTCGACGGGGTTGACCGATCTTGGTCAACCCCGTCCCGCCTTCCCCTGATGAGGCCCCTTATCCGACCTGCGGGTCGCCCTTCGTGTACGTGAGCCGTTCCACGGCACCCGGCTGGAAGTCGTCCTCGATCTTCTTGCCGTTCACATACAGCTGGATCGCGCCGGCGTCGCCGAGGACCAGGTTGATCCTGGAGCTGTCCTGGAAGGTCTTGGAGTCGCCCTGCTTGAGCAGCCCGTCGAAGAGCAGTCGGCCGTTGTGGTCCTTGGCCGAGATCCAGCTCCGGCCGTCGACCGCGCTGACCTGCACCGTCACCTTGTCCTGCGGCGCGGCGGCGATGGCGCTCTCGGTCGGGTCCGGCTTGGGGTCGGTGGTCTTGCCGGTCCCGGCGCTCGGCGAGGAGGACGTGCCCTTCGACGGCGGAGCGCCCTCGGCCACCTGCGTCCCGGCATCGCTGCCGGAGCCGCCCTTGAACACGGTGAAGCCGACGAAGCCGACCACGGCGACGATCGCGGCGACCATCGCCGCCGTCCAGTTCGGCCCGCGCCGCTCGGGGCGGATGCGTTCCGCCTCGAACAGCGGTGCCGCCGGGGTGGGCGCCGGCCGTCCGCCGTGATCGGCGTCGTACTGGGCGATCAGCGGGTCCGGGTCCAGGTGGACGGCCCTGGCCAGGGTCCTGATGTGGCCGCGGGCGTACACGTCCCCGCCGCAGGGCGCGAAATCGTCCGACTCGATCGCGTGCACGATGGCGATCCGGACCCGGGTGGCGCTGCTGACGTCGTCGACGGTCAGCCCGGCCGCGATGCGCGCCTGCTGCAGCGCACGGCCGATGGAGGGTCGGGGCTTCTCGGGCACGCCGGAAACGTCGGATACGTCTTCGAACGGACGCTCGTCTTCAGGGGAGTTGCCGATGGACACGGGGGCGCCTTTCGAGCGTGTAGCCACCTGCTGGAGGTTCAGTCTAGGGGGGGTACGAAAGGGTGGGGCAACCGGGCGGTAGGACTTTGTACGCCATCGGAATGGCCGGTCGTTCCGATGGTCGGGTACACGGTTTTCGCTTCCCTCAACTTGACGTACGCCGTAGGGAAACGGTTGGTCACCGATCCCTTACGGGTGTGTCACGATCGGACAACCGGAGTATCGCGTTCCCCCCGTCGGCCCAGTTCGGCAACCGTCTCCCTACCCTTCAGACTCCCCACGGATCATCGCCAGCACGCCATCCAGCTCGTCCGGCTTCACCAGCACGTCCCGCGCCTTCGAGCCCTCGCTCGGCCCGACGATGTTCCGGGACTCCATCAGGTCCATCAGCCGCCCCGCCTTGGCGAAGCCGACCCGCAGCTTGCGCTGGAGCATGGAGGTCGACCCGAACTGCGTGGAGACGACCAGCTCGGCCGCCTGGCACAGCAGGTCGAGGTCGTCGCCGATGTCCTCGTCGATCTCCTTCTTCTGCTTGCTCCCCACGACGACGTCGTCCCGGAAGACCGGCGCCATCTGGTCCTTGCAGTGCTGCACGACGGCCGCGACCTCGGCCTCCGTGACGAAGGCGCCCTGCATACGCGTCGGCTTGTTCGCGCCCATCGGCAGGAACAGCCCGTCGCCCTTGCCGATCAGCTTCTCGGCGCCCGGCTGGTCGAGGATGACCCGCGAGTCCGCCAGCGAGGAGGTGGCGAAGGCGAGCCGGGAGGGCACGTTCGCCTTGATGAGGCCGGTGACGACGTCGACCGACGGCCGCTGGGTGGCGAGCACCAGGTGGATGCCCGCCGCGCGCGCGAGCTGCGTGATCCGCACGATGGCGTCCTCGACGTCCCGCGGGGCGACCATCATCAGGTCGGCCAGCTCGTCCACGATCACCAGCAGATACGGATACGGCTGGAGCTCGCGCTCGCTGCCCTCCGGCGGCTTGACCTTGCCCTCGCGCACCGCGCGGTTGAAGTCGTCGATGTGCCGGTAGCCGTAGGCCGCCAGGTCGTCGTACCGGAGGTCCATCTCCCGTACGACCCACTGGAGCGCCTCGGCGGCCCGCTTCGGGTTGGTGATGATCGGCGTGATCAGGTGCGGAATGCCCTCGTAGGCGGTCAGCTCGACCCGCTTGGGGTCGACCAGGATCATCCGGACGTCCTCGGGGGTCGCACGCATCATGATCGAGGTGATCAGGCAGTTGATGCAGGACGACTTGCCGGAGCCGGTGGCTCCGGCCACCAGCATGTGCGGCATCTTCGCCAGCGAGTGCATGACGTAGCCGCCCTCGACGTCCTTGCCGAAGGCGACCAGCATCGGGTCGTCGTCCTCCGCGGACTCCGCGAGCCGCAGTACGTCACCGAGGTTGACCATCTCCCGGTCGGTGTTCGGGATCTCGATGCCGACCGCGGACTTGCCGGGGATCGGGCTGATGATCCGCACGTCCGGGCTGGCGACGGCGTACGCGATGTTCTTGGTCAGCGCGGTGATCCGCTCGACCTTCACGGCCGGGCCGAGCTCGACCTCGTAGCGCGTGACCGTCGGCCCGCGCGTGAAGCCGGTGACCCGCGCGTCGACCTTGAACTCGGTGAAGACGGTGGTCAGCGACTCGACGATCGCGTCGTTGGCGGCGCTGCGCGCCTTGCCCGGCCCGCCGCGCGTGAGCAGGTCGAGCGAGGGCAGGGCGTAGGTGATGTCGCCGGACAGCTGGAGCTGCTCCGCGCGCGCGGGCAGGTCCCGGGGCTGGCTCGGCGGCGTCTTGGTGAGGTCGGGAACCGCCGGCCCCGTCTGCTCCCGCTCGGGCCGCGCGGCTGGCACCGGGGTCGGGGCCCGCGCCGGGGCCGGAGTGGGCGTCCGCTGCTCCCGGTCCCCGGCGCCCACCCCCTGCGTGAGCTCCGCG